>CAVCAX010000215.1:0-8396 GCA_963599995.1 Coprobacillus sp. CAG:698
ATAAGGAATTATACCGCGCAATAGCTTGCTTTAATGCCCTTTTTTTTTTATATCTTTGCAGAATATTTACGAGAAGGATTGTTATTATGACAAAAGCGAATAAGGTTTTATTTATTACACAAGAGATTACCCCTTACGTTTCTGAATCTGAAATGGCGAACATAGGCAGAAATCTACCCCAGGCCATTCAGGAAAAAGGTAGAGAGATCAGAACATTTATGCCTAAATGGGGAAATATCAACGAACGCAGAAATCAGCTGCATGAAGTGATACGTCTTTCCGGTATGAATCTGATTATCGATGACACCGACCACCCGTTAATTATTAAAGTTGCCTCCATACAATCTGCACGCATGCAGGTGTATTTCATCGACAATGACGATTATTTCCAAAACAGACTGCAGACCTCCGATGAAAACGGCAAAGAATATGAAGACAACGACAGCCGTGCTATCTTTTATGCCAGAGGAGTGCTGGAGACGGTAAAAAAATTGCGTTGGACTCCCGATGTGATTCATTGCCACGGTTGGATGACCGCATTGGCCCCCTTATACATCAAGAAAGCCTACAAAGACGAGCCTTCATTCCGCGATGCCAAAGTCGTATTTTCGGTATACGAAGACGATTTCAAGAATACGCTGAGCAGTGATTTCACGACCAAACTAATGCTGAAAGGTATCAGCAAAAAAGATGTGGCGATGCTGAAAGATCCGGTAGACTATACCACTTTATGCAAGTTAGCAGTCGATTACTCGGACGGGGTGATACAGAACAGCGCACACGTCAACGAAGAGATCATGGATTATGCACGCCAATCCGGCAAACTGATTCTCGACTACCAGCCTGCCGAGACATACGCCGATGCCTGCAATGAGTTCTACGATAAAGTATGGGAAAGAGAACAAGAATAAAAATTTGAACTAAGATACGACGATCATGAAGGTAAAATATCTATGGGTTATCCTATTGTCTCTAACGTTCTTCGGATGTGATGACAATACCGGTACATTGGGATTAGGAATGTTTCCGGGTGGAGACCAGACTATAAACGGTAAAACGGCCACATTCGATGTCCAAACCCAATCGGAACTCGCCGGAAAGGTTTTTGCAAAAACAAGTATCGGCTATTTGGGAAAATTTACCGACCCGGATTTCGGCTATTATGAAGCAAGCTTTCTGGCCCAGCTACATTGCAACAAGAACTTCACCTTCCCACCGCTCTATAATGCAGATACTCCCAACGACCCCGATGCGATCATGGTAAAAAATGAAGTGTACCGCACGGAGTTGTCCTTGGTATACAGTAGCTATTTCGGTGATTCATTGGTAGCTTCTCATCTGAGTGTTTATCAATTAAACAAGGATCTGGATAAAGAATCCGCCTATTATACCGACATCAAACCGGAAGAGTTCTACAACCCCGAAGATCTGTTGGGAGAGAAAGCCTATACGGCGGTAGACTTGTCCGTAGACAGTTCTGTCAGAAGCCAAGATGGCTATGCGTCCTCGGTTACCGTAACTTTACCGACGGAATTGGGCCAGAAGATTCTTGAGCAAAGCAGAAAAGCCGATGAAGAGAATAAGGATTTTGCTGATGTATTCGGTGATCTCTTCAAAGGTATTTATGTCAAAAACGACTATGGTGACGGTACTATCCTCTATATAGACCAAATCGAGCTACGCGTCATATACGAGTGCTATGTGAAAGGAACCGATGGCGCCAACCTTAAGAAAAGCGATAATGTAACGGACTCTACCGCATACGGTTATCGGACATTTGCCGCTACCAAGGAGATCATTCAGGCCAATTCATTCAACAGCGATGAGAACAAAATCAAAGAGAAAGTAAACGAACGGGGATGGACGTATCTGAAAACTCCCGCCGGCATTTACACACAGGTATCGCTGCCGCTGAATGACATACGGGAAAAGCTGAGTCAGGATACGCTGAACGTTGTAAAACTGGCCTTGACCAACTACAACCAAAGCTATGACAATAACAAGTATGACTTCAGCATGAATGTCCCGACCTACGTATTGCTGGTTCGCGAAAAGGAGAAGGAAAGCTTCTTCCAAGACAATAAGATCAACGATGACGTTACTTCCTACATTGCTCAACACAATGCCATCAACACGAACCAGTATGTATTCTCCAACTTGTCGAGACTCATCAATACCTGTCTGGCAGAGAGAGAAGCGGCCGTTACGGCGCTCGAAAACGACGGGAAAATAGAAGGTATCTTAGATGTCGATACAGGAACACCCGTTACGACCATTGAGGCGTGGGAGAAAGCGACTCTCTGGGATAAAGTCGCCATCATACCGATCACCATTACAAGAGATCAAAACACCAGTACCACGAACGGAAGTATCATCAGTGTTCTCAATGATCTTAAACCCGGTTATACGAAACTGAAAGGAGGATTGGACAGCCCTCCGTTGTCATTGGAAGTTATCTATACTTCTTTCTAAAGTCCAGGATAAAGAATAAAAACGAGGGTGCATCAGCAGGACTCATTTTTGCGCGATCACCACAGAGTACACAGAGCAATACTTTTACCGGTATGTTTTTGAAATAAAATCACCCCTGCTACAAATTATTTGTGGCAGGGGTGATTTTTATTGTTCAGGTGTTTTTATACACCTATCTGCTTAGTGATATATCTGCTTCTATTCTTCCTTCTTGCTTTTGGGAGCAGCTTTCTTGGTTGAAGCCTTTGCAGCAGTCTTTGGGGTAGCAGCCTTTTCATCCTTCACAGCTTTTTCTGCGGCAGCTTTAGGCTTGGTGGCAGCTTTTGGTTTGGCAGCAGCTTTAACGGCCTTTGCCTTCTCCTCTTTCGCGCGCAATCTATCCAATTCTTTGTGAAGTTCCGCTATCTCCTCACCCTGATTATGAATCGTAGTCAGCAGTGAATTCAATTCTTCATCATCGATGTCTTCCGGATACAGAGAATTTACCCGCTTGATAAAATCGCCCAGAATATTCATGTAATTGGTGAAAGCATCGTATGGAGAATCATAAATACCGCGATTGAGATAGATTCCCGTATTCTTTGTAGTCATAAACCGGAAATTATTGCTTGCCTGCAGGTAATCCCAGTCTTGCTTTATGCGGCGGTCATCGCATATATGCACACGCTCGGCCACGCTATACAGCTTGTTGAACGCCTCACGTTGCATGACATTACCCAGCCAGCAGCTTGTATCTCTCTCTTCGTCCACCCAAGAGATAGGATACGGAACATCCACTTGAGAAACCGATTTCAGTTTGGTTACAATCTCTGTCGGTGTAGAGAAACTGATTCCTTTTTCTTTAGCACAGTATGGAAGTGCTTTCAGGAACTCCAATATATTGGAAGAGAGCGGCTGAACCATACCCAAAGCACTCAATTCCATAAAGATATTGATAACCTGCTCGTCTTGAGGCAAAGCATCGATCCAGTTTATGTACTTATCGGCAAACAACGGATACTCGCTCCATTCGGAATTAGAGAAGCGCAAACCGATATCATCCGACAATTTGTAATCTCTCAACAACAGTTTCAGACTCGGAGCCTGGTTGCAATGATATACATAATGAGGACTCTTCCAACCTAAGATGTATTTGGCACCTTCCGTAAGCATTCCTTTGAAACCCATAGCAGCTACCTGAGCACCTATCTCATCGGAATAAATCAGACTCGAATTACGGAACACCTTCGGCGCCTTGCCAAACATCTGTTTGATTTTATCACTCATACGCATCACCTCTTCCCGGAAGCAATCCTCATTGGCCAGGGAAGATAAGCCGTGTGAATAAGGCTCGGCCAGGAATTCGCAACAACCGGTATCATTCAGCTGGTGCAGCAGGTCGACTACAGCGGGTGCATGAATCTCAAGCTGCTCCAACGCAACGCCCGAAATAGACAGCGCCACCTTGAATGCCCCGTCAGAGTTCTTGACCATTTCGATCAAGGTGCTGAGTGCCGGAATGTAAGAGCGCTCGGCAACCTCGTTTATACTTGCCTCATTGGCATAGTCATCATAATAGTAATGATCGGTACCTATATCGAAGAAACGATAACGTTTCAAATGAATAATTTGATGTATTTCGAAATAAAGACAGATTGTTCTCATATCTATATTATTTTATTATTTATAATTCTTTATTACCTCGTCATAGATACGGCGCACTTTGTACCCGACGTTTTCCCACTTAATCTGATCCACTTCTTTCTTCCCTTCGTCACGCAGATATTCGTACATGGCAGGATAGGTACAGATGGAGTAAATCGCATCTGCCATTGCCTGAATGTCCCAATAATCGGTCTTGATGCATTTCTCCAAGATCTCCGCACAACCGGATTGTTTGGATATGATCGTCGGCACACTGCATTGCATCGCTTCCAACGGAGAAATACCGAAAGGTTCGGACACAGAAGGCATGATGTAAACATCACTGGCTTTCAATACTTCATACACCTGCCGTCCTTTCATAAATCCGGGGAAATGGAAACGGTCGGCAATTCCGCGTTCAGCAACCAGACGGATCATCTGATTCATCATATCTCCGCTACCTGCCATTACGAAACGTACATTCTTGGTACGCCGCAACACCATCGCAGCCGCCTCAACGAAATATTCCGGTCCTTTCTGCATCGTGATACGTCCCAGGAAAGTAACCACTTTCTCTTTCGGATTCTTATTCGGGACAATATCCAGAATATCCTGCGATAACGGTGACACTGCATTGTGCACGGTAGATACCTTCTTCGGGTCCTGATAATATTTATGAATAACAGTCTGCCGGGTCAACTCACTCACACACATGATGTGGTCGGCATGATCCATACCGTTCTTCTCTATTGCATACACGGTAGGATTTACATTGCCGCGACTACGGTCGAAATCGGTGGCATGCACATGAATCACCAGCGGTTTGCCCGATACCTGCTTGGCATGCAGGCCTGCCGGATACGTCAGCCAATCGTGCGAGTGTATGATATCAAACTCCTGCTGGCGGGCTACCACACCGGCCACAATGGAGTAGTTATTGATCTCTTCATGCAGATTGTCCGGATAACGTCCGGAAAACTCAATGCATCCCAAGTCGTTTGTATGCAGATAATTGAAATCGGCATAGATATGGTCACGCAAATCATAATAAAGCTGCGGGTCCATATAAGCCCCCACACGGCTCTTCACGTAATCCCAACTCACATCTCTCCAGACCACCGGCGTACTGTTCATGCCGATAATCTTCAAAAAGCTCTGATCTTCGTCACCCCATGGTTTGGGAATGCAAAAGGTGATTTCCATATCCTGCTGGAGAGACATTCCTTTCGTTAAACCATAACTGGCAGTTCCTAAACCACCTAAAATATGCGGGGGGAATTCCCATCCAAACATTAATACTTTCATATTCGTCCCTCCTCTTATAAATTATACTTTGACAATAATTTCAAAATACGCAGAATCTCAGCCACGTTCATTGCAAACGACACAGCCCCACGTCCTTTGAAAGGAGGGTTACCGTCAAACAATTCGGGTAATGAACCGATGCAATGGCTCGTCATCTCATCTTCAAAACCAATCAACTGACGTTCTACAAACGAGATGCCGCTCATCTTATAAATCCGCAGATAAGCTTCCATGTAGAAGCCCATCAGCCACGGCCAGGCAGTTCCCTGATGGTAAGCATAATCCCGCTGAATCTGAGGCCCTACATAATTCGGATTATAGCCTACGCTCTTCGGGCTTAATGTGCGAAGACCTTTCGGAGTCAGAAGTTCTTTTGTCACAATGTCCAGCACCTGCTTCTTCTGTGCCCGGTCGAGAGGAGAATAATCGAAAGCTACCGTAAATATCATATTAGGACGTACGCTCCAATCCATCATGTTTCCGTCCACGTAGTCGAGCAGATAGCCGTATTCGTTGCGGAATACTTCAACAAAGGACTTGCCCGTTATTTCCGCCTGTCCGTCCAGCGAATCGGCCAATGCCGTATTACCGCCTTCCCGTGCCAGATCGGCCACAAAACGGAGTGCGTTATACCACAAAGCATTTATCTCTACAATATATCCCGTGCGTGGAACCACCGGACGGCCATTTACCGTTGAATTCATCCACGTAACCGCCTTATCCGTACCGTTGGCATAAAGCAGGCCGTTCTCGTGCAAGAAGAGATTGTCATGTTTCCGCTGACGGATAAATTCTATAATTTCCTCCAGCAGAGATCCGTATTTCGTCCGGCATTGCTCGCGCGAAGTCTCTTTAGCATACTGCTGCAACGCCCATACGGCCCACAGCAGAACGTCCGGATCCTCCATCTCATAGATTTTATACCCCACAGGCTCGTCATTGATATAATTGCGAATGGCTTTTTCGGCGGTCTTCATGATATCCTCAAACTCATCCACTTCATCGACTGCCAGCGTCAGTCCGGGCAATGACACGAACATATCCCGTGCACGGCACTTAAACCACGGATATCCGGCAAGAATGTAGTGTTCGTCTTCCTGCTTGTTATGGAATTGGTGTGCCGAATTTTTCAGGCAGTGATAGAAGCTGTCGCGGGGAGTCCGGTCTTCTGCCTCCGTCTCAAATACCTGTTTCAAACGTCGGGGGGATATCTCGGAAATACCGGCGGAGAAGACGATGCTTTCGCCTTTTTTGATATCCACTTCGAAGTAACCGGGCACATAGAGGTCTTCGTTGAAATCATATCCTCTTTCCTGTTCTTTAGGATATTCGATGCCCCGATACCAGTTGGGTTCAAAGTGGAATTCGTTTTTCTTGTTCAGTTGCATGAACAGTTCCGGATAGCCGGGATACATACAGGTTTTTATACCGTTTTCCACCAGTTGATAGTCACGGCTTGCCTGTGCGTTTTCATGTGTATACTCCCGCACGCTTCGGAAAGCTAAGAATGGGCGGAACCGCAGTGTCGTTGCCGAATGGGCATCGACCAAAGTATAACGAATCAGAATACGGTTTTCGTGATGTACAAAAATTTTTTCTTTACGGAGAATTACTCCTCCCACACGGTAAGTCGTTGCCGGAATATGTTCACAATCGAATTCACGGATATATTTATGCCCATTCGGGCTATAATTATTTCCCTGATATTTATGTAATCCCAGGTTAAACTCCGCACCGTGTTGAATCACCGTTTCATCAAGAGAAGATAGCAGCACATGATTTTCATCATCCAAGTTGGGGACAGGAATCACCAACAAGCCATGATATTTGCGCGTGTTACAATCTACAATCGTCGTACAATGATAAGCTCCCGCACGGTTCGTCCTAAGGATTTCTCTGGGAAGAGATTCCTCCAGATTCACCATCAGAGTCTTGTCAAAATGTAAATAACTCATAGTTGTGCATTATTTAAAGGTTAATTATATTTCTGTTATCATAGAGGTCTGTCTTCATTTTCCTTTTTTTTTAATTTCAACTGCTTGTTTGAGAATTATCCCCGATGTATTTTTTCATTTTCATTCGTTTCGTTCTCCTTTTTAATTATCCATAAAGCAGAATTGTCAGACAACCACTACCCTTTCATGAAAATGAAAAACATCCTCTCAAACAGCCCTCAAAACAATGTTTGGCAAAATTTAAACAGGCATATCCTAAGTATGATTTCCAAAAATACGAATTAAAGGTAAAAACAAAAATAAAAACGGTTTTTATTTTCCTTTTTCTTTAAAATATTCGCAACATTGCATATATTTAGCCCTAAAAAAAGAGATGAAGCAGGATTTACAGAAAATACTTTTGGCAATGATGCTTCCATTGTTCCTTATTTTTATCCTTTATATAATAAAGATATTGGAGGTGGGTATGGACTGGGATTTTACACGGTTAGGGATATACCCCATGCAGTCCAAAGGGATGTTTGGTATTTTCGCACATCCACTGATACACAGCAATTTTGCTCATCTGCTCGCCAATACGCTACCTCTCTTCTTTCTCACGTGGTGTCTGTTCTATTTTTACCGGGGAATTGCCCCCTACATCTTCTTTACTATCTGGATAGGTTGCGGCATCATTACCTTTATCATCGGAAAACCCGGATGGCATATCGGAGCAAGCGGTGTGATTTACGGACTGGCCTTTTTCCTGTTTTTCAGTGGATTGTTGCGAAAGTATCCCCCACTGATAGCCATTTCATTATTGGTTACTTTCTTATATGGCGGACTCGTATGGCAAATGTTCCCCTACTTTACGCCTGCCAATACCTCATGGGAAGGACACCTTAGCGGAGCAATCATGGGGACGCTCTGTGCTTTTGCATTTATCGGATACGGACCGCAAAAGCCGGAACCGTTTGCGGATGAAGAAGAGGATGAGGAAGAAGAAACGGAAGAGAAAGAGAAAGAGACAGAAAAAATGGAAGAAATGGAAGAGAAAGGCAG
>CAVCAX010000215.1:8406-12562 GCA_963599995.1 Coprobacillus sp. CAG:698
CGGTAGATGTTCACCATCTCCATAAATCGGGAAAACATGAAATCAACAGCTGAATACATTGCTTTGCTACGTAACTATATGCAGCAAAATGCAGAAAAATATGGAATTTCCCGTATGGGTATCTTTGGATCTGTAGCTCGTGGAGAACAACAGGAAGAGAGTGATGTGGATGTCTGTATCGAAATGCAAAAGCCCTCTCTTTTTACTCTGGTACATATAAAGGATGAATTACAACACCTTTTCGGGTGTCCGGTAGATATTGTCAGGTTACGCAATAATATGGACGAACTACTGAGAAAAAGCATAAATAAAGATACAATATATGTATAGCAAGTATGAGGAAAGAGCCGTATCGTCACTCAAAAACAGAGTTTGATACGGCTCTTTCAGACTTAATAAATATCACACAGAACCTTATTCTATCAACGAATCATGCTCTTTCAGATAGATACGCAACAGTTCAAAAAACGCCGGAGCGTCCAGCAACACGATATTTTCATCCTGAGCTTTCACCTCATCCATGACTTCACAATACCAGGTAGGCTGTTTCAGAATGTTACGGAACCAATGGAAAGGTATTGCCGAACGTTCTCTGACCCGTTCTACAATTCTTCCGGCTGCCACTTTCGGGTCGCCATCATTTATATCCAGGTCAGCACGGATGACCGGCATATTGCCATGCAGTGAGGCTGTCGCAGTCTTTTGAGGCACAATGCCATTCGGACTGAAAGAAGCATAGCAGTCCAAGCCCTCTTCATTCAATCCCGGAGCCTGCCCGTCAATAATAAAACCGGTAACGGATAATCCCCACTTGTCATAGTACTTCTTACAATGCTTCCCCCATACTTCCAATCCGGACGGAAGCCCGGAAATCTCACGAGGTTCCTGCAACATGCCCGGCATTATATATCCCGCACCGTTATCGGCAGAAGCGAAATAATCATTTTCGGTTGCCGTCGTACGGAAATTATGCATAATATGCGGCACACGTTCCGCCAATACCGGACTGATACACCACATCAACGGTAACTTTCCACGATTAGGATCATCCCAGATCGAGGGAGTACGTTGTGAAATCCATGCAGAAGCATCGTAATCTCCCACATAAAAGATGATAAAGTTGCGCCCGGCTACATTTACTTTCCCATCCGCTGTCAGCAACCCTCTTTTCTGCAGCTCTTTGTGAGACACCCAATCCTGGGCATATCTCTTTTTGGTCGGAAAATGCTGCCAGAAAGACGCATTGGCCAACGCACCATAGCTAATGGCATCCGCATCCTTAAAAGCATTATAGGCACTGATAACACGACTGAATTCCCATTCTGTCGGCACATCATCATGAATGCCCGAAGCATGCATCGTATATTTATAAGCCCAAGAAGGGAAACCTCCGATGTAACACATCTTCTCATTCCTGTTCTGCTTATAAGCCAACAGCAACATCTCCTTCAAGGTCTTCAAGTCCGTACCTACCGGCTGAGAAGGCTCGTCTGTGGCAGGCTCGTCACCCCAAGGAGACAAGTCGAAGAAAAAGGTCCTCTTGCTTACAAAAAAGTCATGATTGCTCAGCGTATGATGGTTCTTTACCGCCGCAAAAGGTTTCTGTTTCCAATATTGGTCGATGTAATAAGCGGCAAACTCCGTATTGCACTTACCGGTTTTCATGTATTTCTCTATAAACCATACATAAGGATCATTCTTCAGAGAACCGGTAGAAAGGCGTGACGTTTCCGGTATCTCCATTCCCTTTTTACCGGTAAACAGGGATGTACCGTCCGGATTCAACAACCATCTTTTTACCGGCAGCTTCGGTCCGTGCACCACAAGACGGTCATACAGACTCCCCGGAGTCGCATCATAACGGATGGCAACCAAATTCTCAATGCCGGCCACGGAGGAAGCCACATTGCTGGTGGAGGGCACATTTCCATCATAAACGACCACTCCCTCGATGTAGGAAGCATACGCGGCAAACAGTTCCTCCATTGTCCGGAACGTCTGTGTTTCACGGCCGTACAGCCACTCTCCCTTCCGGGCGTATTTATTCCACCAATAACCGTCGATGTCATTCTCACCCTCCATCACAAAGTAGACATACAAGCGGGGAGCATCCCTGTTCACCACCCCTTGCAAAGTAGCCACAGCATGCACATCGTCCCACGCTACGTTGAGTCCCTGCGTTGTGTTCAAGTCAGCCTGAAGGGTATAACGCAAATCATAAATGCCGATTTTATCTCCGGCAAAAGTTACATTTGCCAGAGATAACAATACAGCCAATATACTCAAATATTTATTGATCATCCTTAGAGTGTTTTATTTTCATCGTTTACTTTTTACACGGTATTCTCAATATCATCAATGAATTGGCCGGGCAGTCGACATCAAACGTACTACCCATTCCTGATAATCCGGAAGTCTCCGGAGCCACTTTCAGAGGAGCGCCGAAACTGTTTTCTTCAAACCGGTCATCTGCACCCAAGACTATTCGGGTCCCCTCAGAAGCAACCTCCTTCGCATTCTCCAATTGCAACCTTACGTTCCAATTTCCCGACTCGGCATTCACCAATTTGACAATAACTTCATTCTGCGTCCTGTCATAGCCCGATACGACATAATGTTTCTTTTGGGGAGCATACGTGTATTCATATTCCAGCTTATCATTCAGGAAACACTTCCAATGATTTCCCTTGATTTCAATCCGCACCGTGTACCACTGATTCGTTTTGATAGACGTAGTATTGCGATAATCGAACAGAGAAATGGACCCCTCATTGTTTATCTCGCGGAAAATAACCGACTCATTGGTATGGCTGCCCATATCCGCCATAAAATAGTTGTTCGGGTCGGTACCGCCGAATATAACCCTGAATCCTTCCGTTCCGGATATTTTCAAGGCTTTCAACTCGATGGTACAGTCGTCGAATGTCTGATCTTTAAGAATGGCAAAGGCATCTATTCCTTTCTGTTTCTGAAGAAGCGTATCTCCCTCCACATTCCAGTCGCCACGGATCACCTCCCATTCATCCTTGAAATTCTCCCAACCGGAAGCATACACCTCTTTACCATCCATACTGATTTTCAAGTCCTTGAATAGAACGTCCGTATTGTTGGTTCCCAAGCCGATAAATCCTTTCGTCCGGAATGCAGGTTCAGGAGAAGCAACTTTCAAATCCGTATGCAGATTCACATCCGGCCGGTTCTCGGAGAACATTTTCAATACATAATAGTTCGTACGACCGTAAACGGAATCGTTTTTCAATACGATCAGATGATCTCTCCCGTGGGCTGCATGCTGAATCAACGGAGCATAAGACACCATTTGAACCTTATCCGCATTCCGTTCGACACCGGTCAGATAGGCGGCTTCTCCCAGAGACGAATAAAGAGAGGGTCTGCCGATGGCCGCATATTCTCCTACATAGATTTTATAGGGGGTATCAGCGGGCAGCTTATCATAAACAGCGGCATTGTTATAAAACCAGCCGGCCGTTTCGTAGTAATGAGGGTCTAAGATGTCGATCTGCTCCGCCTCCTGAATGTAAGGGCTGAACATCAGCGCACATATAATCTCTATCTGAGGATACTTCTCTTTGATCGCCTTATAAAAACGGTTGTAGTTTTTCACATAACGGAGACCGATATTTTCATTTCCCACCTCCACATATTTCAATGGGAAAGGTTTCGCATGACCATTCTCCGCCCTTTTTTTCCCATAAGTAGTAGTTGTATCCCCTAACGCATACTCAATGGCATCCAGAGCTTCCTGAATCAAATCATTTATCTGATGCTCTCCGCCCCAATAGTCGCCGTTGCGAAACAGGCAGGACATACCGGCATTGCATACAAACATACCGTCGGCATCAATATCTTCACAGAACTGCAAAAACTCGTGATAGCCGAACCCATAGGTGCTGCGATACCCCCACAGGTTGTATTCTCCGGGACGTTTCACTATATCTCCTATCGTCTCCTTCCACTTGATGCGGTTGTCCATGGTCAAGCCTTCGACAATACAGCCGCCCGGCCAGCGGACAAAGTCGGGATGTAACGCCTCAAGCATCTCGGCAACCTCTTTTCTCAGCCCGTTTTTATGTCCACGGAAAGTGTTCTGTGGAAACATCGATACAAAATCGACATATACCTTTCCTTTAGGAGG
>CAVCAX010000215.1:12572-13377 GCA_963599995.1 Coprobacillus sp. CAG:698
AACGAAGATCATTCGCTGTCACATCCACCGAAAAAGTTCCCTGATAACGATTCCAGGAGCCATCCCGTGCAATCCGGAATTCCTCGGAAGCGACAACCTGCTCTTCACGGTTCAGCAGGACAGCTTTCACTACGGCATCCTTCAATCCTTCCGTTAACAAATGAAACTGAAAATCATACTTCTCTCCCCCGGTAACGGCTATCCCCCAATAACCGGAATTCATGACCCATACATCAGATTCGGATGCCCCCAGATTTATAAACAAAGAATGAGGAGTGGCACTGTTCAGAGGTTTTTCCTCCGTTATTTTATAAGAAGGAGCGTCGGTACCGGAAACACACTTCACCTCCCATCCTTCCATAAAAAGCGAATCATCCCATGCTATACTAAAATGATTGATGGAGTCATTGGAATAACAATGCAAAGGTTTGGCAACCGCCTTTCCGTCTTCCAACACCGTACCGGAAGGCAAAGTACCATCTTCAAAGCCTCGGTTTCTTATCATTTCCGCATACAAACCTCCATCACCGGAATGAGTGATCTCTTCAAAAAAGATACCATACAAGGAGGAAGGTATCTCGGCCTCTTCTTTTGACAGATCAATCGTCACCACATCGACCGGCTGATTGCAGGACAGCAAGGAGAATAGACCTCCGAGCATCATTATTTTCTTTATAGATGTTTTCATGTCTTATTTTCTTTTATTTGTATTTAGTTACTATTCAGTCAGGTCACCGATATCTATCAATAACCTATTCAATTTTTATATGAATACGTCTGAGATCTTTTTCCATAGAAGATGTCC
>CAVCAX010000216.1:0-5821 GCA_963599995.1 Coprobacillus sp. CAG:698
AATTATTCATCCGCGGGTGAAAAATGATTTCCGCAGTTGGGTGGAGAAGCAGGCACTGTTTCCTGTAGTGGGGATGGAGTCTGCCATTCTGATAGAATCGGGATTTGCTGATGAGGTGGATGTGGTAGTAATGGTTTATGCTCCATTGGAGATACGCATACAGAGGGCGGTTGCCCGGGACAACTCTTCACGTGAGCTTATAATGAAGCGTATCGAGAGCCAGATGGACGATGAGGAAAAACGCAAACAGGCTGACTTTGTCATCGTGAATGATGATGACATGCCGCTCATTCCGCAGGTTTTGGAATTAATCTCTTCGCTATCCGAGAAAACGGATTGCCTTCCCCAAAAATAGGTACGGTCTTAGCTGTAAAAATAGGCAAGCTTATTTTGTATTCTCTTTGGCTTGCACTATCTTTGCCCACCGAAAAAATAATCAATAATAAAAACTGAATATATTATGTTGAAGACTATTTTGTCAATTTCCGGTAAGCCGGGATTATATAAGCTCATTTCACAGGGAAAAAATATGCTGATTGTAGAATCTATCAGCGCTGAGAAGAAACGTTTTCCGGCTTATGGAAACGAGAAAATCATCTCCTTGGCAGATATTGCAATGTATACGAATGATGCTGAGGTGCCTTTGCGTGATGTGCTCGAATCGATTAAGGAGAAAGAAAACAAGGCTGTTGCTTCTATCGATCCGAAGAAAGCGACTTCTGAAGAATTGCGTTCTTATCTGGCGGAAGTGTTGCCGGATTTTGATCGGGACAGAGTTTACGTTAACGATATCAAGAAGTTGATTTTGTGGTATAATATTCTTGTTTCCAACGGAATCACAGAGTTTAAAGAAGAAGAAAAGGAAGAAGAAAAGGAAGAGACGGAAAAATAATCCGGAATGTAAAGAACTGAAATATAAGAGCGTGATAAATGTCATAGAGGATGTTTATCACGCTTTCTTTATATAAAAAAGAAGAGGGTGTGTCGTGATGAGCGATACACCCTCTTTGTACATAAAAAAAGAAGGTGTGCATTGGAGCACACCCTCTCTGAAAGTCTTTTGTTCCTTTAGTTGCGGAAGGATAATCCGTCTCCGGATACATCCACTATGATTGCCTTGCTGCGATCCACTTCCTGTGAAATCAACTTCTTGGACAGGTCGTTTAGCAGATAACGTTGGATGGCTCTTTTTACAGGGCGCGCACCAAATTCGGGGTCATAGCCGGCTTGTGCAATGAAATTGACGGCACTGTCTGTCAGTTGCAGCTCTACACCGTTTTCTGCAAGCATCTTCTGAACGCCTTTTATCTGTAACAGAACGATTTGTTTAATCTCTTTCTCTGTCAATGGTAAGAACATGATGGTCTCATCAATACGGTTCAGGAATTCCGGACGGATTGTCTTTTTCAACATGTTCATCACCTCTTTTTTAGTCTCTTCAATAACCTCTTCCTTATTGGAACCGTTCAGTTTCTCCATCTGGCTTTGTATATAGGAACTACCCATATTGGAAGTCATGATGATGATGGTGTTTTTGAAGTTGACCACACGTCCTTTGTTATCCGTCAGTCGTCCGTCATCCAGTACTTGCAACAGGATGTTGAATACATCCGGATGCGCCTTTTCGATTTCGTCGAACAGCACTACGGAGTACGGTTTACGCCGGATAGCTTCCGTCAATTGTCCGCCTTCATCATATCCTACGTATCCCGGAGGCGCTCCGACCAAACGAGAAACGCTATGTTTCTCCTGATACTCGCTCATATCGATACGGGTCATCATTGTCTCGTCGTCAAACAGGAATTCAGCAAGTGCTTTCGCCAATTCCGTTTTACCTACACCGGTGGTACCGAGGAAGATGAATGAACCTATCGGACGTTTCGGATCTTGCAATCCTGCACGGCTACGGCGTACGGCATCGGCAACGGCGGCAATGGCTTCATCCTGGCCAATCACACGTTTGTGGAGTTCATCCTCGAGATGGAGTAACTTGTCCTTTTCGCTTTGTAGCATTTTGCTTACCGGTATACCGGTCCAGCGGGATACTACATCGGCAATGTCTTCGGCATCCACCTCTTCCTTGATCATAGCCGAATCACCTTGCATCTGTTTCAATTTCTCCTGCGTCTCGGAAATCTCCTTATCCAATGCCTGTAACTTTCCATAACGGATTTCCGCTACTTTTCCATAGTCTCCCTCACGTTCCGCTTTTTCAGCCTCGAACTTCAGGTTCTCTATTTCAACCTTATTCTGCTGGATCTTATCCATCAGTGATTTCTCATTCTGCCATTTGGCTTTATAAGATGTCTCCTGCTCCTTCAATTCAGCAATTTCTTTGCCTATCGTATCCAGTTTCGGCTGGTCCTTTTCACGTTTGATAGCCTCACGCTCGATCTCCAATTGTTTGATTTTACGTGATATTTCATCCAAGTCTTCCGGAACGGAATCAACTTCCATACGGAGTTTGGCAGCAGCTTCATCCATCAGGTCAATCGCTTTATCGGGCAAGAAACGGTCGGTGATATACCGGTTGCTTAACTCCACGGCGGCAATGATGGCATCGTCTTTGATACGTACATGGTGGTGGTTCTCGTAACGCTCCTTCAATCCACGAAGGATGGAGATGGTGCTCAGCGTATCCGGTTCATCCACTTGTACAATTTGGAAACGACGTTCCAATGCCTTATCCTTTTCAAAGTATTTCTGATACTCATCGAGGGTGGTGGCACCGATTGCCCGTAATTCACCACGTGCCAAAGCCGGTTTCAGAATATTGGCGGCATCCATGGCTCCTTCTCCTTTACCTGCTCCGACCAGTGTGTGAATTTCATCGATGAACAGGATGATGTTTCCATCGGATTTCATCACTTCGTTGACTACCGATTTCAGTCGTTCCTCGAATTCACCTTTATACTTTGCACCTGCCACCAATGCACCCATGTCCAGTGAGTACACCTGTTTGTCACGCAGGTTCTCGGGTACGTCACCTCTTAATATACGATGTGCCAAACCCTCTACGATGGCTGTCTTACCGGTACCCGGTTCACCTATCAGTATCGGGTTGTTTTTGGTACGACGGCTCAATATCTGAAGTACACGCCGTATCTCTTCATCACGTCCGATCACGGGGTCGAGCTTACCGCTACGTGCAGCCTCATTCAGGTTGATGGCGTATTTTTCAAGTGATTGGTACGTGTCTTCACTTGATTGTGAGGTCACCTTTTCACCTTTACGCAATTCATTGATGGCGCTGCGCAACTCTTTTTCTGTCATCCCTGCATCTTTCAGGATGGTGGAAACGGTGCTTCTTTCAGTCAGCAACGCCAATAATAAATGTTCGAGTGAAACGAACTCATCGCCCATCTCTTTAGAATATTGTGTCGCTTTCTGAAGTACATCATTCGATTCCCTGCTCAAATAGGGTTCTCCACCGGATACTCTCGGCAGTGACTCTATCTGTTTGTCGATAATCAACGCAATTTGTTGCCCGTTCACTCCCAGTTTCTGGAAAATGAAGTTGGTTACGTTTTCACCGACTTTCATAATCCCTGCCAGCAAGTGAGCCGGTTCGATGGCTTGTTGCCCTCGGGCCTTTACCAGGTTTACAGCCTCCTGTATCGCTTCCTGGGATTTGATGGTAAAATTGTTAAAGTTCATATATTATAATCTCCTTTCTTATTTTCATGTTTTCAATAACACCCAAGTGTGCGCAAAAGATTTGCCAATGCATATATTATGCCATTTTTTCAGTAAAATTATATAAGTGGTTGACAAAATGTCTGCCATCTGTCCGGTATTCTTTTATATAGTCGTGACATGCTTTCTAAACTTTTGGAAGATTGATGATGCGTGTATAAAAGCTTTGTTGTATCTTTATTCCCTCAATACGTGTTTTTTTATAATGGAATGACTTTTTATGGATAGAAAGATAAAATTGCCGGAGATTGTGATGCTGGTTGATGCCGCATTCTTGAATTATGTAGTTTCGGATTTGAAAAGGTATTTTGAGAAAATGCTGAACCGGCCTTTACAGGAGATTGATTTGTCTTTGTTGACTACTTATTTGGCATTGGATGCCAATATTGATAAGGGAGATAACGAGGTACAACTGCTGTTTGTGTATGATAAAGATTCTTCTAAGCTGGCGTTCTGCAAACCGGCGGATCTGAAAGAGGAGCTGAACGGAGTTGCTTTTTCAAGTCAGTTCGGTGAGTTTTCTTTCGCCGGAGTTCCCTGTGAAGAAATGGTGACCCGTGAGGAGCTGTTTCTTGATTTGTTGGGAATTGTATCGGATTCGGCAGATGTGAAGAAACTTATTGTGATTTCTTTTAATGAAGAATACGGGGATAAGGTGAGGGTTGCCTTGAATGCCGTAAAAGGGAAGGAGATTATTCAATTCCGTATGAGTGAACCGGACGGAGTGGTAGCGTATCATTGGGAGATGTTGGCATTTCCGCTGATGCAGGCTTTGGGCATCAAGGGAGATGAATTATAAGTGAATCGTTTTTGGGGCAGTTTGTCTCATTACTAATCGTTAATCATTGTTCAGATGTCCGATTTCCGTTTAAAAGTATTTCAAAGCGTTGCAAAGAATCTCAGTTTCACGAAAGCCTCGCAAGAACTGTTTGTCAGCCAACCGGCCATAACCAAGCATATTCAAGAACTGGAAACCTGTTATCAGGCGAGACTTTTTGAACGTCAGGGAAATAAAATATCTCTTACAGAAGCCGGGAAACTGTTATTGGAACATAGCGAACGTATCCTTGATGCCTACAAACGCCTGGAATATGAAATGCATCTTTTGCATGACGACTATATCGGTGAGTTGAGACTTGGTGCCAGTACCACGATAGCCCAATACGTGTTGCCGCCTTTGTTAGCCAATTTCATCCGTAAATTCCCCCAAGTGAATCTTTCTCTCCTGAACGGAAATTCCCGTGAGATAGAGACTGCATTGCAAGAACACAGGATTGATTTGGGGTTGGTGGAGGGAATTTACCGTTTGCCCAATCTGAAATATACTACATTCCTTGATGATGAGCTGGTGGCCGTTGTACACGTTCAAAGCAAACTGTCCTTACCGGACGAGATAACTCCCGAAGACTTACGGCATATTCCTCTTGTTCTTCGTGAACGTGGTTCGGGCACTCTTGATGTGTTTGAACGTACGTTGTTTCAACACGGTATAAAACTCTCTTCCCTCAATGTGCTGATGTATCTCGGAAGCACAGAGAGCATAAAACGGTTTCTGGAAAACACAGATTGTATGGGCATTGTATCCATACGTTCCATTCACCGGGAATTGGCAGCCGGCAGTTTTCGTGTTGTTGAAATAAAAGAGATGCAGTTGCTGCGTGAGTTTTGCTTTGTTCAGCAACAAGGGCAGGAGGGAGGATTGCCGCAAGTGTTTATGCAGTTTGCAATGCACCATAATAGAAATATGTGATCAGAGCCGGTTTTTGATCTATACAAATTATTAGCGTAATAAATGAAGCTCTTTTTGTGGTTGCATATCAATTGGTATAATAATTGGTAGTTGTAGCTATTAAAGTTTTCTGACTTTTATAACTTTAGTGATGTCTTTATCGAATCGAAATTCAACTTTATTTAACTCAGTTCCTCCCATTCTGTTTTTTGCTCTGAACTTATGTGTCATTTTCCATCCTATGAACTCCGGTTGGAAGCTTTTTTTAGAAGCATATATGATGTCTTGATAATGTTTGAACTCAAGCCATAATGCTTTCTGTTTAGACCTTCTACTTAATGTTTCTTTTTTTTTCTTCTCCTCTTTTATGTGCCTTACATAATCTTCTTCAGGATA
>CAVCAX010000217.1:0-1218 GCA_963599995.1 Coprobacillus sp. CAG:698
CTACGCCAACTTGCCTGTCATCCGCAACTCATCTATCCGGACTTTAACGGTGCATCCGGCAAAGCGATACAAATAATAGAAATATTCGACACACTACGGAGTGAAGGACATAAAGTACTGATTTTCTCATCCTTCGTCAAACATCTGGAAGTCCTCGCCGAAGCGTTTCGCGAACGGGGCTGGAAATATGCACTACTGACAGGAGCAACCAACAACCGTCCGTCCGAAATTGCCCATTTCACCGAGCAGAAAGACGTACAAGCCTTCCTTATCTCTCTGAAAGCCGGAGGCGTAGGACTTAATCTGACGCAAGCCGACTATGTGTTTATTATCGATCCGTGGTGGAACCCCGCCGCCGAATCGCAGGCTATTGCCCGTGCCCACCGCATCGGACAGGACAAGCAGGTTATCGCCTATCGCTTCATTACCCAAAACAGTATTGAAGAAAAGATTCTCTATCTGCAAGATGAAAAACGAAAGTTAGCAGAAACATTTGTTACCGACAGCGAAACATTGCCTGCATTGAGCAATGAACAGTGGGTGGATTTGCTAAAATAAAAACTGCATCTTTATATGGACTGTCTTGCAAGAATACTTTTTTACTTTATCTTTGCACGCAAAATGACACTGCATGAAATACAAGCTTATCGTGCTCGACCTTGACGGCACACTCACCAACTCTAAAAAAGTAATTACTCCCCGCAACCGGGAAATATTGATACGTGTACAAGAACAGGGCGTCCGTCTGGTTCTTGCTTCCGGTCGTCCGACTTATGGCATTGTGCCGTTGGCAAATGAATTGCGCATGAATGAGTTCGGCGGATTTATCTTATCCTACAACGGAGGGGAAATCATCAATTGGGAAACACAGGAAATGCTCTATGAGAATGTATTGCCGAACGATGTCGTCCCCGTACTCTATGAGTGCGCCCGCAGCCACCAGTTAAGCATACTGACTTACGACGGAGCAGAAATCGTAACCGAAAACTCTCAGGACCCGTATGTTCAAAAAGAGGCTTTCCTGAATAAAATGGCAGTCCGGGAAACAAACGACTTCCTGACAGACATCACGCTTCCGGTAGCTAAATGCTTGATTGTGGGAGATGCCGACAAGCTCATCCCCTTAGAAGCCGAACTTTGTCTTCGGTTGCAAGGACGTATCAACGTATTTCGTTCAGAACCTTACTTTCTCGAACTAGTCCCGCAAGGAATCGACAA
>CAVCAX010000217.1:1228-2519 GCA_963599995.1 Coprobacillus sp. CAG:698
CTAGGCATTGCCATGGGCAACGCACAGGAACCGGTGAAGAAAGCGGCGGACTATATCACTCTGAGCAATGAAGAAGACGGAGTGGCGGAAGCACTGGAACACTTTTACTATAAATTTACGTAGCATCATATGCTCACAATTCCTTTTTCAACCGTACCTTCATAACCTTTGACTGTATGTCTTATACTCTGTTTCAGCAGTATGCAGAGTAGCTATCGTATATCAATCTTACCATTATATAGCTCGTTGCACTAAAGTGAACAGTTCTTTCTACTAAAGTGATGAGATCTTTCCACTCCAGTACACAGGCCTCATCACTCTTGTGGAAAGAAGCGGATGTTTATTACATAACGCAGTGATGTCAGCAAGAGGATCTGCGAATACCGACTACTTAAGTTATCAGAACAGGGCCAACAACATATAACCAAAGGTCATCCTACTTTACGTTTATCAATATGGTTCATATAAATAAGCAAATGGTTTCATTTCCAACTATCATGAGAACAATGATGAGAAATACCCCCCAAAAAGATGCATTATAGCCATTTTTGAGTTAACGAACGTAAAAAACGAATGAGAAATACCAATTTTGAAAGGCATTTCTCATTCGTCACATATCTGATTATAAAGGAATTGCCCAAAAATATGAGAACAATGAGAACAATATTAAAAAAATCCGTTCTAGGATGGGGATGCAAATTATAGATGTATGCTGTCTATATACTCATGATACGTACAGCAAGAAAAGCTGTACCAATAAGCGAACACACTCTTTACAACTATATAAGAAAGCTGCGTGAAGTATTGTCCAAAGACAAAGAGATTTCAATCACAACACAGAACAATGGCTATGAGTTACATATTTCAACTTGAATTATCGTAATATATCAAAGATTTATTCTAATTTTGTGGTTTTAAATCGAATAAATAGCAAACGTTATGGAACATCAACTGACCATTTACAACACGTTAGATAGAAAAAAAGAGTTATTCGTACCGCTCCACGCACCTCATGTAGGTATGTATTTGTGCGGACCGACTGTTTACGGTGATGCGCATCTGGGACATGCACGCCCGGCCATTACTTTCGACATACTCTTCCGTTATCTCACTCATCTAGGATATAAAGTACGTTATGTACGCAATATCACTGACGTAGGTCATTTGGAACATGATGCCGACGAAGGAGAAGATAAAATTGCCAAGAAAGCCCGTCTGGAAGAACTGGAACCAATGGAAGTCGTTCAGTACTATCTGAACCGCTATCATACAGCAATGTAAGGACTCAACG
>CAVCAX010000217.1:2529-4112 GCA_963599995.1 Coprobacillus sp. CAG:698
GAACCGCTATCATAAAGCAATGGAAGCCCTCAACGTGCTCTCTCCAAGTATCGAACCTCATGCTTCGGGCCATATCATCGAACAAATCCAACTGGTACAGAAGATTCTGGACGCCGGATATGCTTACGAAAGTGAAGGCTCCGTCTATTTCGATGTAGCCAAATATAACAAGGATCATCACTACGGAAAACTTTCCGGACGCAATCTGGATGATGTACTGAACACCACCCGCGACCTTGACGGACAAAGTGAAAAGCGTAATCCCGCCGATTTCGCCCTCTGGAAAAAGGCGCAGCCGGAACATATCATGCGCTGGCCATCTCCTTGGAGCGACGGTTTCCCCGGCTGGCATGCCGAATGTACCGCTATGGGACGCAAATATCTGGGTGAGCACTTCGACATTCACGGCGGAGGAATGGACCTGATTTTCCCGCATCATGAGTGTGAAATAGCACAATCAGTAGCCTCACAAGGCGACGATATGGTTCACTACTGGATGCATAACAACATGATTACCATTAACGGAACGAAAATGGGTAAATCACTCGGCAACTTCATCACATTGGATGAGTTCTTCAATGGCACACATAAGTTGCTGACCCAAGCCTATACTCCAATGACAATCCGCTTCTTCATCCTGCAAGCCCACTACCGCAGTACGGTCGATTTCAGCAATGAAGCACTGATTGCTTCCGAAAAGGGATTGCAACGTCTGATAGAAGCTATCGATGGATTGGGAAAGGTTACCCCTGCATCCGCAACTTCAGAAGGTATCAATGTAAAAGAGCTGCGTGCCAAATGCTACGAAGCCATGAATGACGACCTGAATACTCCAATTGTCATCGCACAGCTTTTCGAAGGTGCCCGCATCATTAATAACGTCATTGCCGGCAATGCAACGATCTCCGCTGAAGACTTGAAAGAGCTGAAAGAAACTTTCCACTTGTTCTGCTTTGACATTATGGGATTGAAAGAAGAAAAAGGTTCTTCCGACAGTCGTGAAAATGCCTATGGTAAAGTGGTGGATATGTTGCTGGAACAGCGTATGAAAGCAAAAGCCAACAAAGACTGGGCTACTTCCGACGAAATCCGTAACACATTAACAGCCCTCGGATTCGAAATCAAAGATACAAAAGACGGTTTTGAGTGGAGATTGAATAAATAAATATTAAACATCAGGGAGATAAATCCCTTCTACAGATAAAAAAGACCGGCTCATTACGAACCGGTCTTTCTGTTTCATAGAAACATAGTAACTAATACCCCTCTTAAACTACAAATCTTATCATCTAATCACTTGTTTTCCATTAATACCTCAACAGGTTGTCCGTGCTGGCAGGTTACCGTCAATTGTGTATCATTTCCTTGTCGCTCCAACCGGACATTTTCCATTGAATTCTTTAGCGTCCAACGACCTTTGAGTAGTATTTTCTTATAAATAGGACGGCTAGGTTCTTTCGTCGTATACGCCTTTTCTTTTATATTCAAGTTTGGGTCACAAACACTCAAACGAACTCCTTTACCGGTTTCTTTCGCATACATCACCATTGTTTCAGCAGGAATAGAAGCAATCACCTTATCAG
>CAVCAX010000218.1:0-1020 GCA_963599995.1 Coprobacillus sp. CAG:698
TCGGGTGCTAACGTGCTGAGCTCCAGAAATGCCGATGCTGTGATGGCGGCAGCGGATGCATCACGCGGAGTCTTGTCGCCTGCCGGAGCATCATAATCCCAATAAGGAATCATATCGTTTGTTTTCACACGCTTCATAATCATGTCGGCAATGTGAACGGCTTCCTGTAAGAAAGCGGTATCCTGAGTTTCTCGATAACAAGAGGTATAGCCGTATACTCCCCATGCTTGTCCGCGCGACCAGGCTGATTCTGCATTTTTACCTTGATGGGTCTGTTTGATTTCCACACTTCCGTCGTTGTTATAACTGACCACATGATATGAGGTATAGTCAGGACGAAAATGATTTTTCATTGTGGTTTGTGCATGTTTTACGGCTATAGCTTTGTATTTCTCATTTCCTGTCAGCTTGAATGCGTTGAACAGCAAGTCCAAGTTCATCATATTGTCAATAATTACCGGAAAATTCCATGCTCCGAAATCCCATGAACGGATACACCCTATTTCCGGATTGAAACGGGAACATAAATTATCCGCAGTTTCCACAAGTACGGCTTTGATGGTATCGTTGGGAGCGAGGCGGAGAGCATTGCCATAACTGCAATTTATCATAAAGCCTACATCATGGGTACCTTTCAATTTACGCACCGGATTTAGTATGTTGGTATACTCGATAGCACGTTTCTTCAGTTCTTCATCACCGGTCATCTCGTAAGCATACCAAAGGCTTCCGGGGAAGAAACCGCTGGTCCAGTCGATGATATCGCAAAGATGTCTTTGTCCTAATTGCAGTGCTGACGGGTTGGGACGCAAAGAGTCGATGTATGTTTTGTTTTCGCGTTGTAACTGTGTATCGAGGAAGTTTACATCATAACCGGAATATATGGAGCGTGGGAACTTATTTGTCCCGGAGAGTTCTTCGGCGGTTGATTTCAATTGATAGGATGCGGCATCGAGTGCGTTACTTATCCAGGCTTCTTTCTGAACCGGAGTGTTTTTACAACCGGTCAGCCCGATGAAT
>CAVCAX010000218.1:1222-1731 GCA_963599995.1 Coprobacillus sp. CAG:698
GGCTGCGAATAACAGGGAGTTTCTTTTCATGTTATCTAATATTTAGTAAATTTCGTTTAGGACAAAAATAAGGGTATTAAAGGAATATCTCATACAGGATTGTTGAAAGTAACCTTGATAGAGTTTAAAGGTATATCACTTTTGTAGAATGTTTTTTCAATTCTGTATTGGGAATCTCTAATGTGCCCACCTGATGCAAGAATTTATACTTTTTCAGAACAGCCCTCTATGACCCGGTTCTTTAGTGCGATTTGTGCTTAGACCTGAAGGAAGCAGCATTAATACGCTTCTTGAAATGAGTATGTGAAGGCTGTTCATGAATGTTGTTTTATTGCAGTTGGTATTCTAATGTTTGCTTTTTCCCATTGAGCTTGATTTCCAATTCCATAGAGCCGGAACGGTTGTTCTTTATTTTTGCTTCTATTTTAGGGAACTCTTTATTACTCTTGGCAGGATAGATTACAGTTACGAACTGTACGTTATCTTTGCCTTTCTTTTCTGTATTGAAT
>CAVCAX010000218.1:1741-5356 GCA_963599995.1 Coprobacillus sp. CAG:698
GAATGAAACGGCGGTACGTTCGGTACGTTGACGGTAACCTACCGAATACCATCCCTCTTCTTTCTTCATCGTTGTTTTCTTTGTAGCGAAACATTGTAGTTTCACTTGGCTGTCGCCAGCGAATTCAGAGGAGAGTGAGAATGCTTTGGTGTTAATGTTTACATCACCGTCGCACAGTTGGTAGTGTAGATTAATTGTTCCGGTGGCATCCCCTATTGCTTCGTCTACAATTACGAAGTATTGTTCGTTTACGAAGAATATAGAACGGCGGTGTTTTAAATTCTTGTAACTTGGATTTTCTGTCACCAATATTTGTACATCTCCTTCCGGTTTCCATAATTTGGTAACAGATTCTGTTGTTTCCAGATTTTGGTTATTCAGGGTTAATGTATTGTGTACGGCAGTTTGTCTGAACCAGTTGCGTAGTTTCATCACTTCCGGATCACCGGCATATATGTATGAGCCGGAGTCAGGGAACAGATTTTTTCCGTTGAACCACAGTTCGAAAGTTCCGTTGTCCGGTTGACAATGCCATTCTCCTTTAGGGCCGGCTTTCACCACCATTACGGTCGCATCTTTTTTCCACCCGTTTCTAAAGGTAAAGAAGCCGGAATTCAAGAAACCTTTGGAAAGATTGGACGGTGCTTCTCCTTCCTGTCCGTTGGTTGCAAAGTAGAGTATTTGTTTGTTTTTGGGGAATAGCTTGAGCCATTCTTTATAGCTTGCCTGTTCACTTTTCGGATTTCCTCTTTTGGCATCGCTGAAACATGGATTAGTATAGTCGGGGTAACAAACGTTCATGTAGAACATAATCATGTTTTCAATCGTATTGATATAGTAAGCAGGAAATTCATTGCGGAACCCATTTATATCTGCCATGCGTAACGCATTGCAGAATATGTTTATACAAGCAAGGTGATAGTGCAGATCCAATTCAAACTGACCGCCATCGGGATAAACCTGTACTTTGATTTCTCTGTTCAGAATATCGATACCGCTTTTTCTCCAAGCCGATGCTTCCTTGAATTCCGGGAAGAAAGCGCCGGCGGCCAACATACGCTGAGCTTCAAATAGCAAGTGGTTTCCTTTGTCGGAATAGTTTGCGAGAATATGCGTTGCATGTTTGTGGTAGTTCACTAAAAATTCCGTAAGGAAAGTCGGTGTGAATGAGGGTGAATTGATAAAAAGCGTGAATTGGTTAATCTGGTCCAGCAGGCGGTGACTGGTTTCCAACGGACGCCATGCGAAACGTACATTTTCGGCATTTCCCTTTACCTCATCGGTACCGGTAAGTTCATACTCTTCTTTGTCTATTTGTGTTAATGGATTTTTCTTGATCCAGTCCGTGAATTGGGCAACCCATTCTTTCGCATATTTCTCATCTCCGGAAAGACGGTAAGCTTTACCCATAGGAACAAACCATTTATGGCGGTGAAGTTGCCAGCGTAGTTCGTTGTCTTTTACCGGCCAATATCGCCAGTTGATATCCTTGCCGTAATTGAAGGCCGGCTGGTAACCGTCGTGTACGTAGAACGTATGCTCTAAGGCTTCGTCCGCCCACTGTTGCTCGCGTTTGCTGATTGTGATGTGGTTTAAATCAATTGCCGGATTAACGATACCGGTACGGTTACGGTAATAGTCCAATAGTGCTTGCGCTGCAGCCTCTCCTTTTCCTTGTTCATAAAGATCCTTCACTTTTTCCATACCGGGATAGTTCAGATTCAACAGGGAGAATGCTTCTTCATTGATAGATTTCGCTTGTGGCGAACAGGCAAAAATACAAATCACAAATAAGATAAAGTGTTTCATGTAACTTGGTATTAAATTAATATATTCTATTTTCAGTTTATTGTAATCCGAAGTAATTCTGTCCTTCACCGTCAACCGGGTTTATTGTAGAGGTTGCATTGGTTTGAACTGTGATTGAATAGGGTTTTATAGTATGTCCCTTTTCTTTTGTAGCAAAGGTAATTGAATATTTATGAATTGTAGATCGATAATGTTGAAAGCTCTTATACTATATTCTGTTATATTTTAAAATTGTTTGATTGTATTTTAAAATTGTCCAAAAAAGGCGATTGAGCTTCTAAAAAGTTATTATCATAAAACAATTGTGGATTTCACAACTGAGTTTTTTTCAATAACAGTCAGAAATAATTCCGGCTGTTATTGAAAATGATAAAGTTCCTCAGCTACTTGTTATTCCCGTCTATAATATCATAATTGTTTTGGTTCATAGGTTTTATCGGATAACGTGGCAACATATAATCGAATGTCAATTCAATGACTGATGCGATATTGTCAGGAGCTTTTGAGGGGACATTGATATAGATCCCATCATGTGTATTCTCAAAATTTAGAATATGTCCATTGTGCATCAAGCGTGCGGAAGAGGCGGTTTGATATAGGCGAAACAATAATTTCCCGTCTTCCGGCCATTCGGTAACATGGAGATAGACATGTGTCTTGTTTCCGGTGATCTTTTGGGTACAGTAACCGAAATCAGGTTTCTTCACCTTACAGCGTTCTGTTCCATAAATGGAGTTCCCGTATTTTTTCATCCATTTCCCTATTGCATGTAGCCGTTGAATGTTTCCTTCCGGAATGGAACCATCAGGAGCCGGTCCTATATTCAGCAAGAGGTTTCCTCCTTTGGATACAATGTCAATAAGATTGGTTATTAAAGTCTGAGGCGATTTCCATACGACTCCCCTGCATTGGTATCCCCAACTGTTGTTCAATGTCATGCAAGTTTCCCAGTCTGTGCCGTCCAGTTGTTTTTCTGTTGGTATTGCCTGTTCCGGAGTTTTATAATCTCCTGTAATGTCTTTTTCATTTCTGACCAACCGATCGTTGGTTATGATATGGGGATATTTCTTTATCACATCATTTATTTTTCTTGCAAGAGCCGGTGGTCCGCTGGGGGTATCCCACCAGATGACGGCGACATCACCATAATTCTCAAGCAGTTCTTTTATCTGGGGAATGGCTATACTATCCGTGTATTCTTCCATTGTACGCGTTTGCTGTATGGGGTCCCAGCTACCATCGTGAGTTGCAGTGTAAGCATCAATCTTTTCCGCATCAGGATTTGGCCAACCTTGCTCCATAGGTCTTCTGTGGGTAGCTCCTCCCGGATTGTTCCAGTCTTGTGCCTGCGAATAATAAAAGCCTAATTTCATCTTGTATTTCCGACAGGCTTTTGCCAATCCGTCCAACACATCTTTACCATAAGGCGTGAAATCGACTATGTTATAATTACTTGCATTACTTTTAAACATGGCAAATCCGTCATGGTGTTTGGCTGTAATGATTATGTATTTCATCCCTGCATTTTTGGCCAGTAGTACCCATTCTTCCGGATTGTATTTAATAGGATTGAAGGTTCTGGTCATTTCTTGATATTCTTTTACGGGAACTTTACAACGGTTCATCATCCATGCAGGTCCGCCTACTCGTGACAAGTATCCGTGATAGTCACCGCCCCATACGGCATAAGGTCCCCAATGTATGAACATACCAAAACGGGCTTCACGCCACCAAGCCATTTTCTGGTCCTGTGAAGATTGTTGTGCTGATAGTTTTAGGCTTAACAGAATAGCTAAACCTATGATT
>CAVCAX010000219.1:0-3417 GCA_963599995.1 Coprobacillus sp. CAG:698
GCATATACTGACGCCGGAGAGATTGAATCTGGATACCTATATCATTGCCGTCGCTGATCCTGAGCAATTCCTCTTCAAGATCTTCGAGTGCATCATCTATATCCGAAACCATCGAAGTATAGTTCCCTATTACGCTGTTCAGAAGTACGCTCAACAGATAATCGCTTTGTCTGCTCCGTATCTTTAGTACATCGTTTTGCAGGGCTATACTTACATCGTCAAAGAAATTAGTCTCTTTTTCAAGAAAGGTCAGTACATAGTTTGTACCCAGAATAATACATACCTGTTGCTGTTCTAATTCATCCAGCTCATTTTCATTCTCCTTTTCAGCAAGTTGAAAGAGTTTTAGAATAAGTACGATGTATTTATCATGCTCTTCTATTTTGGTAGGATGGTCGGCATTTAAGATATCTTGCAGAACAAGGAAGTCAATTTCAAAGTGTTCACAGATTTTGCGGATAGTCTCAGTATCTTTCAAACCGTGTACTTGTAGCCAGTTGATGCGCTCATTGTTCAGTGAATCACTGATCTCGTGGAAGTCCGTTTCCGAAGATTCCTGCATCTCATTGAGATTGTAGGTGCAGAGATGCAGGTGGGTGGGAGTCTGACTCTCACCCGTATATATTAATTTTTCACTTAACAGGTTGTTTTTCATGCTTTATTTTTTTTACGAGAACAAGCTGTCCTGCGTTTATTCTTTTAAGCTAAATCTACTACGGTAATTCCGGCACCGCCGAATTGCACATGTTCATCGGCAAAATGACGTACTCCCGGTACTGTTTCCAAATACTGTCGGATCAGGGTACGCAGGATTCCTGTACCTGTGCCGTGTAGGATACGTACACGTCCTATGCCTACCAGAATGGCATCGTCTATGAAATAGGTCACTGCCTGTAAGGCTTCGTCGCCCCTCATTCCACGCACATCGATGTCTTGTTTGAAATTGAGCTTCTTCTCATACATCTGGTCGTGTGTCTGGCTGCTTACAAATGTACTTTTGGTAGCTTCCTGTTTCTGCGGAGTTGCATTGGTGCATTCCAGTCTGTCCAATTTTACTGTTGTCTTGATGTTCCCAAATCCTACTACGGCGTTTTTACCGTTTATCTCTAAAACTTCGCCTATGGTGCTTTGTCCTTTCATCTTCACATTCTCACCAATGGCGATCGGAGTGATTTTAGGTGCTTGTGGAGGATTTGCTTGATTTTCGGCAACCTGCTTTTTCTCCTTTTTCCGGTTCTGCTTTTCCTTCAGTTTTTCCATCTTCCGGGCTATTTTGTCTTCCTGCTCTTTGGAGGCAAGCTCGTTTACCGAAGCACGGAAGTCATTTAATTCCTGACGGGCGAGCCGGGTTTTCTCTTTTTCCGCTTGTGCTTCTTTGATGGTGCGTATCGTGTTCTCAATCCGTGCGTTTGATTCTTGTAATAACCGCTCTGCTTCCTCTTTCGCTTGGCGGATAATCTCTTTGCGGGATTTTTGCAACTCTTCTATTTCAGTCTGATAACGTGCAATGGTTTCTTCCATGTGCTTCTCACGTTGGCGAATGTTCTGGCGTTTTCCCTCCCAGTAACGTTTATCGCGGACAATGTCTTGCAGATACTTGTCTGCATTGATATATTCGCTGCCCACAATTTCGGAAGCGTCTGCAATGACATCTTCCGGTAATCCGATTTTACGGGCAATTTCTACGGCAAACGAGCTACCGGGATTGCCGATCTGCAATTGGAAAAGTGCCTGCATAAGGTGGCGGTCGTAAAGCATGGCACCGTTTACCACCCCTTCATTGTCCTCGGCGAAATGCTTGAGGTTTTGATAATGTGTAGTAATAACTCCGAATGTCTTTTTCTGATTGAAACGTTTTAATACCGCTTCTGCGATAGCTCCACCTATCTGCGGCTCTGTTCCACCTCCGAATTCATCGATTAGGATGAGGCTGTGTCCATCACAATTTTTCATCATCACTTTCATGTTGGTAAGGTGAGAAGAGTAGGTGCTTAAATCATCTTCAATGGACTGTTCGTCGCCAATATCGATAAATATGCTACTGAATATTCCGGCATGACTGCGTTCGTGCATCGGAACCAACATTCCACATTGCAACATGTATTGCAACAGACCTACCGTTTTGAGACATACGGATTTTCCTCCGGCATTAGGTCCGGAGATGATAAGAATGCGTTGCTTCCGGTTGAGTTCGATGTCAAGAGGAACGACTTTCTTTCCATGTTTGGCAAGTGATAATTGCAATAAGGGGTGTACAGCCATTGTCCAATCAAGCAATTGCTCATCTTCAAGAGCCGGTTTTAAAGCATTGGTCTGTATGGCAAAATAGCTTTTAGCCCGGATAAAATCTATTTCGGCAAGAAATTCGTATGATTGGAGTATTTCAGGAATGGAGGGACGTAAGACATTAGAGAACTCTGTAAGAATACGGATGATTTCCCGCCGCTCGTCTCCTTCCAGTTCGCGGATACGGTTGTTGGCTTCTACCACTTCTGCCGGTTCGATAAAGACGGTTTTTCCACTGGCGGATTCATCGTGTACGATACCTTTTATTTTTCGTTTCAGTCCGGGGGCTACGGGGATGACAAGGCGACCGTCGCGCATGGTGGGTGCTACATCCTTGTCTACATACCCTTCGGATTGGGCACTACGCAGTATGCTGTTCAGCGAACGGGAAATACTCCCCATCGTATTTGCCAGCTCTCTTCGGATACGTGCCAGTTCTGTGGAGGCATTGTCCTTTATCTTGCCATATTTGTTCAGTATACCGTCTATTTTTCCTATCAATTGAGGAAATACGGCAATATCTCCGGCCAGTCGCTTTAGGCTGGGGTAGGGGCAGTCCGACTCTTCCTCTTCTTCGTTACGGTGGAGAAAGCGGACGATGTCACGGATTGTTTCAAGTGAACGTCTGAGATCAAACAATTCTTGTTCGTCCAGATACATTCCTTCTATCCGCACCCGCTTTAATGACGGGCGGACATCAAAGAAAAATTGATCGGGAAAACTGTCTTCTTCTTGAATGATACAGGTAAATTCCGTAACTTGATTCAGTAGTTCTTCCACCTTGTCATGCTGGTCGGAGAAAGTCATGTCTGTCACTTTTTCTTCGCCCAACGTGCTGAGGCATTTTTCTTTCAGTAATTGCCTGATTTGGTCAAATCCTATTTTTTGCTCAAAGTTTTGAGGGTATATCATTGATTCTTACGATTTATCTATTATGATTTATGATTGAGGTTAGCTGTTGTATTTTGAATCACGAAGCAAAAATACGATTATTTCGCGAAAAAATCACCGGAATGCTTGCAGATTTAAAAAGATTATGTACCTTTGCACCGCTTTCAGAGGAAAGCACTTCTAATAAAGAAGTTTTGGAGAGGTGGCAGAGTGGTCGATTGCGGCGGTCTTGAAAACCGT
>CAVCAX010000220.1:0-2902 GCA_963599995.1 Coprobacillus sp. CAG:698
CATACCGGATATGGAGAAAGTTCAGTTTTCGAGGCCTTAGGAATATATACGGATTTTGTATAAATCATTTATTGTCTCGCAACAGTTGGGTTAGTGATGGGACTTACGTGGAAAGGTTTCTTTATAAACAAAGTTATTAACAGGTTAATTAATTGATATTCTGTATAAATGATTGTTTTTATAGTTTGTTATTCACACCCCTTTTCAACAGGGGCGTGAATAACACGGATGGGGGCTTTGAAGTTATCTTTTAGTACCAGTCATTCTGATACGGAAGTGATTTCGAATATTTCTGCTGCTCCCTCTATGCGGATCTTGGTTACTTCTCTACCGGATAACTCGATTTTGCTATAAGGAGAGTTGACAGCAGTCTCCGATACTACTTCTCCTTTAGCATCCAGCTGTTTGCATTTTAGCGGTATCGATAACTCATTCATTAACAGAATATAGGCTCTCGTTCCTTGGGGCACTTCAAATTCCAGGTAATCTTGGGGCGTGGATTTGAATGATGTACCTGGATTCTTGTCGAATGCATAAAGCGCCTGCTGTGGATTTGTGGATTGCAGTTTGAATTCCAAACCCTCTAATCGAAGCGGATTCACCTCGAACGAGCGGATGGAAGCGTAGTTGGTGCGTTGGGAATCCAATCTTCTCAACCGGACATATCGGGCTTTTACAGTCTCTCCTTGCCATTGGATAATGTATTGTTGTTTTAACTCTTCTGTCAGAGGCTTCCAGATCTTTCCGTCTTCTGAACATTCCAATAGGGCATGGTCGAAATAATCTACATCATCCACAGAGTTTCTCCCCTGAAGAATAGATATTTCAGATACATCACGGATGGCTCTTAAATCGACTCCGATCCAATCTCCGGCTTTTTGAGCCATGCCGGAAGTGTAGTAAGTGGTGGTGTCTCTGTCGAACATCAGTTTGGTTTGAATCGTACCGGAATTGGCGAACGAACCGATACACTTGTAATCCATCGGAATCTCGCCGCTCAGTCTTTTCAGGAATCCGTATGCCATGTCATCCATTGCGTTTTCATAGAAAGGCTGTAGTTTCATGGTGCCCGATTTATGGTCGTCATAGTTTTTACGTTCCTCTTGAGTCATTAAATTCTGCACATATTTGCTCCAGAAGCGTGCATCGTCTTGATTGGAACGGTAGATACGTGCAAGTTCTACGGCGCGTTTTCCCCTCGATCCCAGTTTGCCGAATTCTTTCAGCCACGGATGCAATTCTTTCAGTAAGTTCCTGTTGGTACACTCTTTTTCCAGGTTGGCGGGTACATTTTCTATTTTCTTGAACTCTTCCTCCAGGGCTTGTGCGGCTTCTTCGGTCCAGTCGGCAAGTCGGAATGTCTTTGTTTCCCACGATTCATCCCGGCGATAACCGGTTTCCGTGTCACTTGAGTGGATGGCAAATCTCCGGTAGTCCTCTCTTGCTTGAGGCATAAGTTCGCTCAGTCCTCTTTCCCAGTTGTCGATTGCATTGTAGGCCGCCATGTTCCAGGTATAGTCGGCCACCCCGTATAGCGCCAGTTTGGATGCTTCGCCATGTTCCATCGGGTTGCTGATGACTCCGCAAACGTCCTTTTCTGTCAATGAAGTGCTTAGTCCGTAAACCGGTCCTTGCAGGAGGATGTTGCGCACGTAATCCGTCACCGGGTAGTTCCACCAGAAATATGCCGGACGCTTGATGCGTGAGTTGACAAATTCCAGAGTCTCTTTTGTCAGGTCGCTACAGACTACATCGCCTGTCCAGAACACCTTTATTTCCGGATACAGTGTTTTCCCGTAAATGGCAAGGCTACCTTCCGGAGTAGGGTTTGCCCAGAGTTTGGAATAGTCTGTCGGGCATACCGTAAGCGGGCTGATATCGCCTTTTACTTTCACAAAATCATCGGTCAGCCGGTTTAACAGTTCCGTCTGTTTCAGCGGGTTGGTCCCTTCTCCGGAAATGTCATCGAAGAAGATGGCGAAGTGGCGTACGCCGAGGTCGTACATCCGGTTGAACTTGTTGATTAAGTTGTGGTAGTCTTCTTCGTTCCATTTGATGTCCTGTCCGGGGTGGATGGCCCATACGAAATCTACCCGGTTCCGGTTACTGGCTTCGATCAGTTGTCGGATGTTTTCGGCCTCTTTCTCCGGATAGGGGAGACGCCAGTTGGGGCAACTGTGGTAAGGATCGTCTTTGGGGCCGTACAGATAAGTGTTCATCTTGAATTTTCCGTAGAAGTCTATCAAGGACATCCGTACTTCGTGCGACCATGGTGCGCCGTAAAATCCTTCTACCACTCCGCGGTTAGGCAGGTCCGGATAATCGTTGATCTCCAGATAGGGCAATTGTCCGTTTGCGGCCACCGGGCTTTCCGTTAATTGTCGTAAGGTTTGAATGCCGTAGAATGCGCCTCTCTCATCGTAGCCGATAATGGCGATTCCTTTGGGACCGATACTTAGGGTGTAGGCTCCCGATACCTCTTTTACTTTCTGTGTTGCCGCAACTTTCTTTCCAAAGTCGATAGTCAGTTTTGCTCCTTTCTTGCTGAGCGCAACAAACTCCAGCTCTTTGGTGAATTTCTTCTGTTTGTCTTTCAATATTAATCCTTGGGAGATATTCAATCTTTCATTTCCGTTGAATACCAGTTTCTGAGGAGTGGGATTGATGATTATCCCCTGATGCTCTATCTTCTCTCCGGGAACTGCCAATACATCTTGTTTTTCAGAACGTTGGGAGGTAAGATCGAAGTTAGTCTCTTGTGCCGATAGATTGCCGCACATCAATATACATGCAATTCCTGCACATAGCGTGTTTTTGTGATTAACCATTTTCATGTAGTATATATATTTAACGTGAATTCGATATAACTTAAAACAACACAAGTTGCCTGTCTTTGACAAAA
>CAVCAX010000221.1:0-2047 GCA_963599995.1 Coprobacillus sp. CAG:698
AATGTATTTACTTCTTGACATAAGCATAATTACTTCTTATTAGAGAACAAATGAATGTTCTTAAACAATGGATTCTTTCGTTCCAATATCAACATCTCGGCCAGCAACAAAAGTAATATAATCCATGCAACAGCCTGAAACTGCTCATTGAATTGAGTATACACTTTTGATTCGACATCTGATTTTGCCATCTTATTGATCTCTTGGTTTATGGCTTTCTGTGCAGAATTCGAATTGTCAACACGCACATAAATTCCTTTACCGTCTTTAGCTATTTCCTGACACATTGCCTCATTGAGACGAGTAACAACTACATTTCCATCGCGATCACGGCGGTAATCATTTGTACCTTCAACAGGAATCGGAGCACCGTCTGGAAGTCCTACTCCCAAAACATTAACTTGGATTCCCTTTTCAGCCGCAGCCTTTGCGGCTTCTACCGCCCCACCCTCATGGTTTTCACCATCAGTGATGACAATAATAGCACGTCCTACCCCTTCTTGAGGAGTAAAACTACGGGCAGCCAAATTTATAGCAGCACCAATAGCCGTTCCTTGCTTCGATATCAAAGAAGGATTGATTGACTCTAAAAACATCTTGGCAGAAATATAATCGCTTGTTATAGGAAGCTGCGTAAATGCATCACCCGCAAAAACGATCATTCCCACCTTATCATTCTCCATTTCATCTACCAATCTGGATATTAACCGCTTAGCTTTCTCCAAACGACTCGGTTGAACATCTTGTGCCAGCATAGAGTTTGATATGTCGAGCGCAATGATTACTTCAACTCCCTTACGTTTCACCGTTTCCAGTTTGGACCCAAACTGGGGACGCGCCAATAGCACAGCAAACAACCCAATTGCAACAAAAACCAACCAGAATTTTACATCCGGGCGATATTTGGAGACGTCAGGCATAAGTTGAGCCATCAACACCGGATCACCGAACCGACGAATCGCTTTTCGCTTCCTATAATTAGAATATAAGTAAAAAGCAGCTAACAGCGGCAATAGCAACAACAGATACAAATATGTAGGTTCTTCAAATCGAAACATCTTTTTATTTACTATTTTACGATTTACATTTTGCGATCGAAATCACATTATAATTATGGAATCTTCTTAAGTATTGAGTTACGCAGCAATACTTCGAGCAATATACACAGAAAAGCAGCTAACGCAAACCACCGATATTCTTCCTGACGCTTACTGTATTCTTTGACACTCAGTTTGGTTTTCTCCAGCTTATCAATCTCTTCATAAACCTCTTTCAGTTTAGAGTTGCTGGTAGCACGGAAATAATTTCCATCTGTAGTTCCCGCAATTTGGGTCAATGTCTTCTCATCTATCTCCACCGGCATATTTACATATTGCACTGTATTTCCTATCGGATACGGATAAGGAGCCATACCATTCGTACCAACACCGATCGTATAGACACGAATACCAAAACTTTTAGCGATTTCAGCAGCAGTCAAAGGAGAAATATCACCTTTATTATTCGTACCATCAGTCAACAAAATGATGACCTTTGATTTTGCTTTACTATCTTTCAAACGTGTCACAGCATTAGCAATACCCATACCAATCGCCGTACCGTCAGTTACAATTCCACACTTAATGCTTTGAAACAGATTCAGCAACACAGCATGGTCTACTGTTAAAGGACATTGCGTGAAACTTTCACCGGCAAATAATGTCAAACCAATATTATCATTTGGACGGCCATTTATAAACTCGGCAGCTACATCTTTAGCAGCTTCCAAGCGATTCGGTTTCAGATCCTCTGCCAGCATACTGGTAGATACGTCAATAGCAAGCATTATATCAATACCCTCAATCTCGCTGTTCTGCCAGTTATCTGTTGTTTGAGGTCTGGCAAGTACCAGAATGATCAGTATTAACGCTATAATACGAAGCCCGAACGGTGCATGAAGCAAATAGTTTTTATAACTTTTGGGTGTATGCGCATATACCCGGGCATCCGAAATCTGAAGCGTCGCCTGGCTCTTTTTCCACTTTAGAATATACCATACAATATAAGG
>CAVCAX010000221.1:2057-3041 GCA_963599995.1 Coprobacillus sp. CAG:698
ATATAAGGTATAAGCAACAGTAGCAAAAATAAATATTCAATATTGGCAAAAACCATTCTATTTACGATTTTACAATTTAGTATTTACAATGAAATCACTCCACTTAAGCAAAAAGATCATAGAGTTGTATTCCAATATATACAAAGGTAGCTACAAGAGCAACCGACAGTAATACAATTCCACATATAAGTAATATCTTAGCACGCAAGGAACGCTTCTCTATAATCGTGATTTCTGTTGGTTGCGGCTTTTGATTTTCTTCTTCCGGCTGTTTTGTTTCATTAATAAAGTCGATAGCACTAATTAAATTCGCATCATTTTCATTCATTTGCGGATCATGCTTGGCAAACTTCACCAAATCGGCTGTTTGAAACAGTTCCTTCAAATCAGAAATAGCCTCCTTATCGTTCATCTCCAGCAGTTTATCTATAATTTCAGAAGAAGTCATTTCTAATGCATTAAAGCCAAAACGATCTTTTATATATGTACGAAGAGCATCTGTCAACTCTGTATAATATTCCTTCGACCGTCCTTTCTGCCATACCTTCTCCGCTTTAATACGTTCTATCTCTTGCATAGCAGCTTGATGTGGCGGTATCTTAGGTTCTACCTTTACCTTGCGAATAATCGGCTTATTGTCGCGGATACGTACGATAAAATAAATAAGCAATGCCAACAAAGGCAAAGCAAGGAACGAACATCCGATCAGTCCATACCAATCTTCCCAAGCAAAAGGAGCTTTCATGACAGCCTTTTGTCCAAAAAACATTTCCGGATGCAGAGTATCGACAGGCATCGAGTAAACTTTCAATGCTAATGCCCTTGATTTATACTCCTTACTATCAACAGTCACAACCATGGGTGGCAGATAATAAAGGGCCGAATCAAATGAAGTAACAGTATATTCCTGTGTTATCAGCAACCGTTGTCTGTCATTCAGATACTGCGTGTCCGGCTTGGCCGTCTCAATCACCTCTACTCCGC
>CAVCAX010000221.1:3051-3531 GCA_963599995.1 Coprobacillus sp. CAG:698
CTTGCTCTCCAATAAGAATTTGCAAAGAATCAATCTTAGCTTCCACCGTAACAGATTGCGCAGCAACTCTGCCCGATATTAAAAACAACAATATTATTAGAAAACTATTTCTATTCATTTCTTCCGTTAATTTCGTTTGGCAAACAAATTGAGTAACGCTTTCACATAATCCTGATCAGTACGCACAGAAACAGAATCCACATTGCTTTTCGTAAATGTCTCACTCAGTTCGTTCTGTTTATTTATCCACCAATTATGATGTGCCTGCCGAACAGCCTTAGACGATGTATCAATCCATTGTTCATGCCCGGTTTCAGCATCCTTTATCTTCATTAATCCTATTGAAGGAAGCTCTGATACCCGTCGGTCATAGACTTGCACAGCTACCACATCATGCTTCCGGTTAGCAACCGTCATTGCATTTTTAAAATTCTCCTGATCTATAAAATCAGACAAGATAAAAGCCGTACATCGCCTTTT
>CAVCAX010000221.1:3541-4523 GCA_963599995.1 Coprobacillus sp. CAG:698
TTTCAGGCTTGAAATCAATCAATTCGCGAATGATATAAAGAATATGTTTACGGCCTTTTTTCGGAGGTATAAATTTCTCTATCCGATCTGAGAAAAAAATAACACCTATCTTATCATTGTTCTGAATGGCCGAGAATGCCAATGTTGCAGCAATCTCGGTCACCATATCCTTTTTCATCTGTTTAACAGTGCCAAACTCCAAACTACCGGAAACATCCACCATCAACATCACAGTCAGCTCACGCTCTTCCTCAAACACCTTAACGTAAGGTTTGTTGAAACGCGCCGTTACGTTCCAGTCGATGTCGCGAATATCATCACCAAACTGATATTCACGTACTTCGGAAAATGCCATACCTCTACCCTTGAAAGCCGAATGATACTGGCCAGCAAAGATATTGTTAGACAATCCACGTGTCTTTATTTCAATTTGACGAACCTTTTTTAATATTTCACTTGTTTCCATCTATTTAAAATTGAGATTTGAAAATCGGGAGTTATTCATCACTCAATTAAGATCAAGGCACTTCAACCTTATTCAGTATCTTACTGATTATTTCATCAGAAGTCATATTGCTTGCTTCCGCTTCATACGTCAGCCCTATACGATGACGAAGTACGTCGTGAGCTACTGCACGCACGTCCTCGGGGATTACATATCCACGACGCTTGATAAATGCATACGTACGGGCAGCCAAAGCCAGGTTGATAGAAGCACGGGGTGAACCGCCAAAACCAATCATGTCCTTCAGTTCTTTCAGATCATACTTCTCCGGATAACGGGTTGCAAACACAATATCAACGATATAGCGTTCTATTTTTTCATCCAAATAAACCTGGCGAACCACTTTACGCGCCTCGAGAATCTCATCAGCCTTGAGGATCGGTTTCACGTTAAATTTCTCACCATTGATATTCTGACGGATAATCAATTTTTCTTCTTCCAGTTTCGGATAATCAATCACAACCTTCAACATAAAAC
>CAVCAX010000221.1:4533-5870 GCA_963599995.1 Coprobacillus sp. CAG:698
ACATAAAACGGTCGACCTGTGCTTCCGGAAGTGGATAGGTACCTTCTTGTTCAATCGGGTTTTGCGTAGCCAATACCAGGAAAGGTTCCGGCAGAGTGAAAGTTTGTTTGCCGATTGTTACCTGACGCTCCTGCATTGCTTCAAGCAGCGCACTCTGCACTTTTGCCGGTGCACGGTTAATTTCGTCCGCCAACACGAAATTTGCAAAAATAGGTCCTTTCTTTACCTGGAATGATTCATCTTTCTGACTGTAAACCATTGTACCGATAACGTCTGCAGGCAGCAAATCCGGCGTAAACTGTACACGACTGTATTGTGCATCAATCAGAGATGCCAATGTCTTAATTGCTAATGTCTTTGCCAAACCCGGCACACCTTCCAACAATACATGTCCGTCAGACAGCAGTCCGATCAGAAGCGATTCTACCAAATGTTTCTGACCAACAATAATCTGGTCCATGCCTGTTGTAAGATTGGTAACGAAAGCACTTTGTCTTTCAATCCGCTCGTTTAATTCGCGAATATCAATTGATTCAGCCATAAATACTTAATATTTTATTGTTTAATTATCACAAATCACAATAAAGCCCTTAGTCACTGTAAGGCTTTTTAATTCGATTCCAAAAGTACGCTATATAATTAACCATTGCAACTAATTTTTATTAAAAAACAATGCGAAACCTTTAGATTAAGGTACTTTTATATGGTTTATTGGTTTCATAACACTTCATATACATATATTAAAAACACCCGAATAATCAGCGTAATACCATATTCGGGTGCAAGAATTCGAGCTATTTATTTTTTCACCAATTCTGGGATCTTAATCGTTGTACCATACGGAACATGATTCGGATTCTTTATAATATCCGGATTATATTTTACGATATACGGCCACAAGGCTTTAGTTCCATAAAAGCGTAGAGCAACCCTGGTAAGGGTTTCCCCTTCCTGTATCGTATAGGTAGCTTTTGTCCCCGTAATTTCATAATTTACGGAATCAGGATTAAAAGGAATCGGTTTGGCAGCTGATTCTCTTTCCTTTTTCACCTCTTTCACCTCTTCTTTAGGCTCCGAAGCAACCGCAATCTCCTCTTTTATCGTAGTAGAAACCCCTTCGTCAGCAGTTTTTCTTTCGATTATCGTATCTTGAGGAATCTCTACTGTAGAAATAGGTTTGACAATACCACCAGACTTATCCAAATTTTCTATTCTATCGGTAGATTCAAAAAAATCAGGATAATAAATAAAAAGCAAAGCTCCCCCACAAAGCAATAAAACTATAACAATTATCGCTATCAAATAAGGTACGGGGGACTTTTCTTCTTTATGCTTGG
>CAVCAX010000222.1:0-3848 GCA_963599995.1 Coprobacillus sp. CAG:698
AGAGGAACGACTCGTTCCTCTACGAGAAACTATAAGAGTCTCTACGGGAAAAGTATTTTTTTCTTGTAGAACTTGCTTTTTACGCTAACTGTTGGCGAATTTCAAACTGTTTTGAAATAGAATAAAGCGTAATACATACGCATTTTTGAGATAAATTGCAAGCGAAATATGGAAACGATGTTTTTTATAATAGCTAATCAATCATTTGGATGTCTTTCTGGAATATTCAATGTGAAAATGTAGGAGCTTTTTGGTACCAACCCCATTTCTTGCTTTAATAAAGAGATTCTGCATAAACTAAAATGTCATATTGACATTTTGTAAAAGCACTCTTGCTTTTCGGACGAAGTCCGATGTGTACTTCCGTAATACGGTAAATGAAGCCGGTTCTGTTTGCCGCAAGGGTAGCTTTGCGAGTGTAAATCAATAATGAAAACTAAAAATAAGCTATAAATCATTATCCAAACGATATATTTCTGTAACTTTGTGTTCTATACAGGCAGGCCGGAATAGCCTCGCAATAGAAAAATTACGTTGAACGAACTAACATGTATATTTATGGAAACAACCCGTCAAAATAAAATATCCCGTCTGTTGCAGAAAGAATTGAGTGAAATATTCTTGCTTCAGACAAAGGCGATGACCGGTGTATTGGTATCGGTAAGCGCGGTACGTATCAGTCCCGATATGAGTATTGCGCGTGTGTATCTCAGCATTTTTCCGTCTGATAAAGGGGAGGAGATGGTGAAGAATATCAATAACAATATGAAATCTATCCGGTACGAACTCGGCACGCGTGTCCGTCACCAGTTGCGTATCATCCCCGAACTGAAATTCTTTGTGGATGATTCGTTGGATTACATAGAGAAAATAGACTCACTGCTTCAGAAGTGAATCTCCCTTTCTACATAGCCCGGCGTTATCTCTTTTCGAAAAAGAAGCACAATGCCATTAACATCATTTCCGGCATATCGGTATGCGGGGTGGCGCTTGCTACGCTGGCGTTAGTCTGTACGCTTTCTGTTTTTAACGGCTTTCAGGATATGGTGGCCGGCTTTTTTACGGCTTTTGATCCGGAGTTGAAGATCACGGTCCGTGAAGGTAAAGTGTTCGATGCACAGGATGAACGTATACAGGCAATCCGGACTTTACCGGAGATAGCCGTGTTTACCGAAACCTTGGAGGAGAATGCGATGGTGCAGTACAAAGACCGCCAGACGATGGCTGTAATAAAGGGGGTGGAAGATAATTTTGAGGAGCTTACGGCTATCGACAGTATCCTTTACGGAGCCGGTGAATTTTTGCTTCATGACTCTATTGTAAATTATGGTGTGATGGGCATTGAACTGGTTTCGACTTTAGGTACCGGTATCCAGTTTGTCGACCCGTTGAAGGTTTATAGCCCGAAACGGAATGCGAAGGTGAACATGGCCAATCCTTCCACTTCTTTTAATATGGATTACTTGTTCTCTCCCGGTGCTGTTTTTGTGGTCAACCAGCAGAAGTACGACAGCCGCTATATCCTTACTTCACTTGAGTTTGCACGACGGATGCTCGATTATACCACCGAGGTTTCTTCCATCGAGTTGAAGCTGAAACCTAATGCCGGCGTATCCTCTGTCAAATCAAAAATCATTTCTGTGTTGGGCGATGATTTTGTAGTGCAGGACCGCTATGAGCAGCAAGCGGATGTGTTCCGCATCATGGAGATCGAAAAATTAATCTCCTACCTTTTCCTTACATTTATTCTGATGATCGCTTGTTTTAACGTTATCGGTTCACTCTCCATGCTGATCCTTGATAAGAAAGAAGATGTAGTGACTTTGCGGAATTTAGGAGCAGACGACCGGTTGATTTCCAGGATATTTCTTTTTGAGGGGCGGTTGATCTCTCTTTTCGGTGCAGTGTCCGGAATCGTATTGGGACTGATGCTTTGCCTGATACAGGAGAAGTTCGGCATTATCTCTTTAGGCGGAGGGAACGGAACGTTCTTGGTGGATGCCTATCCGGTCAGCGTTCATTTCTGGGATGTGGTATTGGTATTTGTAACGGTGCTTACGGTCGGTTTCCTTTCGGTATGGTATCCGGTTCGTTACTTGAGCAAGCGGCTGCTTTCACATTAAGGGATATTAAAATCTTTTTGTTGCCGAATGTTACGTTGAGGGTACGCTCAAAAACGGCAACTGGCAGTTGTGAAAATATTGTCAACGGTATCTGCAATGCCATTGTGAAAGCAGAACAAGACACTAAATTTGAAACAACTATCACTCCAAAACAACCTGCAAAACTTCGGTAGCTTATAGATTATTCTATTATATGAGACATCGCACATGATGGCAAATGATCAAATCAAAGAGCGACTCTAAATGGAACAGCTCTTTGATTTGATATATGGTAATTTATCGTTGTGCTACTTTTGAATAACGACCCAATGTCCTGCACTTGTGCTACCTTCGCGTATAAGTATACCTTTCTTCTGCATGGTTGAAAGGTCGCGCTGAATGGTGCGGTGAACTACTGACAAAACAGCAGACATCTCTTGTGCTGATATAAATTGATTCTCTTTTATGAGATTCACTATCTTTTTCTGTCTATCAGTTAGTTGAACTTGTGACAAACTTACGACATTACTTACGACACCACTTACGACATTCGTCATTTGGACAAACTTTGTCCGCTCAAACGTAACCTTTACACCACTACAGAAATTCTCAACTTTTGGCATAGGCATGCCTGCCTTTTCAAATCCTTCACGAATTTTCTTGAAACCACGTCCCCATGTATCGATGAAGCCTGCCTTGAACATGGCTCCAGCAATATTTCTGTTTCGAGGCTTTGAGGAATGTTTACCATACAGCACTGTCTCGTCATATCCACTTGGCAACTCGCCCTCGTTCCATACTTCAATGTGGTCATTATATACGTGCATTTGAATATCTGCCCCTGTATAATCCTTATGGGCGATGGCATTATATAGAATCTCGCGCATAGATTCCTTAGGAATTTCCAATGTCTCATATCGTTGCATTCCTTCAAAGCGTACTGGCGATACAAGATATTTGGCCTGTAAAACTTCCATCACACGGTCTGCCATCTGAATGATATTACACTCAATAACATCTTGAAACATCAAGTCGGTTTCGTCTTTTCCAAATCTACCAAGCTTAAATATCACACTTGGATAGAACTTCTGAGGTCTTTTGCCGAACAGGAGGATGGCAGCATTTTTCAAGTTACCGTTGTCATCAAGCAAACCAAGACTGTCAAGCACATCTTTCGTGGAAGCGTCACGCTCACTCTCTGGAACACGCTGTGCCTCTATTCCTTTCTTCAGGAAATAGTCAATAGCTTCGCGGTCGATGTCTTCTAATGTAGCACGCTCGTTGGTGATGTCATCCCATGAACGTCCCATCTTCTTTAACAAAAACTGTTGCAAGGCTATACCATTAAGTTCCTGCATGGTGCTACCACTGCGATAGTAGTACTTACCCTTATAACTGATAGCTACATTACTAGGTTCAACAATCAATTCAATGTAATCTAAACCATCCTGTTCATAGAGGTTTACGTCAACCACCAGTCCCATGTAGTTGACCACCTTGTTGGGAATATCTTCCAACAGTTTCTTACTATCTTTCAGACCATACACCTCATGGTCGTCATCTACACCGAAATACATGACGGCACCTTGTACATTCGCAAAACCGCAAATCCACTTCAAGTATTCATCTTTCCAGATACGTTTGAACTCAACGTTCTGACATTCTTTTAGCTTTATTTTTGCTCATATATGTTAACGTGAATTCGATATAGAGACTGAACTATTTGTTTGAATATTAATAATATAG
>CAVCAX010000223.1:0-9230 GCA_963599995.1 Coprobacillus sp. CAG:698
GGACAAGCATCAACAAATGTTGCTTAAGAGTAGAATTTTTATTTTTCATGTATCTTTAAGTTTAATAAATTTAATGGATTCACAAATATAACGACACAATGAATCAGAGAAGATGTCAAAACGAATAGAAAATAAGAACAAAAAGAGTTCAAACTTTGCACAGAAGCCTAATAGTGTGTAATTAACAAATAAAAAGTAATACTACAAGAAAAATAAAAATCCAAATAGAAATATGCAGGATGTATTCGCCTGTACAAGGGCAAGGCAAAGAACAATTTATACAAAAAAGCGAGGACAAGCCTTGAATAAAATCCAATCTATCTTTTATTTGAGAACTGTCTAACTTAAAACAATGAAGAAACGAGCCAACCGCTACACAAGCAAACAGCTGACTCGTTTTTTTTAATATTATCTTCGTATCGGATGAATATAAAAGCTAAATGATACCGGTTTAGCCCAAAGAACATATTCTTTCAAAGGAGGAGGGCCGCAACTCCGATTTCCTATCGGATAAGTTTTATAATCGATGTTCCATGTAACATTATCGGTATATTCTAATTGGCTCTCATTTTCGGCCTGCGACAAATTTTCAAGAGAGTAGTGCATCACGCTCGTCTCAATATAAGGCATTCCTTCAGCAATAAGTCCCACTCCGTTATCATCGGACAAGGAAGCCCACAGGCAACGATATTTATTCCCGTTCTCTTGTGGATAAGTATGGTGTGTGAACTGCTCATCTACAGATCCGGAAAAGAGCCCTAAACGTGCACCGGAATGCCTGTCATTATAAGAATCGAACGGACCGTATCCATACCATGAAAAATTCTCATAATCCTTTTTCACCGTCATTGTATATCCTATACGTGGGAAACTTACAATATCTCCAAAAGGTTGTAGTTTTGTATCTACCTGAATTTTGCCAGATGGGTAAACCGTATAAGTGGTTGTGTAATCCACATATTTTTCATTACCGGCTTTCTGAGCCCGGCCATTCGTCATAATTACAATCGAACCATCCTTACCCTGTATCTGTTTAAATGATTTCAACGTATGCTGGAGACAATCCAAGCCGGCTTCTACCCACTGGCGGGAGATCTCATTTCCTTCCGGATTATAGCCTCCGTCATTTTGTGTAGGTGCACGCCACAAGTTGAGTTGCGGACCTTCTTGCAAGAATTCCTTCCCTTCGACCAGCCAACTCTGTAAAAGACCGGATTTTCGATTAAATGTCACATCAAGATTATCATTATAAATTCTTATTCCATCTCCTTTTTTCTGAACCTTCAGCTCACCGCTTTCATTCTTATCATCACCGGCCGATTCCGTATTGGCTTCTTGCAAGATAAATTGTTCAAATGCAATTTCAAATCCTTTAGAAGCCCACACCGTATTTTCCTTGAGATAAGCATTCACTTCCAGTACAACTTCACCTTTCAAATCTGAATAATCAACATCAATTTTCGCCTTAGAAACCGTTTGTGGAAGAGCATCCAAGTCTCTCAAGATTCCTCTTTTTACAACCTTACCATTGTTCATCAGTTTCCATGAAAAATCGAAAGAAGAGAGTGAAAGATAATTATACTCGTTTTTAACAAACAATTCGTTATTCTTCCATTCGAAATTGATCTGTTGATATATCTTCTTGCATTCATATAAAGCCGGTTTCGGTTTTCTATCGGAAAAGACCAGTCCGTTCGTACCATTTATCGAAGAAAAATATTCTTTGCCGGTGAAACTGTCTTTCCGGATAAGACTCTGGTCCACCCAGTCCCAGATATACCCTCCAATCAGCCGAGGGTACTTTTTTACAGCATTCCAGTATTCCTGATGATTGCCTAAAGCATTTCCTTTTGCATGTGCATACTCGCACATTATAACCGGACGTGTTTCCCCCTCTTGTGTAGCCAGTTTAATAATACCTTCTACCGAAGGGTACATCGTGCTCACAACATCAACGGCAGGAGGTTCCGGTGGGTTAACCGCAGGACGATCCGTTTTCATAAAGTCGAGTCCATAGCCATACTGACGTGATCCACCGTTATGCAGATAAGCCTCAAAGTGTATCAGGCGTGTAGGATCGTAATCTTTCACCCATGACGCCCGTGCAGCATTATTATACCCAACCCCGGATTCATTTCCCAATGACCAGAAAATAATAGAAGGATGATTTTTATCTCTCTTCACCATACCGGTCACACGCTCCAACTGAGCAAAAAGCCATACCTCATTATTTGATAGCTCAGCATCTGCACCGCATGTTTCAACATTAGCCTCATCCATTACATAAATGCCATATTTATCGCAAAGATCGTAAAAAGCAGGATCTGTAGGATAATGGGAGGTTCGTACTGAATTGAATCCAAACTGCTTCATCAGTCGTACATCCTCTACCATTCTTTCGTATGGAATTGTTTTTCCATGCCAGGCATCATGTTCATGCCTGTTCACCCCATATACATACTCCCGTCTGCCATTGACATATAATTCCCCGTTTTTAACCTCCACATTACGAAATCCGATACGGGAACTTCTTGCTTCTACGGTATTACCTTTACCGTCTTTCAAGGTCAGAACGATGGTATATAAGTCAGGTGTTTCAGATGACCAAAGCCGTGGGGCTTTCACATCGGCTTCCAGATATTTGGCCAACACATAATTCTTCTGATATTTTTCATCCCTAATGGTTTGTGCCGGTATAGACATATGCACATCCGGTTCGGGAGTACCATCCGAAGCATACAATCCAGCTTCAAGAGTCCAACCTGATATATCGATATTTTTTCCGGAAATAAAAGGGCGTATACGCAATTTAGCGTCTTTATAGTTTTTATCCAAATCGGTTATTATCGCAAAATCCTGAATGAAAACATCCGGCCGCGTTTCCAAATAAACATTCCGGCAAATTCCATGAAAACGCCATTGGTCCTGATCTTCCAGATAAGAACCGTCACTCCATCTTAATATCTGAACGGCTAACTGGTTTTCTCCTTTTTTCAGATAAGAACTGATATTAAAGACTGCGGGTAAAGTACCGCCGTCTTCATTGTATCCGACTTTTTCTCCATTGACATACAGATAGAATGCTCCTCTCACTCCGGAGAAATGGACTAATACGTCTTGTCCCTCCCAATCGGAGGGTACTGTAAACGATTTCCGATACAGACCGATATGATTGTCTTTCCGAGGTACAAAAGGTGGATTAATGGGACGAAAATCATATCCCTGTCCACAGTATACCTGTTCGCCATATCCCCGCATCTCCCAAGTAGACGGAACTGGAATATTATCCCATGAAGATTCGTCAAAACCTATTTTCATAAAATCGGCAGGAAGATCCCTCCAGTCTGTTATAAGCTTAAATTTCCATTGTCCATTCAGCGATTTATAACGAGAAGACGCATTTACATTTACCTGCAATGCTTCATCTTCCGAAGGGAACGAAATGGATGTCGCTCCATAAGGTTCTCTATTAATACTGTTTATCAGGGGATTCTCAAATTCATTCTGCCCGAATTCTATCGCATGAGTATCATAAGCCGGACTTCCATTGGGTGGAAGCGGTAATTCCTGTTCTTGTGCATACACACAGAAGCAGAAACCGGCCAATAATATCGTTATTATCTGCTTTCTCATTTTCACTGTAAAATATTGTTGGATAAATAAATTATTTTTCAACCCCGAATTCTACTTCATTCGCCCAATGTTCTTTCCAATCCGGATGAAATGCTCTTGAGTTTATTTTTGACACACTCCGTTCTTTGGCTAATTCCATACAAGCCGCACCGGCAGTATCGTTATTGATGCGTGCCGAGAATTTTATTTTTTCCCCTTTGTCAATTGCATTTTTCACATCCGGTAATTCCGACCAAGGTATCGCACACTCATAATAGAGTGTATTACCCTCACGGCGAACAACCAACTTGCCATCTTTCACTGCTCCATCGTAAGGTGATTTGGGTTGACGAGGATAAAAATGCTTACGGGGCATACCGGGAGTAAGCATTCTCCAGATTTCATATCCCCCACCGTATTCAGGAGCCACCGTATTGAGGGCATATTCATAATCGGTACATTTATATCCGATGTAACGAGGCATGGTTCCCTTCGGATACGCTTCCATCCCATCTTCTCCAATGGGAATCACATTGAATGCAATAAGGATGTTATCTGTCGCAATTCCATTCACACCATCGGGCAATACCGGCCTTTTCCGATATGTAAACCGACGAACATTTTCAGGCCATACCAAAGGCACTAAGTCATCTTGAGAGACAATATCATATACAATGTCCGATGGTAAAGATGAATCTGAACCGGTCAGATAATAACCGGTTGTTCCATATTTGCCAATCCAGTTTCCAACCGTATCAAAATCTTTACCTATTAGAATTGCGGACGATTCTGTTCTGGCTGTATTTATCTTATTGTCCGATGAATCGAAGAAAACTCCTGCCAGCTTGGCCGTATACCACCATCCATAAGCCGAGCAACGCACACGCACACTCCCCGACAGATCGAGCGTCAAATATGTACCGTTCCAAAGTTTATCAATTTGGGTAGTCAGCAGCTCTTTACCGCTACCCTTATCATAAACGGTTACAGATACTCCGTTCTGACGGATATTCGGGAAATAGAAAGAAGTACGGGTATATCTGTCTTTAGGCAAATCGAGATCCATACCAATGGACTGGGTAGTAGATGTATTTTCTATGTAATTCATTACACGCCCTTTTCCCGATGGCAACTGCAATGCACTTTGGTCGGATTCGGACGCTTGTGTAGTAACCATAGTCGATTTCATTGCATATATCGTTTGCATATAGGCCGTATCCGGATAAAAGTACTCGTTGTCATCACGGGTTTCAAAACGTATTGTTCCTTTATGGGGAGTATTATCTGCAACCTTTGCCGCGAAATAGAAATACCTATCATCATAAGCCATATACGTCTGGGCAAATCCTTCGGCATTCAAATCAAATTGCTGGTACGGATGCCATGCCGCTTCAGTAAGGGAAATACTGGCTTTCGATGTCTCAATGGTCTGAGGAATGATTCCCGACCAATCGTTTAAATTACCATCTACCCTAATGCTTCTTTTCGCAATCAAATTTACATGCATATCTTCCCAGTGTACTGCAAAGCCGTCCTTACCGGCATCGAAACAAACTTCCAACGGGTATTTATTTCCTATATTAGCTTCGCCCCCAATGACTTTTACTTTTACAGTTTTAGTTTCATGTGCCTTAAAAGAAAGAGTTTCGGGATAAGAGACTTTCAGACTACCAACACTTAGCTGTAACACCCCCCTTACCGGCCGGTTGAGAATATTGGTCAACAGTAAATCCATTTCGGGATTTTCGGCAATGGGTTTTGTAAAATCCTTCGGTATGATTTCCAAAGGCTCATAACCTTCGATTCTTGAATTTTTGATTGCTGCAATCAGTTTATCGAAAGAACCTTTCTTCCCATTTACCCGGAGGTAATAGCCTTGATAATTAAGCGGTATCTCATAGGTACCTTTATACGGAGCTATTTTGTTTCCATAAAAATCATACAACAAAAATGCAACATCAGCTTTTATTATCATCTTTCCGTCAGTAATAGGATAATAGGTATTCAACTTCTTTTCTATAGCCTCATACGCTTCGCTACCGTGTGACAAGGTCTTAAGTTGCTGTTTCCACTCCACCCTTTTCGCAGCATTTGTCAGACTTCGGACATTACGGAAAAGAACATGCTCGGGACCAAATGCATCTCCCAGATCTCCGGCTATAACAACTGTTCCATCTTCCTTATTATCATCATAACCATCAAACACCATCACCCACGGCAATCCGTTCTTAAAAAGTATTTCCCTAAACTCACGTTCACCGATAAGACTCTGTACGGCACCCATAGCGGCAGCAGTAGACCATGTGTCGTGTAGTTTAGGAATGGTTTCCGTACCCATTTCGGTACGAATGGTTGTAGTACGGGCCGAACGGCTTGGTTCACCTGAATACATATAACCACCGAAAATCCCCATCGAACGATCATATCCGCTCGAACGGTTGGCGGCAACCACCAATCCTATACGGTCATCGGTATTTCCTACCCAGCTTTCCGTATCCCATATTTTCACGCGTCCTTTATAATCTTTCCGGTTGTTCCATTCGGGATACAACACCGGAGTCTCTAATCCTTGGTAATGGATAGAAAGAAAATCGAATATAGGTAATATATCCATGGTCCCATCGGCAAAAAACTTATCCAAGGCATTCGAATTAGAATCTCCACCTCCGACCAACACATCGATGCCTTCTTTCCGGGCATCCATTACACCCTCTGCCATTTTCTTATATATCTCATTATAACGTATCATGTCAGCTTGCCAGCCCGAGATAGATGCCCCTTCCCATGGCTCATTCCACAGACAAACGGCAGTCACAGGCCCTTTTGGCCAGCCGAATTTCAAGCAGATCTCTTTTACATATCTTTTGAAATCTTCATCCAGATCGGGCATCCAGGCAAGATCTTGTTTAGTACGTAAGAAATGCCCGTTCTCGTCAAGATGAGGACGAGTAGTTCCTAATGGTATGGAGGTTGCTGTACGCCCCTCCCCAAACATCAGCATAACGGTGATGTTATTATCCATATACCTTTGCATTTCAGCAGTGAAATCCTGTATATATTTCTGATACTCAGGATCCGTTGTCGGTATAAACGGAATAGCGTGACGTATGGACTGTACCCCCACCCTACTGAGAAAATCAACTCCCAAATCATCTAATGACTGTTTCGGATATTGCATCTTTACCGGAGATGGTTTTATACTATAAGCAAAACTTGTTCCCAGCCTCCGGCCATTTTCCCCTAAATCAAAAACGACAGCATAGCCTCCGTAATCTTTGATGTCATCCACCGATAGCGACGTATCCGTATATCCGTTGGGAGAAATCGTAATATGGACCGGAATGATTTTCTCATAATCAAGTTTTACCATCTTCGGCAACCAGATATCATTAGGAATACCTTTTGTTCCATACCTGATAATATGTATACGGGCATCCGTATCTATCACTTTCTGCGTGTTATTTACGAGTTGAAATTTAAAATCGATATTATCCCCTGGCCAAAATACATTTGCCGGAGCCGTTGATTCTATCAAGGTGACATCAAAGTCATAATAACGTAAGTTATTTTTCACCCCCATTACTTCCTCATACCCAAGCCAATCTTGAGGTGCTTTCATTTGAGCAAAAGAATTAGCACCATAAAAAAAGAAAAGGATTGAAAATGAGACCATCCACTTCTGCAGAACATTGACATTCAATTTCATAGTTTCTTTATTCTTATTTCTTATCAGAATCTATCATTCTTTGTACCTCTATCCCGGCAAATATTACGGCAAAAGAGCCATGCGTGTCATCATCATAAAACGGACGATTTACATAATATTCTACATCTTCGGTACACATCGTTCCTACACAGATTTTATGCACAGTTCCATCCTCTTCTATTTCTGATGCTATCGCCTCCCAACCTTTCAAGACAACAGGTGTATATACTTTTCTATCCAGCCACCCATATCTTATTCCGCGCGCCATAGCCATTGTAAAAATAGCAGTTCCCGAAACCTCAGAAGGAGAATCGCTTCTGTCTATAACATTATGCCAAAAGCCCGAATTATCCTGATACTTAACTAACTCTTTTACAAATGTAATATATTGATTGAGTATCTGTCTATACTTCGGATGTTTTTTAGGCAAATACATCAATACATCCGACATTGCCCATATAGCCCAGCCATTTGCCCTCGACCAATGAGGAAGTTTTACTTCAGGACGTGATGTATAATTGGCATGCATATATAGTTTTGCATCTTTGTCCCAAACGTGTTTAGTAAAGTCAATTATCTGATTTGCCGCATCGTCAAAAAACACTTTCCGCAACTCAGGCGAATCAGCATATAGTCCGGCCTGCATCAGAAAAGGAATCCCCATAAACATATCATCTACCCATACTGTAAATTTTTCAGGGGTCGTGCGCGTGTAATTGGTCATCCCTTCACTTCTTATCTGTCCGAAACGTGCATACTCGATCATTTTGTCTATAAATGTTTTATAAATTTCCCGGTTTTTAAAATCCGGTTCGTTTCGAAGACGGTATATAAGAGGCAGAGAGGGTGCCAATGTAAAATCAAGTAGTGTTGAACCGATCACCAACGAATTGGCAGAATTGAAGTATGCTTTCAAGTTATTTACCTGATAATCGACAAAAGGTAATCCCTCCATCTGGTAATCACAAAAATGAATGGCCCACTGCCTGTATCTATCATCATGAGTCAATTCGGTTAACTGCTGCATAGCCCAGGCAACACCACCATTGTGATAATTCCATTGATAGGTTGTCCCCCAAGGTGCGGGATCAATCATTTTTCCCAAAACTTCTATTTTGGGAATTGTCCATGTAACAGCCCCGTCAAGCCCGGCATACATGTGTCCGAAAATAAATTCTTCCTCCGGTTTGTGCACATTATTAATGCCAGGAGCAAAAGGCCCAACCACTAACCAATTGGTAAGACCGGATACTTTCTCATCTACATTCTTCACATTTTTCAATCCTATTTCGGGATATTGCGGGCTTACAGAAAACACCGCATCTTTCTCACTCGGAGGTTGTATGAATACACACCATTCTTCTCCACCACACGATTCCGATTTTATCAGAATATCATTATTCCCCCTTTTCAAAGGCAGATTAAATGAGAATGACATTTCAAGACTTCTTTCTTCTTTTACTATCGCCACATCCCGTTTTCCATATTTCTCATACACAAGATTTCCGTTACACCATATTTTACAAGCATCGTTGTGTTCTATTTGTACACATATAGTTGTGTCTCTTGGAAAGGACATTTGCGTATAAGCATATCCTACCGCTTCATACCCTTTCCCAAAGGTGCGTCCGAAGTCGACAAATCTGAGACCATTGAATTTGTCAGACTGACTGAACAAATCCAATTTGTATGTGAAAGGAGTTTCTCTTATGAGTTTGTCGCCTATCCTCCGAACAGTAACGACCGGAGATTCTTTAAACTGCTGAGAGATTGCTTTTAAAGAAAAAAAAAAGCTCAGCACAAGAAAGTAAATCCACATTTTGTTTCTCTTCATACGGTAGTAGAATATTAATTTGAATAATTCAAGATAACTAATACATTCAGGTTATTTGCAAAAGTAATCGCCCTACAC
>CAVCAX010000224.1:0-1651 GCA_963599995.1 Coprobacillus sp. CAG:698
TATTTTACCTGTTTCATTTTATAGGAACTGCGGGCCTTCCCCTTCAGCATGGTATTCAATTTACCTTTTATCATCTGCTTGCGAAGCGGCGAAATGTGATCAATAAACATTTTTCCATCCAGGTGATCAAATTCGTGCTGCATCACACGGGCAAGATACCCTTCAACCACTTCATCATGCTCTACAAAATCTTCATCCATATACTTCACATGAATCCGGTCTCCTCTTTTCACTGTTTCACGAATACCCGGCAGACTGAGACACCCCTCTTCCATCGCCACTTCCTTGCCACCGACTTCAAGAATGTGCGGGTTAATGTATGCCCGATTAAAATCCTTGAATTCGGGGAGTTCATCGGCCAAAGGATCCAATGTAATCGTCACTACCCGGATAGGAAGCCCGATCTGAGGTGCTGCAAGGCCCACGCCGTCCGCATGCACCATCGTCTCGAACATGTTTTCAATCAGTTTTTTCAATTCCGGATAATCCGGGGTAATGTCTTCGGCCACTTTTCTCAACACAGGCTGACCGTATGTGTAAATTGGTAAAATCATATTTTATATTACTATTTTATTATACTATTCCTTATATATTAAAGCGTTTACTTTCAAGATATGTCTGCAAGATAATGGTAGCGCTGATTTCATCGACCAAGGCCTTATTCTGCCGGTCTTTCTTCTTTAATCCGGCCTCCAGCATGGTACGGTGCGCCAACACAGAAGTGAAACGTTGATCCACAAACTCAACAGGAATCTCCGGCAGTCTTTTCTTTAGAGAACGTACAAACGGCTCGATATACTTCATGCTCTCAGATGCTTCATTGTTCATCTGCTTAGGCAAACCAACAAGAATACGCTCTACCGGTTCCTTTTGTACATAACCGGTTATAAAATCCAACAGTTCATGCGTAGGCACAGTAGTCAAACCACTCGCAATGATTTGCATCGCATCACTTACAGCAATGCCCGTACGCTTTCTACCATAGTCTATTGCTAATATTCTACTCATAATTGGGGACAAAAATACGATTAATATTTTGATTATAACCTATTGCCATAAAAAAAAGGAGACTTACCACAAGTCCTCATCTAAAAAAATCTCCAATACAGCCCCAAGAGGCGTTTCTTCTACCCAAGAAGCCATACGAATCACAGCAAATTTCGTTTCATCTATTTCAATGGTGACCGCCCTTAACTTATCTGTAATATTTTTCTTACACAACAATATTTCACAACACAGCATTAGCAACCTCCGCTCTAATCATGGAATTAAAAACAGATAAAATATTTTTTCGTTTTTAGCTGTCTTTTAGTATAGAAAAGTCACTTAGCGAATATTCCGCAAGATCAGACAGGCCCTCTTACAAAACAGAGCAATCAGAATAAAAAAAAGTGATACAATATTTATTTTTTAATGTAAGATTCTTTGCTATTATTAAAAATGTACGTATTTTTGTAACGTGTTTTGCAACATAACAAGCACCAAGTAAAATAAAAGGATGAGAATATAGGATCTCTTACATGAATACAAATCTGACACATAGCGATATAGCGCATTATATAGTGTTCTTTCTTTTCTGTTTATTCCCCATAAAGGGAATGTGCCAGAGAGGAGAGAAAACTGCCAATATATTAGCTGGAGAGGAAACTGT
>CAVCAX010000224.1:1661-3139 GCA_963599995.1 Coprobacillus sp. CAG:698
GGATTCGAAAACGTCGGTTGGCATGAAAGCGACAAGGAGCGTGTATATGTGATGGAAAACGTCGCCTACCGTTTAAATGGAGTCGGAATCGGCAAGGCCGTCGATGTCATACAGAGAATGGGCTTACCGGAGGAGAAGCCATGCCGGATAATTATATTAAACAACAATATCCCACAAATTTCCCTTTACTATCAGCCGGCCGGCAACGACAGCACATCCGACGTAAGCCGTCAGGATTGGGACGTAAGTTACAATCTGGGCAAAAATTGGAGACAAGCCGTCAGAGAAAAGAAAAGAAACAGTTCCCTATTTAAAGTAGACATTACAGTATATCCGGAGCTCTCGCTTAAGAACTTGGTGCTCACACAGATCTATCAGGTATTATTCAGCCTGTCTCCGGCTATCGAAGTCTCTTTTTGGAAAGGAATGAAATTGACGGCGCAAATGGTAATTCCTGTATACAATGACGGTTATAACAGCCGGTACGGAAAAGTGCACCCGGGATTTCTTACCCTGCAGCAAACAGTCCGCCTGCCTTATAATATTTGGGGGACATTGGCAGTAGGGACATTCAACAGTGACAGATACGGCATCAATTTACAGATGCGACACATATTATTGATGGACGAGCGTTTCAGCATTGAGGGAGGAGTCGGACTGACAGATCCCTATTACTGGGACGGTTTCAAATACATTTATAATACCAATCATAGAATTACGTGGAATTTGGGTGCCAGTTTTTACTGGCCGCAATACAATGTGCAGACCAGTTTAAAAGCAGAGCAGTACCTGTTAGGCGAAAAAGGAATACGGTTGGATGTGATCAGACATTTCCGTTATGCTTCTATCGGCTTTTATGCCATGAAAGCCAAAGGAGCAAGGACAAATGGCGGCTTTCGTTTTCAAGTAGCCTTGCCGCCTTACAGATACAAACGTAAAGGATACATTCCCCGCATTACTCCTTCTCCCAATATGGGATTGGCATACAATGCAGGGAATGAACAATTTTATTATCGCAACTACCGGGCAAATCCGGGAGATAATATCATGCAGGCGAATAGTTTTAATCCATATTACATAAAATCTGAAATGTTAAATTATTAATTTTATTATTGAGATGAAAAAGAAAAGTTTGTTTAGCGGGTTCAGTGCCAAAATAGCACTACTCGTAATGGGCTTATCCGGAGCTTTATTGACCGGATGTTATAAAGATGACGGGCTGGGTGATAACCCGATAGATATTAATCCACGCCCGGTAGCACCTGCTACTTATAGTATTTACGGTACAGTAACAGATATCGAAACTGGTGAAAATATTCCGAATGCACAAGTAAATTGTGAAGGAAAGACATACCAGGTGAATGATGGTTACAACATTGCAATAAGTGAAGTTAGCGGAAGCAAGGATGTACAATTGACATTCACTGCTCCTGATTACAACACAATAACAAGAACTATTAATATTAAAGAGGTAGAAC
>CAVCAX010000225.1:0-1302 GCA_963599995.1 Coprobacillus sp. CAG:698
GACAGGATTCAAGCATCAAACCGGAATCCTGTCTCCTTCATAAAATCTCATCAATAAGATACCTGCGAATGTAATTATCCTGCAATTCCGCACTCACAATTCACGTATAAGATTGAAAGTCTAAACTTTCTATTTATCATTCGTGATTGCAAACCTTGGACATATCCACAGTAAACTCATCGCCAACAGGCATAAACTTACCTTTCTTTTTCAGAAATTCAATCAATTCATCAACATCCATATCGTCGGCCGAACAGGCATAGAAATGTTGATGTTCACCAAATCTATCGATCACCGCTTTTCGCAAAGATGCTTCTGAATAACTATGTCCTTCCATCATACGAAGGACTTCATGTGCATGTAACTGTTCCATAATCTCCTTTTTTTTCTGCAAAGATAATGCAAATGTATACATCAAAACTGTAACAAATGTGACAGAAACCAAGAATATTTTATCGCATCAAAACGTCCACACTTATTTAAACCGTACGGTCTGCAGCATCTCATTGACCAGCTCCTCCGTCCGCTCTACCGGAGTGGTTGCAAAACAAGAAATAATACATGCCTTCCCCGTATCCGGACTAAATAAAGCTGCAAATGTCCAGACTACACAGGGGTCGGTGATATATCGGATCGACTGCATACGCAACATATTATGATTCAACAGCTCGGTATTCATATCGAGTACAGAGAAATCATAACCATCCAGCGTAGTATCCCTCCAAGAATCCACACACTCTTGGAAATAGGCTTCTGTAGTATTCGTATCATACACCCCTACTACCGTTCCCCAAATGCTGTCACCCGACTCGAAAGAATAACAAATGTCATCTGAGAGACTATCACTATCGACTCTTTCGCACAAAAAGTCCTCCGGAGAACGGAAAGCAATAACTCCATCGGAATATTCTCCTTCTTCCGGAGAAAGAGATGCCACGGTAGCATTATCCCCCAAGAAGGATATAAAACAAATGAGCAAAAGCAAAGTCGGTATCACCAGTAAAGAAGCAGCAAAATATTTATCTCTCTTGAACACCACGCGTTCTTCTTTTGGGAAAAGTCTCTGCACTTGCCTGGAAACACAAAGATAGCTGAACCATATAATAGCCCAAACCAATGCTTTCACAACTTGCGAAAGGCTATTCCAACCCATATCCGGATCCGGCATTTCGCCGAAGAACAAAACCAATATATTAGAGATGAAAATAATGACAATATACAACTTCCCCAAAAAGACGGCATTAGGCCGGATGTTCAAAAAAGCATGGATGGTATAACCGGCCAATGCAATAAGCCCTAAAG
>CAVCAX010000225.1:1312-5761 GCA_963599995.1 Coprobacillus sp. CAG:698
ACGCACCGAGACCTACTACAAACAGAAAAAAGGAGAGCCAACCACGGACATTTTTAGGCTCCGGAACTGACGGGGTAAGATTTGAAGTATTTTCCATAACACATTTTATTTATGTATACAAAATTAGATGATAATCATGAGATTTCCACGCCGGCAGGATATAAAAAGTTTTTCATAGAGGAAAGATGCTACCAGCCGGTACCTACCCAACCCGCATCATCATACCACTGATAATCACGATAAAAATCATTCAATTTCGGACTTACGCCACGGGGAATATAAATAGACAAACCGCATGTGCCGGTCATATCAAAAGCACCGGCCCAATCAGAAAAGTTTTTGGGAGTAGTATAGTAACAGGGTACAGCTTCTTTAAAGGCAAGTTCCCAAGCTGCATATTCCTCATTCCCTCCCGTAATCTTTCTCATAAACCCGGCAAAGTCATAATAAAGTTTAGAGTTATTATAGTTATATGAAGAACCGCTTCTCTTATCATAACAATATACACCCTCAGAAGTTGTTGACGTATCCACATACTTAGAAATCAACTGCTGTGTGACATCTGCAAGTTTCTCGAGCTTGCTACAATCCACTACGGCAGATGAAACACCTGCAACCCAAATTCCACTTGAACTTAGGCGATCTTTCCAAGGACTGTTCTCACCTTCCCGAATGCCCGTATCATACGTATTCAAGTAATTTGTGTAATATGCTTCAGCGATTTTCATAGCAGCATCCTTACTCTCAAACATCGCCGGCACCACCTCTTGATAGGGAGCTCCCGGAGCAGGTATTTCCGTAGGAGAAGCAACTATATAATCAACGCAGTGACGAAGTTCGTAAGCCACCTCGGCAGCCTGCATAAAACAAGCGTCAAAGAACAAAAACTCCAAATGCTCTGTCTCTTCAAGCACCTTACGCAGATCAATAATATTGATCGAAACTCCCCCATCATTTCCAAAAGCCCTTGATTTGACTTCAGGATAAGGCGCCCAGCCATCGGCATGCGACCATAGGACCAATCCATAACTATCCGCCGGGTATTCGGCATAAACCTTATTTAAAACTCCTTTCATGATCTCAGGATCCACCGAATTCTGCTCACTATAATCCTTTATCTTTTCTTGAACCACAGTACCATTCTTATCCTTACTCAAGCGCACCAAACGAGGAGCTGACCAATCATCCCTATAAATAATGAAATTACTATTATCAACATCCACCCCACTCATGCCTTCAAGCATTTCATTGAAATCCTTAGCAGCAAAAGATGCCAAATTATTTTGCGCCACCATATACACCAATACCGTACGTGAACGTTTGGTAGGCTCTTCCGGCTTCGGCTTCTCATTTTCATCCTGACAAGTCGTAAAAGCTAAGACCAAAAAAGGGAGTAACAAAGACAGTATAAAAGTTCTCACAACTATAATATTTACTATTTAAAACGGTTATATGCACAAAATTATATAGAAAAATCGAGTTTTTCTACACCGACGTAATAAAAACCGAGGCCAGCTCTCAAACTCTACTTATACCCTCGTTAAATTGTAACGAATGTCCTATATTTAAGGAGTGTAACAAAAAAATAAAATATGGACAGTAACAGAATCGTGGCCGACATCAATATCCACAAAGATAAAAAAATAAGAGATACAAACCATGCATCTCTTATATATTAACGTCCAAACTACTCTTCCGGTTTAGTAAACCGGAATTTTTCAGGATCTACTTTTAGCAAAACGATCGATTTGTTTTTCTTATACTTCCCAAGTATTTTCAAAGCTTCCTTATCAACCTTCTTTTTATTGTCAGAAAAATAAATCATACAAGTACGGTTAGGCAGATTCATTTCATACTCCAGAAAGTTCTTCAACTGATAACTGTACAACTCACGATGCGGCAGGAAACCACTCTTTTCAAGATGAACACTGTCCAGCATTTGAATATCGGTATAATAAACCACCGTATCCGTAAACGATGCTGAAATGCCAAAGGCATACACAGGCTTATGCCCACCCTTCTTTAATGAAAACGCCGAGCACATTGTGAACACCAATGCTATGGCAAATAGTATTTTTACATATTTCATATCTGAATTGCTTTTATTGTGGCAAAGGTAACAAAAAGGAACGATACTCGCAACTTTCACAAAAGCATAAAAAAAGCCGTGCAAGCAAGTTTTAAGATGTTATCCTAAATACTTTTACTTACACGGCAATACCTTTTTTTTCGAAAACTGATATATCGACTTATCCCAAGTACGATTTGAGCAATTTACTACGATTGCTTTGTCTTAATCTTCTGATTGCTTTTTCTTTAATCTGACGAACGCGCTCACGTGTGAGGCCAAACTTATCGCCGATTTCTTCCAATGTCATTTCCTGTTGTCCGATACCGAAAAACATCTGTATGATTTCTTTTTCCCTATCGGTTAACGTAGAAAGAGCTCTATCAATTTCCCTCGCAAGAGACTCATTTACCAGAGAGCGGTCCGCCATAGGCGAATCATCGTTTACCAGCACATCCAGCAAGCTGTTGTCTTCTCCTTCTACAAACGGAGCATCCACCGAGATATGACGGCCGGATACTTTCAATGTATCAGAGATTTTATCAACCGGAATTTCCAGTTCGTCTGCCAACTCTTCAGGAGACGGACGGCGTTCGTTTTCCTGTTCGAACTTGGAGAAGGCCTTGCTGATTTTATTCAGCGAACCTACCTGGTTCAATGGAAGACGGACAATTCGCGACTGCTCTGCCAATGCTTGCAAAATAGACTGGCGAATCCACCATACAGCGTAACTGATAAACTTAAACCCACGTGTTTCATCAAACTTTTCGGCAGCCTTGATCAGTCCTAAATTGCCTTCGTTTATCAAGTCCGGCAAACTCAAACCCTGGTTCTGGTACTGCTTAGCCACAGATACGACGAAACGAAGATTGGCACGTGTCAGTTTTTCCAACGCCACACGGTCACCCTTACGAATGCGCTGAGCGAGCTCTACCTCTTCTTCTACAGTGATGAGATCTTCACGACCTATTTCCTGCAAATACTTATCAAGAGAAGCGCTCTCTCTGTTAGTGATACTTTTGGTAATCTTTAGTTGTCTCATTCTTTAAAAACAGATTTGGAGTGCAAAGTTACGACAAATAATTTGTTAACATACAAAATTAAGTAACTTTTACACTATATTTTTCTACTAATAAAACAAAAAGAGATGCCGGCAAGTTGATTGACGGCATCCTTTTTCTATTTCATTAGCTTATCCTGTAATCTTATTACCTTATTTTACACCTTATTCCTGAGTCAAATCGACGGCGAAGTATCCACGTTTGCCTGACGGGAAGACACCGGTCAAGAACAATACCTGGTTCGGAGACTTAACTGCAGCCTTCATTACTTCTTCCAGATCGCTGACTTTACGCATCGGCTGGTCGTTAGCTTTCAGAATGATAAATCCTTTGCGAACTCCTGCATCCGACATCTTACCGGAGGAAACTCCCGTTACTTGCAACCCATAGCCCAGATTCAATTGTTTTTTCAAATCATCCGGCAATTCTTTGAAAGCAGCTCCCAGGATTTCCATACCTGCATCCTTCACAATCTTGGTAGTACCCTGTTCGTTCTTCAACGTTACTTCAACGGTCTTTTCTTTCTTGTCACGGATCAGTTTCACTTTCACTTTGTCACCCGGACGATGTTTAGCGATAGCTTCCTGCAAGTCAGCCATGTTGGACACCTTCTTATTATCCAAACCGATGATTACGTCGTCTACCTTGATGTCAGCTCCTGACGCAGAACCGTTTTCTACGATTTCGGAAACCCATACACCTTCTACTACACCCAGTTCCTTCGCTTTATCTGCCAATGTCTTACCGGAGTTGTCAATCGGCTGACGGTCGTCCATTAGACTACTACCAATAGAACCACCACGGATACCGAGCAATGCACGTTGTACTGTTCCATATTGTTTCAAGTCGGCGATAACCTTTGTCATAATACTGGTCGGAATGGCAAAACCATATCCTGCGTATGCACCTGTGGGAGAAGAAAGTACGGAGTTGATACCTACCAATTCGCCTTTCGCATTCACCAGTGCGCCCCCACTATTACCTTGGTTGATCGCAGCATCCGTCTGGATGAATGATTCTATACCATTATTATATACTCCCAACGAACGGGCTTTTGCACTTACGATACCGGCAGTTACAGTAGAATTCAGATTGAACGGATTACCTACCGCCAATACCCACTCTCCTACTTTCAAAGCTTCAGAATCTCCTACCGGAATAGTCGGAAAATCATCGCCTTCGATTTTCACCAGTGCAAGGTCAGTGCTGGGATCGGTCCCAATCACACGTCCTTTGAACTCACGGTTATCATTCAGTTTCACACTGATTTCATCCGCACCATCAATCACGTGGTTGTTGGTTACAATATATCCATCCTTA
>CAVCAX010000226.1:0-3599 GCA_963599995.1 Coprobacillus sp. CAG:698
GGGTGGTTCACCGGGATCTGTCATTTTTCTTCTCCGGCATGGTGTTGATATATGCCATATCGGGAATCGTGATGAATCACCGGGATTCCATTAACCCGAACTTCACCGTGAAGCAGCAGGAATATGTCTTGTCTGAGCCTTTGCCTGCAAAGGCTCAGATAAACAAGAAAACCGTACTCTCTCTCTTAGAACCGTTGGGAGAAGCGGGCAATTATACCAAACATTACTTTCCGCGCGAAGAGGTGCTGAAAGTATTCTTAAAAGGCGGTTCCAGTCTGCAGGTGAACATACAGACCGGAGCTGCCGTTTATGAATCGGTAAAGAGACGTCCCATACTGGGAAGTATGACGAGGCTTCATTACAATCCCGGACAGTGGTGGACACATTTTGCCGATGTCTTTGCCGTGGCTCTGATTGTAATAACTCTTTCGGGCATATTTATGCTGAAAGGAAAAAACGGAATTATAGGAAGGGGCGGAATCGAATTGCTGGCGGGGATACTTATCCCGTTATTGTTTTTATTCTGCTTTTAGTTATTATCATATAGAAATAGATGGAACAAATTATAGAATGTAATAACCTGACACATTATTACGGTAAACGCCTGATATACGAAAATCTCAGTTTTACTGTTCCCAAGGGGCGTATACTCGGATTGTTGGGGAAGAACGGCACGGGGAAGACCACCACAATCAATATCCTGAGCGGTTATCTGAAACCCCGTTCGGGCGAATGCCGTATCTTCGGGCAGGACATTCAGACAATGGATCCTGCGTTGCGCCGGAACATCGGATTACTGATCGAAGGCCATGTGCAATATCAGTTTATGACCATCACCCAGATCGAGAAGTTCTATGCCGCTTTTTATCCGGGACAGTGGAGGAAAGATGCCTATTACGAATTGATGAATAAGTTGAAGGTCGCACCGGGACAGCGTATCAGCCGTATGTCTTGCGGGCAACGTTCGCAGGTGGCATTGGGACTGATTCTTGCACAGAATCCCGATCTGCTGGTCTTGGACGACTTTTCGCTCGGACTCGACCCCGGTTATCGCCGCCTGTTCACCGATTACCTGCGTGACTATGCACGTTCGGAGAATAAGACCGTATTTCTGACATCGCACATTATACAGGATATGGAACGGCTGATCGATGACTGTATCATCATGGATTATGGAAAAATACTGGTGCAGCAGGAGGTGAAAGAGTTGCTGGATACGGTACACCGCTATACCTGTACTGTGCCCGAAGGCTATGAGCCGCAGGAGATGGAAGGTTTCTACCATCCTTCGGTGATTCGCCGGACGCTTGAGGCCTATTCCTTCCTGCAGCCTGCTGAAGTGGAGAATGCCTTGATGAAAGCGGGAGTGCCCTATTCCGGTTTGCAGAGTGAGAAAGTAAGTCTGGAAGATGCCTTTATCGGCCTCACCGGTAAATATTAAAAGAGAAGGATTGAAAGATGAATGCTATATTTTATAAAGAATGGATCAAGACCCGTTGGTATCTGTTGCTGGCTTTGGTGGTAACAGTGGGTTTTGCCGGCTATTCAATGCTCCGCGTCAACCGGGTGGTGACACTGAAAGGGGTGGAGCACGTATGGGAAGTAATGCTGCAGAGGGATGCCGTATTTGTTGATTTGTTGCAGTACATTCCCTTGCTTGCCGGGATACTTTTGGCAGTAGTGCAGTTTGTTCCGGAGATGCACCGCAAATGTCTGAAGCTGACGCTGCATCTTCCGTATTCACAGTTGCGCATGGTTCTGCTGATGCTGCTTTACGGTTTGCTCGCACTGCTGGTCTGCTTCGGGCTTAACTATCTCCTGATGGGAGTCTACTTGCAAGGCATACTGGCGTCCGAGTTGGTTCGCCATGTCCTGTTGACGGCTGCTCCCTGGTATCTGGCAGGGATAGCCGGATACCTGCTCGTGTCCTGGATTTGTCTGGAACCTTCATGGAAGCGGCGTATATTCAACCTGGTGGTTGCCGTATTGGTGTTGCGTATCTTTTTCCTTTCTACTACTCCGGAAGCATATAACGGCTTCTTGCCGTGGCTTGCCGTATGTACATTGCTGACAGGAACATTCTCCTGGCTTTCCATTGTACGTTTTAAAGAGGGAAAACAGGATTAGGGATTATATTTATAATAAAGAAGAATAGATAATGAAACTTTTTAGTCGAATATTATTAGGACTTACGGTTGTTTGCCTGCTGATCTGGCAACTACCCTGGTGCTACAACTTCCTGACGGCACGTTCTACGAAAACGTCTTTTACTTTATACAGTTCCGTTATCGGAGATTTTGCCATCATGACCCCATCGGGAGATAAGGGCGTGATCCGTAGCGACCTTTCCGGAAAGACTTATACGCAGGCCCAGTTTGACAGTATCCTTCCGATGTTCTATTTCCGGCAATTGATGTCGGATGAACGTTTTCCGGATACGCTCAACGGAGTGCCGGTTACACCCCGCATGGCACAGACGGAGAATTTTAATTTCCGGATAGTTCCCTCGGATATCAATGCTCCCCATATCGGGCTTTATCCGCTGTTCGAAGGCATGTCCGGCAGGGTGGATTTGCAGATGCCCGATGATGTTTTCCGCATCACGGGAAAAGGAATTGAGTTTATCCGCATGGATTCCAATACGGTGGATGAAGAGAAAAGCCGGCGCTTCACCGAGGCGATGGAGAAGAAAGGTTTCCATTTTCCTGCCATCGAGATAGCCGGTAATCCTACCACACGCAAGGAGTATGACGAGGGATATCTGCTGCTGGATGCCGATCACCGGTTGTTTCATCTGAAACAGATGAAAGGCAGACCGTATGTACGCAGCATTGAACTGCCTGATGGACTACAGTTGAAACACCTGTTTGTGACGGAGTTCAAAAACCGGAAAACATTGGCTTTCATGACGGCTGCCGACGGAGCTTTCTATGTGCTCAGAAGCAAAACCTATGAGGTGGTGAAGGTCGGAATTCCTTCCTTTGATCCGGAGAAAGAGGCGTTGTCTGTCTTCGGCAATATGTTCGATTGGACGTTACGTGTGACGGGTCCTGAGTCTGATGCCTACTATGCAGTGAATGCTGATGACTATTCATTGATTAAATCAATGGAACTTCCTGCAGAAGAACTGTCTACGGCAGAGAAAATCGGTAAATACATATTCCCGTTGCAGCTGTCGTTTACTTCCGGTACGGATAAATATGTGAAACCGCGTTTTTAATTTATAAACCTTTAATAATGAATATGATGAATAGAAAATTACTTGCAATGGCCGTGACCGGTCTGCTATCGGTAGCCGGTCTGTCGGCTCAGGAACCCCAGTTGAAATGGGTTACCTCACAAGATGGTATGGGACTTGAGATCCCTCATGCAATAAAGGCATCGTCAGACGGAGCTGTGTTTCTTATGAATGACTTTGCAGCCAGTGCTAAAGAGACTACTTACGATCCGGACGGGGGAATAAGCAAAGGGTTCTCTCTGACAACGGATTATTTTTTCTATAACATGGCTGACGGTACAAAAGTTTCGGAGAAAACCAGTACAGGAGTGCCTGATGTGCAGTATGTAAACGGCAGTTACAACATGACACTCTATAAGGT
>CAVCAX010000227.1:0-4227 GCA_963599995.1 Coprobacillus sp. CAG:698
ATACAGACCTTGCCTTAGCCGGGCATACTCATGGCGGGCAGGTGCGCATCTTTGGGTATGCTCCCATTATCCCTTCGCATTATGGCAGCCGCTTCCTTACGGGATTGAAGTATAATACAGCAAAAGTCCCGATGATTGTAACCAATGGCATCGGGACTTCCAATAAAAATATCCGTATCGGCGCTCCATCCGAGATCGTAATCATTACTTTACACCGGTTGAAACAGTAAGGTATCCGGAAATGTTATCTTTTCATGAATTTTACGCTTTCTGTACCATGGGTTCCGGTTACTTTCAGGATGTATAATCCGGCAGGCAGACCGGCGGTAGGTACATTCACTGTATCCCCCTTTGTTGGGGCATTGACAATAACGCTACCGTTGATGCTGTAGACGGCATAATCATTCATACCTTCCATCCGGAGTTCCATCTCTCCGTCTTTGTTGACAGTGTAAGTAAGCTTGCCGCTTTCACTTCGGGTGGTTTCCATTCCGGTAGAGACATCTATGAATTCACTTAAGACATATTTTTCCAAAGGAAGATACTGACCGGCACCTGGCTCATAAAACCACATGTAAACGATTCTGGAGGCTATCTCTCCATATTCATTATATGTGTACTCTATCATTTCTCCATCTGCCTGCTCCCATCCCTGTTCGGGTATTATTTGGTTTGTGGCAGAAGCGGCGAACGGCTCTTCCTCATCTTCCATCGGGAGGAATCCTGCACTTTCGATCAGGTTCCCCTTGTCATCGTATTTCCAGACCATGTACTGCTGCTCTATTATTTCATCGTCTGTGAACACGCCGTCTCCATTGGCATCTACTTTATAGATGAATCCTTCGCGTTGATCTCCGTTTGCATTTAATATTTGGAAAGTATGTACATTGGAGGTATATTCTCCTGATTGAACTGTGTTGATGGTACATTCAAAATCCTTTTCACCTGCGAAGTCTGTTTTGTATGTTCCTACTTCTTTTCCACCATTAAATACTTTGGCCTCTTTTATCCGGTTATTGCCTGATACAAATTGCTCGTTCGTTTCCACAATTTGTCCATTGGTATTTTCCCATACGATATTGTCGTATCTTATGCCTTCTTGCATGCCGTCGCCATAGTCATTGGATAAATTGGTCCATGTCTTTGCCTTACCGGTGGTTTCATCATAGGTTATATCAGTCTGCTCACGGTCTAAGTATGATACCCCGTCATAATTGAGCAATTGTACTAAAATCCGGGTAACGTTATTTTTCCCGTCTCTGGTTATCAGTTTCTTATGCTCGTAGTTCCTTACCCAATCATTTTTTACTTCGTCCCAGTTGTAGGTGGCTCTGCGTGTAACATAATCCGTTACTATATTGTCGTAATCGAATTCTGTTTTTTGATAATTGATAAGTTCTCCGTCTGTTTCGTTTTGTTCGATGCGTTCGATGACTTTGTGGTTGGCATTGTATTTATAGAGTACTCTGCTTCGCCTTTCTCCTTCTTCTTCCTCTACGGCTTCCCGTTCCAAGAGGGTTACATTTCCATATTTATCATAAGTGTATTGTATGATGTTGTCCTCATACCATGTGATTTCAGCGTCCTCGTCTTCCGGATCACATACGAAGCCGACTTCTGTTTGGGGTCTCCAGATGCTGTTAGCACTATTTCCTGCTGTCCTGTTTACCGGTTTCATGAATAGATTTCTGTTCTTTTCAGAAACACTTTCGGCTTTCTTGTTGGGAGGAGTGTAAACCTGGTCTGTTTGAGCATAACTGAGTCCTGAATATAAAAGACCACTGATAAGTAAAAAAGTAAAATTTTTCATAAGCATTAAATTTTTAATGAAGAAATTATGTTATTGTATTGGTTATTTGTACAAAGAAAGCGAAAATAAACTTAGTAATCTTATTTTATGCGCTTTATTTTCATATATTTGCCAAAAAACTTAATAAATCGTGAAATCATGAGAAAGTACTACGCATTTCTGTTGTTTCTGTTATTCTTTTTTCAAAATCTGAGTGCCAAACAAATTACACTTGAGGAAGCAGCAGCTCTGGCAAACCGCTTCTTTGCTTCTGCGACTTCTGATTATGGAAGTGACACGCGTGCATTTTCTCCTGTGTTGACCTTGGTTTATACCTCAGTTGTACCTGCCGACAGCAAAAATACACGCGCTGTATCAAGTTCGGGATTACCGACCTACTATGTGTTCAATAGGGATAATGGAGGATTTGTGATTGTGGCTGCCGATGACCGTGCCCGTTCGGTATTGGCGTATTCATTGACGGGAACTTTTGCTTTGAAAGACCAGCCTCTGCAGGTGCGGAAGTGGCTTAGCGGCTATGACATGGAGATTGCGCGTTTGTCGGAATTACCGTCTGTTCCGGAGATTATGGGCATGACAACCTCTTATGTGGGAGGCATTGCTGCACGTGCCGAAGCAACATCGGTGGTAGAGCCTTTACTGGGTGATATAGCTTGGAATCAGGATACGCCTTTCAATGACGAATGTCCTTTCGATAAAAACTACGATATGATTGCTCCTACAGGTTGTGTGGCTACAGCAGCAGCTCAAATTATGAAGTTCTATAATTATCCGACAACGGGTAAAGGTTCCAAAACTTACACCTGTGAGAAATTTGGGAAAAAGCTGAGTGTTGATTTTGGTAGCACCACTTATGATTGGGCTAATATGTTGGACGATTATAATGGAATGTATAATGAAAAGCAGGCAAAAGCGGTCGCTACCTTGTCTTATCATATCGGTGTATCTTGCAATATGAACTATAGTGTCGAAGGCAGCGGTGCAACAGCAAAGGATATCGCTGTCGGTTTAAAAAATTATTTTTCATACGATAATAACCTGGAATATATAGATCGTACGCATTTTAATGAGAATGACTGGTCGGATTTTCTGAAGGCTGAGCTAAATGAAAAACGTCCTATCCTTTACTTTGGTGAAGGTCCGAGTGGGGGACATGCATTTGTGTGTGATGGTTATGATGCCAACGGTTTCTTTCATTTTAATTGGGGATGGGGTGGTAGTAGTAACGGATATTATCAGATTTCGGCACTCGAACCGCAAGACTTGGGCATTGGTAGCGGACTGGGAGCTTACAACCATTATCAGTCCATATTGATCGGCATTCAGCCGCCGAATGAATCTTCCACCCATCTGGCACGCGTACACTTGAACGGTACTTTTAGTCTGCTGGAGAAAGAAACGACCCGGGAAGAAACCAATAAAGCAACCGTTGGCTTTTTTAACTATGGATTACAGAGCTTTTCCGGTGAGGCGATTTTGGGCCTTTATAAAGAGAATACATTGCTGACCGTTTTGAGTAGTACTGCCATAGGCAGACTCAGTTCTTTGGGAGGTGGAACGGCTGGATTTACTTTCGACGAGTTTTCTATCCCTGCTTCCATAGAAAACGGCACCTACCGGTTGCTGACCGCACAAAAAGAGAATGGCGCATCCGATTATACCGTCATGCTTGCACCCGTCAACTCTCCGAATTATTATATTGTGGAAGTGACGGACAATAAGGTGAGCTACATAAAACCGGAGTTTAAACCTCTGTTGAGTTTGGTGAAGAAGCCGGAAATAATAAGTGCGAATTTATATAAGGGCAGGAAAGCCGCTTTTCGGGTAACTGTGAAGAATGACGGTGAAGAGTTTTACTCTTATATGGGCATTTTGTTGCAAAAGAAAAGTCTTGATCCGGAGAAAGAGCGTCAATATGTGGGTATGTTCCCTACACGTATTCCCAAAGGTGCCACCCGTACATTCGAGTATAGTACCGATGCCATTGAAGTAAGTCCCGGTGATTATGACGTCGTGGCTGTTTGTGATGTTGACAATGCATGGAGCACCAGATGGTGGGATTCCATCGGTCCCAGTGAATTTGAAGTAACCTCTGCTACGGTATTGGATGAACCAGCCTCTCCGATTTATAATTTGTGGAGCACGGTAACGGTGACTGCCCAGGATGGTTCCGATAAGATTTATCCCAATACCAGTATCGTAGTCTCTTCGAAAATAAAAAACAGTGGCGGATATGGTGATGATTCATTTGCTTTACTCTTTTTTAATGACCAGAATCAACTTGTGGGCAATTCCAATATCGTAGAATTGTCTTTGGAAAAGGGGGAAACAAAAGATATACGAATCATTCATAAACTGACTTATCCGGTAGGACAGTATGGAGTCTTGTTGTCTTCCGTAGACGGACTGGTTGCAAA
>CAVCAX010000227.1:4237-6520 GCA_963599995.1 Coprobacillus sp. CAG:698
TTCTGGATCCTTCAGAATACAGGATTTGAAGAAACCGCAACTGAAACCTCCGTCCTGTCTTGCTACGTGAATCAGGATTTATTGTGCCTTGAGACTGATTGCGAAATGGAGAATGTGAATTTGATAGATCTATCGGGTAGGGTAGTACGCTCCGCTTCTGCTACCGGCAATAAGGCTGAAATCCGGATAGGAGACTTGCCTTCCGGACTTTATATGATTCAAGCCGGGACGGCACAAGGAGTACGCTGCTGCAAATGGATGAAGAAGTGATATGGGGGTCGTTTGAATTGATATAGAGGCTGTTTGAAGTAATATGGAAATAATATAGAGGTCATTTGAAGTAACCTTTACATTCTGTTTTGAAGGACATTGGAAGTTTAGAACAACTTCTGATGTCCTTTTTACTTATTGGAAAATAGAACGGTATATTGGAAAAATAGAACAGCATAAGAACGGACGGAGAATTTCGGTGAATGGTATTTCCCGTTCCCGAATAGAGCGGAGCTTGTCTTATTTATGCCGGTGCAGTTCTTCGTAAACTGCCGGATGAAGGAAATAGCGCACATCCTTTCCTTCTGCCAGGGCCTGCCGGATAAAGGTGGAACTAATCTCAAAGACAGGCGAGTCGACGGTGCGTACGTGTGCCGGAAGCAAGTCCTTGTCCACGGGATACCCGGGACGAGGGTAGACGATCAATTGATTTTCGGCAATGATCCGTTCCGATTCGCGCCAGTAACTGAATCTTTGCCAGTTGTCCGAGCCGATGATGAGATGAAATTCCCGATCGGGATAGGCCTTCTTCAAACAGTCCAGTGTATGTATGGTGTAAGAAGGCCGGGGAAGATGGAATTCAAAATCGGAAGCATGGAAATGCGGATAGTCTCCGATGGCAAGCTGCACCAGCCGGAGACGCAATTCGTCCGGCCATAATTCGTCCGCTTTCTTTAACGGATTATGAGGACTCACCACAAACCACACTTCGTCTACCTCGCCAAACTCACAAAGATAATTGGCCAAGGCAAGATGCCCGATATGAACCGGGTTGAAAGAGCCGCTGAAAATTCCGGTTTTTATTTTCTTCATAATCGTTGTTGAGGGATTGCTGATAAATATCCCCAAAGCAGAAACAGCTACTGTAGAAAGAGGGTTACTTGCTTAGAAATTCCTTTATGACTCTCAGGGCTTCCGCTTTGGCTGTTTCCAAATCATCATTGATAATGACTTTGTCGAATTTGGGTGCAAAGCTTAGTTCGTATTCAGCTTTCGCCACACGGCTCTCTATCACTTCCGGGGCATCTGTACCGCGTCCTATAAGGCGACGGCGCAACTCTTCTACACTGGGTGGCTGGATGAACAGGGATAAAGCCCGGTCTCCATAGAATTTCTTTATATTGCATCCGCCTACTACATCCACGTCGAACACTACGTTTTGTCCGGCTTCCAATTGTTTCTCTACCTGGGCTTTCAGTGTGCCGTAATAACGGTCCTTGTAGACCTCTTCGTATTCCAGAAATTCGTTGTTTGCAATGCGTTGGCGAAATTCATCGGGAGAAAGGAAGAAGTACTCCACTCCATGCTTCTCCTCGCCACGTGGTGGGCGGCTGGTTGCTGAGATTGAAAAAGCAAGATTTAAGTTCTGCTTCAGCAGGTAATTGATAATAGTAGATTTACCCGAACCCGATGGTGCGGAGAAGATGATTAATTTTCCGTTCATAGTGCTTTATTAATTGCCGGTTATGAATACAAGAATTGTCGGCTATGAATACAAACTACGAAAGGCGCAAGAGACTGTCTTTGGTGAATTCAGATGCCGTTTGCCATTCGTAGTCTGATCGTTTACGGCCGATTTACATTACATTCAGTACCTGTTCTTTGATCTGTTCCAATTCGTCTTTCATCTGAACTACGATCTTCTGCATCTCTGCATGATTGGATTTACTGCCCAATGTGTTGATCTCGCGGCCCATTTCCTGTGCAATAAAACCTAATTTCTTGCCTTGTCCGCTGCCGCTTTCCATGGTACTGATGAAATATTTCAGATGATTGCCGAGGCGCTGTTTCTCTTCATTTACGTCCAGCTTTTCTATATAATAAATGAGTTCCTGTTCCAGACGGTTCTTATCGTAATCTACGCTCAATGTCTTCTCGAGAGCATCTGTTATACGCTCTTTTATTTTTTCGACGCGTTCCTTTTCATGAGGAGCGATCGATTCCAGCAGATTCGAGATGTTCGCTATTTTCTCGCGGAATTTCTTTTCCAGTGCGGCACCTTCCTGTTTTCTG
>CAVCAX010000228.1:0-4539 GCA_963599995.1 Coprobacillus sp. CAG:698
GTTATATTGACAGGTAATGCGTTGAGCAGAAGCTCCTATACTCGTCATCAAAAGCAGTACCAAACAAATTACCAACTTCCTCATAGCCTATTCCACTTTCAGAATTCCATCTGCTTCCGTAATCTGTATACGGTCGAAAGCATTCAAGATTTCGAGATTCTGGTTCAAAGTCTTCGCCTTATCCCAATTGAAGAAGATACGGATATGGCGGGACTCCGTTTTTTCAAACTCCACCTTTACCTGATAGAATGCTGCCAGTTGCGATACGACATCGCCTAACTCCGCATTGTCGAAGACCACAGGTTTGAGGTCGAGGCTGTCTGTCTTTTCTGACACATCCGCATGCCTGACGGTTTTGGGAGCCGGTATCACCTGTTCCGTCTTCACCTGATGGGTATCCTCTGAAGATGAAGAGCTGAAAATGCCCGAATGAATAGCGGCAAAGGTGATGCCCGAAAGGAAAATCACCCCTATGACAGAGGCGGCAATCTTGAAACGATTACTTGATGATTGGGAGGCACCATCGGATACCGGTCCCTGCTTTGAGGCAAATTCATTCCATGCCTCATCGACATTTACTTTCTTTGGATTCGCTTTCTTCAATGCCATTTTCACCAGGGCCATTTCATGAAAGAGATCCTTCATTTCTGCATCGGCGAGCAAACTCTCTATCTGCTCATCGGTATAGCAATCGGGATGTTCCTGCATATCGAGTAAGATCATCCGCTTTTCTTCTTTACTCATGTTTGTCATTGTCTTGCTCATTAAAAAGAATGTACTTACTGTGTTAGAAACTCATTCTAACCTTTGCTGAATTGTTTCCTGATCCCGTCCAAAGCCTGCGAGAGATGATTGAACACCGTCACCTTGCTCACTCCTACTTCATCGGCTACCTCCTGATAAGACATTTCCTGCAGATAGCGCAAGCGGAAGATTTGCTTTCGGATAGGCGGTTCGAGATTTTCGATGAGAAGCATCAGCTGATCGAGCCGTTCATCGGTGTCTTCCGACAGAATGACATCGGCATCATCGAGCAGCAATTTCGTCACTTTCTCCTTGACACTCTTACAGTCTATCAAGTTGAGACAACGGTTGCGGACGCTCCGCATCAGATATCTTTCCTCGCTCTCAGGCATCAGGACGACATCATCTATAAGAATCTTCGTGAACACTTCGCTCACCACATCCTTACTTTCATCGTCATCGGAGAGGATGCATCTGGCCAGATTATACATCTTCTCATAATGGCTTTTGAATAGCCGTTCTATGTCCTTTTCCTGTTTCATACACTACCTATATACAGTCAAGACCAATAAAAAACTAAGCAAAATAATAACTTTTTTCTCAGAAACATTGCCAGAAGTGCAGATTTCCGAGAAAACAAATTGTTCCTCTTTTGGGCATGGTTTGATTTAATATGCATAAATAGTGGTGAGTAACCGATTGATAATCCAGAAAAATTGGCTAACTTTACACTTGGAATGACGAAGGAAGAACTTGTAGCACGGCTACGCGACATAGAATGGGACGATTTCGAGGTCAAGGCTGCGAAATCAGAATTGCCGAAAAATATTTGGGAAACTGTCAGTGCTTTCTCGAATTGCTCCGGCGGTTGGATTGTGCTGGGTGTGAAGCAGCTTGGCAAGTCTTTTGAGGTTAACGGTGTTGACAATATCGAGAAACTCGAACAGGATTTTTTTGGGACACTGCGTTCCAAGAAATTCAATGTCCCTCTTTTTGCAACACTTCATCGATATGAGATTGACGGTAAGAACATCATAGCCTTTTATATGCCGTCATCAGAGGTCAAGCCTGTTTATTTTGGTTCCCTTGAAAACACCTTTATCCGCATGGGTAGCGGTGACCAAAAAGCGACGCAACAGGAAATAATGTCAATGATTCGTGACCAGTCTTTTGGTGTCCAGTCGCAGAAATCCATACCTAATACCAACATTGATATGCTCAATCATGATGCACTGGCTGATTTTAGAGGTGAGGTACGTCATTGGGGATTAGTTTCACATCTTGACAGCGTAAGTGATGAGGAATTTTGTAAAGGAGTAGGCATTACCGACCATTTCGGACAACTTACCTTTGGTGGCTTAATAATGCTTGGAAAGAATCCGTATACCTTTAATTTTGTCCCGACATTCTGTGCTGACTATGTTGAGATACCCGGTGTAGGTGTAGAGGCGATGACGAATAATTACACATACCGCATACCTGAACAACAAAATCTTTGGGAAGCCAGCCGGGTTATTCTTCGCCGCCTCCGTACTCTTGTTAATACGCCGATGGTTGGCATCAACGAGCGCGGACAATCTGTTGAGGATTTTTCTGAATACAACATCCTGCGTGAGGCACTGGCAAATCAAATGGCCCATGCCGACCATTTCAGTCCTCGTCGCAGTTGCATTCATGTTTTCGATGACCGGATTGAGTTCCTTAATCCGGGAGGTATGCCAATGCCGTTGGATGTGATGGAAAATTCGTTTGAGTCGCAGCCACGCAATCCGGTAATCGCAAAGCTATTCCGGCTTGCACACTTGTCAGAAAACCTTGGTTATGGGCTCCGCAAGCTTAAACGTTGGCAGGAAATAACCGGTCGTCCAATGCATATTGAAACGACAATTAATTCCGTAAAAGTCACTTTCGATTTCCAGACCCGTGAATCGGGGACGAGCGATGTCGCTAAAAATGTCGCTAAAAATGTCGCTAAAAATGTCGCTAAAAATGTCGCTAAAAACTTGACTGAACGCCAGCAACAAATCATGACTCTAATCAGCGAAAATCCACAGACAACCAGAGCTGAGATTGCCTCTGCCATTGGTGTTTCTGCTAAAACAATTGAACGTGAACTCGTCACCCTATCCGAAATAGTCCGCTATGTCGGTTCCAAAAAAGGAGGGCATTGGGAGATTATAACTAATAATAATTAATCAATGTATTATGGAAACAATATTATTATATCAATAATTTGTCTTGGGGATGTATCAAAACTAAGGCACATCCCCATTCACATATCCAACTAATAGCCATAAAAATAAGCTGATACTACTGAAGCAGCCAAGATGATATATACAGCAGAAAGTCACATTGTTTTCGAACCTGCAAGGGGGAGGCGAAAAACATATAGCATCTTTCAAAAAAAGACTTAGCGTCCTTCAAAAAAACATATAACATCTTTCAAAAAAAGACTTAGCGTCTTTTAAAAAAAGATATAGCGTCTTTCAGAAAAACATATAACATCTTTTCCCCTGATCTGAAATTGTTCTGAAAACAACCCTTATCGGTAGGCTTTGGGGTACATGACAAAGAACCCCCTTCACCTTCTACTGCCGATAAATAAGCCGACAGAACAAAAAGGTGAAGGGGGTGAAAGGGGTAAATTCTTATTCAAATAAGGCAGATAAGCACTGCATCACATCTCATTGGCATCGATTTTCTTCTTATCGATGCAGCGCCATGCATAAAATATATAGGCAATGACAAAGGGAACGAGAATGGATACATACGCCATTGTCTTAAGAGTGAACTGGCTGGAACAACTGTTGGCCAATGTCAGCGAACTCTGAATATCGGTAAACGACGGATAATAGGCAGTGTTATTGTATCCGGCCGTAAGCAGTAAGGCAAACACGGTAAGAATCGTACCGATACCGGTAAACCAGATTCCCTTATCAAATCCCTTTTTCAAAAGCGTACGCAGGATGCCGAACAGCACCAACACGACTCCCAACAGAAAAATCCCCAGCACGACAGGCATTTCCAGAAAGTTCGTCAGATATTTGTATGGCTCCATATACACCTCTTTCGTATCCGGATTCACCGCATACCCATCGGCAAGCAACGTACGGATAATGAACGACAGGAAGAAGACAAGAAAAAACGCAGTATTTCCATAGATGGAACGACGGCATTTGGTCACCAGTTCCTCATCGGCAATATTATTGATAAAATAAAGTGCACCCAAAATACGTGCCAGGAAAAATACGGCCAGTCCAAGAACAACATTCCACGGATGAATCAAGGCATCCAACCCGTGCCAGCCATTGCCCCATTGGCTGATGACGGGCATGATTGCATTTCCCATGTTTGCCTTGTTGACATAGAAATCGGAACCGGTGAAGAAGGTAGCCACAGCACCGCCCAACAGTAACGGCCCCACTACCCCATTGATTACTAAAAACACCTGATACGTCTTCTTTCCCAACAGATTGCCGGCCTTGCTCTGAAACTCATAACTGACCGCCTGCAATACAAAACTGAACAGGATAATCATCCAAAGCCAATACGCACCACCGAAACTCGTACTGTAGAACAGAGGAAACGAAGCAAAGAAAGCACCACCGAACGTCACTAAGGTAGTAAACGTAAACTCCCACTTACGGCCGGTGGAGTTTATCATCATCTTACGATGTGCCTCTGTCTTCCCCAGACAGAAAAGCAATGAATTACCTCCCTGCACAAACAGCAGGAATACGAGTATGGCTCCCAACAAAGAAACAATCAGCCACCAATAATATTGAAGATATATAT
>CAVCAX010000228.1:4576-6767 GCA_963599995.1 Coprobacillus sp. CAG:698
ATATATATATGTACTCATCTTTTTAGCAGTTAGAATTTTGTATTTAGAAATTAACGGAATCAGAAGTCTGCGGTCCTTTCTTTATCTCACGAAGCATAATCCTTATCCCGGCAATCAGCATGACGGTAAAAAGCGCCACAAAGATAAAGAAAGTGGCCTGCACAGACCCGACATCCAATTTGGAGATTGCAACCGAAACGGGCAGCATATCACGAATGCTCCAAGGCTGGCGTCCGCATTCGGCCACAATCCACCCTGCCTGTCCGGCAATATATCCCAACGGAATCGTCCAAAGGGCAACATACTGCATCCAACGCATTTTAGAAAGATCTTTCTTGTATACAAAGAAAAGAACGAGTATAAAAAACAGGATGAAATACCCTCCCAACATCACCATCACACGGAAAGCATAAAAGTTGAGAGGAACATTGGGTATCAGTTCGTGCACATCCTTGATGTATCCATAACCGAAATACGGCACATTTTCCATCAATACGGAATAGGCAATCTTCGCATCGGCCTCATGCCCCACGGATTTGGCTGCTTTATAGGCATCCAGTGCGGCAATGGCAGTCCGCCCCCGTTCCATCTTTTCAGCAGCGGAAAGGGCAATCGTACCGTCTTTCTGCACATAACCTCCCTCTATGATGTTGTTGATGCCGGGCACAAAGGCATTCATCTCACGCTCAGCCAATAGTGAAAGCATCTTAGGGATTTCGATGCGGAAAAGAAAAGGCTCCGCTCCATCATCATACGATTTCTTCTCGGGATTCAGCATGCCGACAGCTACCAATCCCGCTCCCTCTTGTCCTTCATAATAGCCTTCCACCGCTGCCAGTTTCATCGGTTGCGTCTGTGCAATCAGATAGCCGGACCCGTCTCCTGTCCACAAAGAGAGTAAAGAAGCAACCAATCCCAAAGCTGCTCCGATCTTAATGCTCGACATGGCAAATCTCGTGTCACGCTTCTTCAAAAGAAACCAGCAACTGACTCCTACCACAAAGATGGCTCCCAATACCCAGCCGCTCAATACCGTATGAAAAAACTTATTGACCGCCACCGGAGAAAGAGCCACCGCCAGAAAATCCACCATCTCGTTACGGACACTGTCGGGATTGAACTCCATGCCTACCGGATGTTGCATCCAGGCATTGGCAACAAGAATCCACCAAGCGGAAATCGTGGCTCCAAGTCCCGTAAGCCAGGTGGAAGCCAGGTGAAAGCGCTTGCTCACCTTCTCCCATCCGAAAAACATCACGGCAACAAACGTGGCTTCCATAAAGAAGGCAAGAATACCCTCAATGGCAAGCGGTGCACCGAAAATATCACCCACGAACCAGGAATAATTACTCCAGTTGGTTCCGAATTCAAATTCGAGTATCAATCCGGTGGCCACTCCCACGGCAAAGTTAATGCCGAAAAGTCTCATCCAGAACTTGGCGGTATGCTTCCAGAATTCCTGCCCCGTCTTGTAATACAGTGTTTCCATGACTCCCATCACGACTGCCAATCCGAGTGTGAGTGGAACAAAAATCCAATGGTACATAGCGGTCATTGCAAATTGTGCTCTCGACCAATCGATCAATGAAGTGTCAATGTTTTCAATCATATTATTTTGCAGTTAGTTGTTGATAATCAATAGAACAGTGTGAGAATGGTACAACCGTCAATCCGAAGGAGAAATAGCCCGCCGGATAAGTTCGGTTCCCACATAGTCGCTCTTTTCCTTATCGGTGGAAAGATGCCCCAAATAATCTGAGAAGAAGAAAATCTTGAGAATGAAGAACATAACAAACAGCTTCACTATAATAATAAGCCACAGTGTACGACCGAGCGTCATACTGCGAAAGCCCTCAAGATAGAAGTCGCGGATGTTCTTAAGTGTATTTTTCATATATCAAGGCGTACTGAATTCGGTAACTGTCGCTAAAATACAATGTTATATGAAGAATAACAAACAAAAAGAAGAAAAGGTTTAAAAAATCACGATTCATCACCCGCTAATCACTATCACTGATTACTCACTCTTTATGTACTAATCATTCACTCTTTATACTGTTCACCGGATTCTCGTTGGCGATATGCCAGGCTCTGAGTATCACACAGATGATAATCAAAGATTGAACAGACAAGACTGTGCCTATAAAGAGCAGTGGGTTCAATTCTATCTGTTCGGCAAACTGGTCGCGCC
>CAVCAX010000229.1:0-10531 GCA_963599995.1 Coprobacillus sp. CAG:698
CGGTGAAGAAGTCCTGGTGGGAAACGATTGTTTCCGAGTGTTGGAAAAGCATTTTGTCAAAGGTACGGAAGTGATGTTGGGTGCCAACGGGAACGCTAATGCACTGATGTATGCCGTAGCGGTCAAGGCTACAATGTCATTAGTGAAAAAAATGCCGGAAGGTAAGATCCTAGACGTTTGCGAATATGGAGCGGTGGGTGATAATGTCACCGTCAACACACAGGCTCTACAAAAAGCCATTGACGCTTGTAGCAAAGTGAAAAACGGGGTGGTGTATATACACGATGGAGTTTATTTGAGCGGTACCTTGGAACTGAAGGATAATGTAACTCTTTATGTTGAGAAAGGGGCAATATTACGCGGTTCGCAAAACCATGCGGATTATCCCCGTTTTACCTCCAAGTTACCTTCTTTCCGTTCAAATGAAGATTTCCAATTCTTGTTTGCCGAGGGGCGTAAAAACATACGGATCATCGGTGGAGGAATTATCGATGGCAATTCCCTGTACAATGGATTCCCGTGGAAGGGGAAAGGTAACGAACATGAACGTCCTCGCTTGATACGAATGGTACAATGTCAAAAGGTAAGTCTGGAAGATGTTACGCTGATACGCAGTGCAAATTGGACACAGTACTATGAAGCATGTGAGGATCTTTCTATTATCGATTGCCGTGCACGTTGCTATACCGGTACGCATAATCAGGATGGTATGGACATCAGCGGTTGCAAGAATGTGGTGATACGCAATTTTAACGGTTTGTGTGGTGATGATGTGGTGTGCTTGAAATCTCTTTCCATGGCGGTGGGTGAGAATATCTTGATAGACGGTGTACGTTCCCGCTATGCCAATTGCCATTTGCTGAAGATCGGTACGGAAACACACGGCGGTATCAAGAACTTAGTAGCCCGTAACATCGAAGGAACTGCCCGTTACGGGATAGCCATAGAGTGTGTAGATGGTGCACAAATGGAAAATATCATGTATGAAAACATTTTGCTACACAATTGTGCAACCCCATTGTTCATTCGTTTGGGCAATCGCGGGCGTACCTTTGAGGGTGGTCCAAATCCTGCGCCTCAAGGGAGATTGAAAGATGTGACCATACGTAATGTGCGTAATACGGGCATCGGCTATGTGGAAGTGCGTAATGGTCCGGGCGTAGGTTCAGCTATTGGTGGGTTGGCTTCTCAAAATATTGAGAATCTGACTATAGAGAATTGCGACCTACTCTATTTCGGTAGCTTGATGGACAAGGATTTTGTCACGCGCGACATTCCTGAAAACGAGGATAAATACCCGGAATTCAATATCTACGGAACTTGTCCCGCCTATGGACTCTATTTTCGTCATATTAACGGATTGAAATGTAAGAACCTTAATATCCGTGTACAGCACACGGATATTCGCCCGGCAGTGATTTTTGAGGATGTGAAAAACTTGGAAGTGACCGATGTTCAAGGGGAAAGTTTCCCATTTACCACTCCGTCGGTGATATGGAATAAAAATAATAATAAATAATTATGGACTTTCGTAAAATATTGTTTTTCGTAGGTTTACTTGTCGGTGTAATCAATGCACAAGGGGCAGTTTTTACAGTACGTTGTAATGGTGAACTAGTGTCGGTGAAAGAACAGAATGATGTACCTTTGGAATATGGGTTGTCTACATACAAGTATACAGAATTGACCTATATGGGTCAGCAACTGAACCTGGAAGTTGAAACCGATTTTCCTTTCGGTGACAGTGATTGGAGTATTTCTCCGGATAGTTATGGGATCAAAGGAACTAAAATTGGGAACAAACTTTCATTTGTGGTAGATCGGACGGGATATGTGGTTCTGTTTTTTAGTCAGAATCAGGATTTTACCAAACGTTTGTTGCTTTTTGTCGAACTACCCGAACAGTTGCCTGAGGGAAATGTGGTTGACATTACACGGGAATACTGTGTGGATAATACGGGATGCAAAAATGAAACTGCACATATACAAAAAGCCTTGAACGATAATGCTGGTACGGATAATATCTTGTATTTTCCAGCGGGTGTATACAAATCGTTCGGGCTGAGAATACCCAGCCATTCGCGTATCCATTTGGCTCAGAACGCAAGGATCATGGCTGATCCATCGTCCATGGAGAGTTATTTGAATAACGACAAGACGGGGGCGAACCGTTTCATCTATATTAAAGATGCGGAAGATATACGGGTGACCGGCAGAGGAGGATTCGATGGGAACGGAACCTGGTTTCGGGGCGTATTCGATCCCAACGAGTCGAATGGTAAAGGGGCGATGCGGATACTGTTCATTGTCAATTCACGTGATATTGTGTTTGACGGTATTTTGCTGAAAGATCCATCCCGTTGGAATACTCAAATGGTAGGCAGTGAGAATATTTCGTTTATCCGTTGTAAAATGATGAACAATCCTAATCCGAGTAAAGATTTGTCGAACTTCGACGGTTGGGATCCGGATGCATCACAACACATCCGAATCATTGATTGCTTTGGTTGGGCAGGCGATGATAATGTGGCTATTAAGTGTGTAGGTACTGGAAGTCCCAAGGTAATTAAAGATGTGGACGACATAGAAGTGAGGGGTAACGTGTTCCTGACAAAGAAATCGTCTCTCAAAATAGGGACGGAAACCCGATGCGGTAATATCACACGAGTTGTGTTTGAAGACAATGATGTCGTGGAATCCGACCGTGCCATAGCTATTGATGTGCAGGACCAAGCCGTTGTGAACGGGGTCTTGTACAAAAACAACCGTGTAGAATATAACTATCCCGATGCCCAAAAGAGAGGGATTAATATCAATTTGAAAAAGCGGAACAGTACACAAGCAGAGATAGGAAAGATATTGAATGTACGGATAGAAGATTGCTTGTTCAAAAAGGCATTCCCAAACAAGTTTAAAATCGTGCGTGACGCGACGTTGACGGTTCCTTCCGATGTGCTGATTACTTTCAAGAACCTCACCGTGGAAGGAAAGAAGGTGACGAACCTCTCATCCGCTTATTTCGATTCGTCATGTAATGGTACGGTCGTGTTTGAGTGAAAATACTGAATATATGCATAGTAAATTATTAGGTGTATTCTTATTCTTATGCGTAGCCTTTTCTGCTCACTCGCAAAAAGGCTTCCGCTATTTATTTAGCGGAAATACCCTATCCCAAACGTGTGTACGAGAGTCAGACGGTAATCGGACTGAGGTTGAAATTATGCTGAATAAACAAGCAAAATTATCGAAAGTGGAACTTGCGGCAGAACTTCAACCCTTGTGGTCTTTAATCGGGTTAACGGGCTTTCCTGTTGATTTTTCCAAGCAAACGACACAAACATTCTCTATTTCTGATGGGAAAGAGGTACAGGAAGTGTCGATGACGGTTAGGCAAATCAAGTCTCGAACGGCTCCGTTTAGCATACAATTTACACCTTCTTATCCTGTCAGTGCATGGAGTAACTCTACTATGGGTTGGAGCGGTTGCGGTTTATTGCAAGATGAAACGGGAACGGCTGTATTTGCTCAGTGTGGTGCTTCGTTTTTTATCGCTTTTTCAGGAAAGCAGGATTTGCTTTCTTTTGAAATTCGCTGTGTGGCGGCGGACAAATTTTCAGGATTGTTCTCTGTTGAGGCGGCAGCTACCGGAGTAAACGATTGGATGCCTTTGAAAATTATGGATGATTGTAGGCCTTTTTTTGATGGTGAAGTGCAGAAGGTGCGGTTGCGTTTGCCGGCAGGTACTGCCTTGGTGCGTTTCGTATTGTACGAGGTGGACGAGATTTCCCCTGTGTCGTTGAATGCGTTTTCCGTTGAAACTTACGATGGCGATCCTGTCGATAACGAGTTGCCGTCTGAAGTGGAGCAAACTACTGTACCTAATTATGGGGTGCGGTATCAGCCATTTTCGGAAACAGTTCTTTTTCCGGAAGAGATGTGTGGTAACGGGTACGTGTATCGAATTAGTGACTTTTCCGGGCGTACGGTTCATGCCGGAAAAGTAAACGAAAATCGACTTTCACTTCGTTTTTTACCAGTCGGTAGCTATGTGTTGACTGGGGCGGGCGGTGATAAAAAAACATTTTCATTGAAATTCATAAAAGAACGTTGAAAAGGTGACAGAGAGCATATCTGTGGCGTAAACTGATAACTGAACAGAGTTGGTTAACATGCAAAAAACGAACATTTACTGTGTTTTTTTGAACAAAACCATTAAATGAAAGACGGGGAATAAGACAAGATTCTTTTTATTTCAGACAACAATGTGATGAGTCTTTCCCAACTTTGCAACAAGAAATTTGGGTGGGGTTTTATTGAGAACTGATTATAAATTTGCAAACTACTATTAAATAAAGACATGAAGAAAAACTATTTGTTCTTGTGGCTGATTGTTTGTGGGATAATTCCCATAATGGCCCAAAAAACTTACAAAGTACCGATTAGTAATCGGATTGAAAAGAATATTAACACACAATGGACATTCAACTATTTTCCAGATACGAAAGCCGATAAGATGGGGTGTGAAAATCCATTGTTTGATGATTCGAAATGGAGTGCGATTGCTTTACCTCATACTTGGATGACTTATGAAACGACTGGCGAGTTACATCCATATATCAAAAATCCGTCGGAAAAAGACAGTCCATATTGGTGGACTGGTTGGGGGTGGTACAGAAAGCGTATTATTATAGGCAATGAGTATCAAGATCGGAAACTGTTCCTTGAATTTGACGGGGTACAAAAGTATTCCAAGGTTTTTGTAAACGGTAAGTACCTTGGTGACCATAAAGGAGGGTTTGGTGGCTTCTATTTTGATATCACCGATGCTGTGCGTTTCGGAGAAGAAAATGTGATTGTAGTTGCCGTAAATAACTCCTTGAACGACAAGTATAAAATTCCGCCAATGAATGCGGGTAACTGGGACGTTTACGGAGGTATTTATCGTGACGTACGTTTAGTCATCAAGGATAGACTGTTTATTCCCTTTCAAGGTTCATACAAACACGAAGGGGGTACATTTGTAACTACACCGAAGGTGTCAGCGAAAGAGGCTAATGTGCGGGTGCAAACTCATGTGAAAAATGAATACTCGAAAACGGTGAAAGCTAAAATTGTCACAGTCATTACCGATGCCGATAATAAGGTTATTGAAAAAATGATCCAAACAAAATCGTTGGAGCCAGGTAAAATCGTAGCATTCGACCAAACAAGTAGAATAGTAAAGTCACCCCATTTGTGGAGTCCGGAAACTCCATATGTGTATAATGTATATAGTGAAGTGTATAACGGCAATAAATTGCTTGATACTTATTATAGCCCATTGGGTTTCCGTTGGTTTGAGTGGAATTATCAGACGGATCGTTTGTGGCTAAATGGAAAAGAAGTGTGGGTGCACGGGCAAAATCGTCATGAAGAGTTCCCTTGGATAGGTGCCGCATTCCCCAAATGGATTGCTTTACGCGATATGAATGATATTCGTCATAACCTTGAACATAATTTCATGCGTACGGCGCATTACACGCATGATGCTTCTATCTACGATTTTACCGACCGTCACGGCATATTCATCGACCAAGAGTTACCGAATATTAAGAATCAGGAATTTAGCGAAGAAGTGCAGGAGCAGAATTGCCGGGAAATGATTCGTCGCGACCGTAACCACCCGTCCATCTTTTTTTGGAGTATGGGGAACGAAACGACTGATGCTGCCGACTCCAAATGGGCGTATGAGGAAGATACGACTCGTATCATCACTTCCCGTCATGTATATAACAACTCAGTGGGTGACTATGCTCCCCATAGTGAAAAGAATATGTCTATTGAAGGATTTTTGCGTTGTACCATCAGAGGGTGGTATGATACGGATGACAAAAACTTGGAGCCTACTGACGGACAGCATGCCGGGACGGAGGTTAATGATGTGAAACGTGCTATGATGCGGGATGTGCAAACTCATTATGGTTCGGTATGGTTGTATGCAGACCATGGCTGTGACCGTGAGTACGTAAATTCTCCGTTGAAACACATTAACCCTAAAGGCTGGGTTGATTCGTGGAGAACACCCAAATATAAATACTACTTGTGGCAGGCAAACTTTGCAAAAAAGCCCATGGTTTTCATACAATACCATTTTTGGAGAGAAAAGTATTTGGGACAAAAGAAAGATTTTATGGTACATTCTAATTGCGATGAAGTCGAACTGTTTGTGAATGGAAAGAGTCAGGGCAAGAAGAAATTGAATAAAGAAAATCAATTCACTGTAGTGTTTGAGGATGTGCTGGTTTCCAAAGGGGCGATTGAGGCTGTGGCTACTAAAGATGGTGAAACCGTAACCAACAAAATTGTCATGGCAGGCAAGCCGGCAAAAATAGTCTTGACTGCATCGCACGACCGTCTTTCGGCAGGATTGAATCAATTGGTTGAAGTAAAAGCCGATGTAGTAGATGCCAATGGTGTGCATGTAATTGGAGCGAACCCGGCTTTGAAGTGGGGGATTACCGGACCTGCAACCTTGGTTGGTGCCGATTTGTTTGTAAGCGACCGTGACCGTACTGAAGAATATGAAGGAACGATGTATATTGACGCACCGGTATTGAATTTAATCCGCTCTAATGGGAAACCGGGAAAGGTGACTGTGACTGTGTCTTCCGGAGCGTTGGAGGCTGGAGTAGTAGAGGTCGATTTTGATCCTTACAAAGATACCGATCCGGTAGATGGCATTGTTGAACCTGTATTGAGCACAGACGGACGGGAAGCCGTGAAGAAAAACACAAATCAAATCACTCGTATTATTGCACCGCAGGAGATGAAAGAGTATTTCGGGGAATTGAAATATCCATTGTCGAAAGGAGAGGCTATCAAGGATATGTTGCGAGACTTCATTGTCGGGGAAAATCCCGAAATTCCGACCGGAACATTGGAATTCGGATATGTGGTCGACTTGTTTTACCAATTGATGATGGCTAATGATGGGCGGTTGGTTGCCGATGACTACAATTTTATAGCTGAACAGTATAATATTTCGAGAGAAATCACCCGTTCGGTTGATAAATTGGATGTTCCACAGGTGTTTAGGGATGAGTTGAAACAGTATTATGCTTCGATGATCGTATGGAGAGGTCGTGATAAAAACTTTGTTAGTGAAAAGATGTTACTTTCTAAACTACCCCAAGGTGGCAAGGTTGTGGTAGTAAAAGGGACGGATGTTTCGCTTCAAGGTGTGATTGCTACCGATGAAACCGACTTACAAGTTATTTTAACACAGATTTATCCAGAAACAAAAAACTTCTCGAAAGATGAAATGAAACAGGCTTTGACTTTGATACAAAGAATCAATCCTTATGTAACTTATACTTATAAACGTGATAAAAAGACCAAAGTACGAACGGATATCTATACGATAGAACCGGGCAAAGCCATTTTGATTCCGGATGTCAACAATTTATTGAAAAATAATTTTCCAAGTAAAAATATCTGACAATAAGATGATGATGAAAAATATAATAGGCATGGCATTACTGGCGATTTGTTGCTTGTCGTGCCAGCCTAAAGTGAAAGTAATCAATGTTACAGCTTCCGAATCGTGTGATACTTACACAGTTTTGTTGGATGGTAAAGAAGTGCCGGTGACAAAGTTTCGTGAAGCCAGTTATGTGCAGTGTGAACTTAGTGGGGAGACCGAAGTACAGGTGAAATTTCCGGAAGTTATTCGGGAATATGAAATCAGTCCGCGCTATGCAGACATTGCAGGGAAAGTACAAGCAGATATGCTGTCATTTACGGTTCCTCAAGCCGGATATTATGTCGTACGCATCAATAAAGGGCGTTATTTGTTCTTGCTGGCAGATACTCCCGAAAAGACAAGCTATACGGAAAAGAGCCGTAACATCATTAATATAAAAAATTATCTGACTGATTGTACGGGTACAGTCATTCAAACCAAAGCAATTCAAAAAGCTTTGGATGAGGCTTCGGGTAGTGGTAAGGTCTTGTTTTTTCCGGAAGGTATTTATCTTACAGGTACTTTGTCGGTAAAGAGCAATACTGATATTTATCTTGCCCCCGGAGCGTTGATACAAGGATCGCCCGATAGGAATGATTATCCTACGGACAACAATCGTTTGGAATCCGATCACATAAACCGTAGTAGAGAGGAATATACCGACAACGGTGAATTTATGACTTTCAGTCGTTTGATATTGATTGATGAGGCTTCCAATGTGCATATTTTCGGGCGTGGAACGATCGATGGTAATGGTACAGTAGTAAGGGCGCAAGGTAAGCCGGCCAATCTGATTCGGGTACGCCGTTCGGACAATGTTCTTATCGAGGGCATCGTGTTGCGTAATCCGGCGGCATGGAATACGCATATACAATACTGCAATAATGTTACATTACGTAATGTGAAAATTATCAACGACTTTGATGTGGCGAATACAGACGGGGTCGATCCTGATGCTTCTTGTGGGGTACTTGTAGATCACTGTTTTGCTTATTGCAATGATGATAATATAGCCATTAAGACCACCAACAACATGGATTTGAATCGTAATTTGGAAGATATCACCATCTCAGGGTGCGTATTTCTTACTCGAAAGTCGTCATTGAAGGTCGGCACAGAAACAAAAGCTGGGGTAATGCGGAATATTCGTTTCATTGACAATGATGTGATAGTCAGTGACCGGGGGATGGCTTTGTATTGCAACGATGGAGCTTTGTTCGAGAATATCTGTTATGAGAACAATCGCTTTGAATATAGTTTTTACAAAGGTCAGCAGCGTGGTTTACATTTCGTAATAAAAGACCGTTACGGCAAAGGTGCCATTCGGAACATATTTGTCAAGGACTGTATTTTTTACGAAGCTTTCCCTAAAGCATCTCAAATATTCGGTCTTGATACGGAACACCTTGTTGATGGTGTGGTTTTTGAAAATCTCGTAATCGGAGGTAAAAAGATTCTTTCTGCCGAGATGGCCGATCTGGAAACCAATGAATACGTGACAGGGGTCCGTTTTGAATGATGTTGACGATGAAAAAGAGAATTTTGCTTACATGTCTTTGTGGGTTGATTTTATCCGCAAAGGCACAAAACCCTCAAGATGTGTATGCTTGCCCGTTGGGGAAAGTATTGGAGCGCATTGCCGAATGTTATGAAGTGGATTTGTTGTATGAACCCAAGATTTTGCGAGGGCAAACGGTTTCTTTTGCCGATTGGAAAATGTTTGCCGATGTTGAAAAAACATTGTCGAACGTGTTGGCTCCTTTGGAATTGAGGTATGTCAAAAAGGAAGGTAATATCTATGAAATCAAGAAATGGGAGTATTTCCGTAAACCGGTAGAAGAGGGTCGGAAACATTTGGAGGCTTTATGGACTTCATATCCGTCGCTTGAATTGTGGGAAACGCGTAAGGTTAAAGTGCGTGAAAATATGCTTGAAAAGTTAGGCCTTTCTCCTTTACCTGTGCGTAACGATTTGAATCCTATTCGCTCCAATTATAGGGTGCATGATGGTTATTCTGCAGAGAATTACGCACTGGAAATTATTCCCGGTGTATATTTGTGCGGTACGTTGTATCGCCCACTGAAGGTGGAGTCTAATGTTCCCGCTATGCTGTGCCCTCATGGGCATTTTTATAACAAGGTGGATAAATCCATTCCGAATGAGAGGGGGCGTTACCGGGAAGACCAACAGAAGCGTTGTGCCACTTTGGCTCGAATGGGGGTAATGGTATTTAGTTATGATATGTTTGCATGGGGTGAATATAGTTACCAAGTACCTTTGAAAGAGCACCGTTCAGGATTTGCAGTGACTATGCAGACATGGGGAACGATGCGAGTCGTAGATTTCCTTTGTTCAATGAAGGAAGTGGATAAAAAACGTATCGGTATTACTGGGGCATCCGGAGGCGGAACGCAGACTTTTTTGGGTGCAGCATTAGATGAACGCATCACTTTGAGTGTTCCAGTGGTAATGGTTTCTTCTTATTTCTTTGGAGGATGTCCTTGTGAAAGCGGTTTACCGATTCATTTTTTGGATAATGGACTACAGAGTAATAATGCTGAAGTTACGGCTTTGATTGCACCTAAACCATTGTTGGTTATTTCTGATGGAAATGACTGGACTGCTAATGTTCCGGAAATTGAGTTCCCTTACTTGCAAAAGGTTTATGGACTGTATGGCTGTAAAAGTAATGTGGAAAATACTCACTTACCATTGGAACAACATGATTATGGCTTTTCAAAGCGGAAAGCTATGTATGATTTTGTTGCTCGTCAATTCAAATTAGATAGCCGTAAGGTACAGGATAAAGACGGAAACTTTGATGAATCGGAGGTCACAGTAGAACCGGCTTATGAAATGTATGTGTTTGGTAATGAAAACCATTATCCAGTTAATGCTGCCCACGGAGTGGAGGAAATTCGTGTGGCGTTGCAAAAACAAATGAATATTCATTAGTTTTGGATGTAAAGTAAACTATTGCAAGTCTGTTCTTTGAATTCTTAAAGTTCATAAGTTTGTTGAAGTTTATTC
>CAVCAX010000230.1:0-9087 GCA_963599995.1 Coprobacillus sp. CAG:698
TTATACAAGGGTAGAGTTTTTCGCTGACTTTCGGGCGAATAGATGATGAAAAGTATCTGTGCGGCACGACATGCGGTTCCGCATACGGTGGTTCCTATTTTGGGTACCATTCGAGATACGACCCCATTAAGATTGATGAAGCAAAGTTCGGCAAACGGGCGCAAATAAGTTAGGGGAGTAGATATACTATACCTCTAACAATTATCGATAAATATCTGATTTATAGATAGCTTTTCTTTTCGCTATTCTTCCTATGCCTCGATACCCTCATTTATGCAGGGTAACGAATCGGTAACGTAGCGAAATCTTAACTTGGCTTGGCTCTGACTTTTCCCGTCATCCGATTGCAGAAGTAACTTTTTCAATAGCACTATCCCTCAATAACTTTGCTCTACTTTTCTATATTTCGCCGATTATTGCTAACTTTGTGTACAAAAACTAAAAAGAATATCACAATGAAAATATTTCCAAGTAGCGATATCAAAAAACTGGATGCTTATACCATTGAACACGAGCCGGTTCAATCGATTCAACTAATGGAACGCGCTGCCCATGCATTGACAGAGGCCATCATGAACCGCTGGAACAATGAAACTCCCGTTACGGTTTTTGCCGGACCGGGCAATAACGGCGGGGATGCGCTGGCTGTGGCCCGGATGATGGCGGAGAAGGGATATAAAGTAGAAGTTTTTCTCTTCAACACCAAAGGAGAACTTTCACCGGATTGCCAAGCCAACAAAGAGTTGGTAGAGATCATGGATGAAATAACTTTTCACGAAGTCAGTACCCAGTTTGCCCCGCCTGCTCTGACAGAAGACCATCTGGTTATCGACGGGCTGTTTGGTTCAGGACTGAACAAGCCGCTTAGCGGAGGGTTTGCCGCTGTGGTAAAATACATCAATGCATCACCTGCCACCGTAGTAGCCATCGATATCCCATCGGGCCTGATGGGAGAAGAGAACACATTCAACATCCGTGCCAACATCATTAAAGCGGATGTCACCCTCAGTCTGCAATTGCCCAAACTGGCCTTTCTCTTTGCTGAAAATGCAGAATTCCTCGGAGAATGGGAGTTGCTCGACATCCGGCTGAGTCCGGAAGGGATCGAAGAGCTGGATACCGATTATGAAATGCTGGAAGTGGAAGAGATACGTTCCCTCATCACTCCTCGAAAGAAATTTGCCCATAAAGGTAACTTCGGGCATGCGCTCTTAATAGCCGGTTCTCGGGGAATGGCGGGCGCATCCGTCCTGTCGGCACGTGCCTGCCTGCGTTCCGGTGTGGGGCTGCTCACCGTGCATGCCCCCATCTGCAACAATGACATTCTGCAAACTTCCGTACCGGAAGCCATGGTAGAGCAGGACGCCAGCGAGAACTGCTTCGCCGTGCCGACCGACCCGGACGATTACCAAGCGGTGGGCATCGGCCCCGGACTGGGACAGAACGAAGAGACGGAAGCTGCCCTCTTGGAACAATTGGACGGTTGCCAGACTCCTCTTGTCGTAGATGCCGATGCGTTAAACATATTGGCCAATCATCGCCATGCGCTCACCAATCTCCCTAAAGGGTCTATACTCACTCCCCATCCCAAAGAGTTGGAACGCCTCGTCGGCAAGTGTCAGGATTCGTACGAACGTCTGACCAAGGCCATCGAACTGGCTCATGCCGCCAAAGTCCACATCGTTTTGAAAGGGGCCTATTCAGCCATTATCACTCCCACCGGAAAATGCTTTTTCAACCCTACCGGCAATCCGGGCATGGCAACTGCCGGAAGCGGAGACGTATTGACGGGTATCATTCTGGCGCTACTCGCCCAAGGATATCCGGCCGAAGAGTGCGCAAAGATCGGTACATTCGTGCATGGACTGGCCGGTGACTGTGCCTGTAAGAAGTTGGGAACCATCAGTCTGACGGCAGGAGACATCATCAGCCATCTGCCGATGGCATGGCGCCTTGTAAGCGAATAAAGGTTAAGAACTTATGGATTTACCAATAAGTTCATTAACTTTGTTATCAAATCTGTAAAAAAGAGATTCAAATGAAAAAACTGATTATACTGACAGGGTTGCTGACTGCCACTATCACGGCAGTTGCACAGACAGAAGTCGTAACCGGCGTGATGCGCGGTAAAGATTACGGAGTGACTTATGCACTCCCGAAAACTCAGATAGAGATCGAAGTTAAAGCCAACAAAATAACCTACACTCCCGGAGAATTCAGTAAATATGCCGACCGCTATTTACGCCTTAACAACGTATCCGCTGATCCGAAAGAGTACTGGGAACTGGTGAGTGCGCAGGTCAAATCGGTAGGTATACCGGACAAGGACAACGTTTACTTCGTCAAGATGAAGGATAAAACCGTTGCACCGCTCATCGAATTGACCGAAGACGGCATCATCAAATCCATCAATGTCCCTATCGATAAGAAGGCTGCAGCGCCTGCCCAACCATTAGCCGCACAAAAGAAGAAAGTGAATCCGCGCGATTTTCTTACCGAAGAGATACTAATGGCCAGTTCCACCGCAAAAATGGCGGAACTTGTCGCCAAAGAGATCTACAACATCCGTGAAAGTAAAAATGCCTTGGTACGCGGACAGGCCGACAACATGCCCAAAGACGGTGCACAGCTCAAACTGATGCTCGACCACCTGGATGAGCAAGAACAAGCCATGACTGAAATGTTCTCCGGAGTACTCAACAAAGAGGAAAAAATATACACCATCCGTCTGACTCCCGGCAAAGACATGAACAATGAAGTCGCTTTCCGCTTCTCCAAGAAACTGGGAGTAGTAGCCAACAATGATCTTGCGGGTGAACCGGTATACATCACTCTTAAGAATCTGCAAACAGTCAAAGTACCGGCAGATGACGGAAAGAAAAAAGTAGACGGTGTAGCCTACAACGTGCCCGGCAAGGCTTCTGTCGTATTGCAACAGGGAAAAAAAATACTGTTTGAAGCGGAAGTGCCCGTTACTCAATTCGGAACCGTAGAGTATCTGGCTCCTACTTTGTTCAATAAGAATTCAACGGTAAAAGTAATATTCAATCCCGTAACAGGCGGATTGGTGAAAGTAGACCGCGAAGAGAACAAATAACCGGTTATCCAACAAAAAACAACTTATAATATGGGTGGGGAAGGACACATGCTCGACATGATCCGCCGACTGAAAGAGGGAAGAGATTCTTCCCGTCTGCGGCGTGAACGAACAAGCGAAAAGATGAAACGTCTGCGAGCAGGAGATTCTTCCATGCCCGATTCGACTCCGGAAGAAATGGGACGGATTATCCGGCAAACGGCAGAAAAGAAAGAAGCGGATGATCAGTATTTCGTTTCCAGAACGCTCATCGCTGTTGGCGTCTTGATGGTATGCGCCGTCATAGTATGGGCCATCTTCATTCGCTGACCGCCAGTTTGATGAATCCGTCTTTCTGTAACTGAGAAAAATAAGCCAATACACGAGACTCGTAGTTCTCTTCATTGTTGAAGTGGGCTGCGAGTTTTTCTATAATCTCACGCACTGTACTTTTACCATCGATCAGCTCCCACACGGCAGTGCCATGTTCCTCCAGACGGACATGGATATCGGGAGACATTCCCTTAGGAAGCAGAAAACGACGCATCCAATCATGTTTAAACCGGGGGAAAGCGATGACAACAGTGCCATCGCCCTCCTTTTCGGTCGTTATATGCGCACTACGGAAAGGAATAACATCCAGCAGATTTATCTTTTCTTTCGTAGCCATATCGTTTTTATTTCTTTATGTTAGCTTCCTGCAAGCCATACCCTTTCTTCTTGTCTTCTGCTTTCAGCATCAAAGCCACAATCAGAGCCAAGACACCGAACAAAGCAAAAATACTCATTGGCAGCGTATAGTCATACGTCTGTATGCCATCTACAACAGGACCTTTGCAGAAAGAATTCAGCACCCATCCTATCAAGAGAGGAACCAGCATCAATCCCCAATTCTGTACCCAGAAAATAAGTGCATAAGCCGTTCCCAACTGATTTTCGGGAATAATCTTGGGTACGGAAGGCCACATGGCAGAAGGGACCAAAGAAAAAGCAATTCCCAACACGATCATTACAACAGTGGCAAACCACCATACATTCAGAATCGGAAGTGCAAAAAGTACGTGTACACCGATCAGCAGCCAAGCTCCCGTAATCATCAAAGAGGCCCCTTTTCCGATACGGTCATACAAAGTTCCGAAGAGCGGGGTAAGGAATAAAGTACCCAACGGCAAAAGACTCGGAATGGTGCCGGCCAGTTCCGGATCCACATGATACTTCTGCACCATCAGGTCGGCCGCATACTTAATAAACGGGAAAACTGCCGAATAGAACAATACACACAACAAAGCAATCAGCCAGAAGCCTTTATTGCGCATAATGGCAAATACATCTTTCACACGGAAAGGTTCCTCCGGTTCTTCACCTTCCGCCTCAAGGGAAGCGTCCAGTTTCTTGTCATAGAAAGTATAAATGAAGAATGCGATTGTTCCTACGCAAAGCATCACCAGGCAAAACAACACGGGAGCCGGAATATTGGAATGAAAAACTCCGCTTTCATCCGTATGGCCGAAGAAGTTGGAAATAGGCACGGTGATTGCCATAGCCAACATGGTTCCGATACGGGCCGTAGCCATTTCAAGTCCCATAGCCAAGGCCATCTCCTTCCCTTTAAACCACTTTACAATAATCTTGGAAACCGTAATACCGGCAATCTCCACTCCCACGCCAAAAATAGCAAATCCCAATGAGGCCAATGCCACTTGCAGTTTCAAGGTCGTTCCGAAGAATTCCAGGTTTCCGGTAATATCCGTAGAAATGGCATAATATTTAAGTCCGCAACCGAATACCATGAACAGGCAAGCTCCCATTCCGGTGAAACGCACTCCCATCTTATCAAGAATGATACCACCAAAGATAAGCATCAATAAAAATACGTTGAACCAACCGTAAGCACTGGTAAAAATACCATAATCCAAACTATCCCAAAGGAGTTCTTTTTCAAGCATCGGTTTTAACGGAGACATTACGTCAGTGAGGAAATAGCCGCACAGCATTGTAAAAGCGACCAAGGCGAGCACACTCCAACGCAGTGTTTTAGAGTCACTCAGTTTTTTTTTCAATTGTTCTGTCATTGTTATATTTTAAATCTTTGATTTGTATTCAGTACGATTTACAAAGGTAACAAATCTATAATAAAAAATAGATTTATAAACAAAAAAGAAGCGAAGCTATAACTTTCAGATGAAAATTATAGCTTCGCTTATAACCGTTCCAAGGCTCCCTGTTATTAGTTAGCAGGCGCTTCTGTTGCCGGTGTTTCTGCTGCAGGCGCATCAGCGGCAGGTGCTTCAGTAGCAGGAGCAGCCGTACCTGTAGGCATATTATACGGATTTGTTTTTTCTTCTTGTTTAGCTTGTTCCAGAATCACATCTTGTGTTTTTGAAGAAGAAGTAGGAACGACATAAGCTGTAGCGATGCTCATTACAACCATAAATGCAGCTAATCCCCAAGTAGCTTTTTCCAAGAAATCTGTAGTTTTGCGAACACCCATAATTGCATTAGATGATGAAAAGCCTGATGCAAGACCTCCACCTTTTGAGTTTTGAATCAGTACGATAAAGCACATCAATATGGCTGCAATAACCATTAAGATAACGAATACTAAGTACATTTTTTGTTATTTTGATTTAGCGTTAATAATCAGTTTCTCCAAAAATCTTATTTGGTCTGCAAAGTAAGCATTTTTTTTTGGATATTTCAAACTTAATTTTTTAATAATTTCAAGCGCTTTGGAATATCTTTGCTGTTTAACATAGATTTTAGCCAATGTTTCGGTAAAACAGCTATCATCTTCCTCCTCTTCAGGTTCCGGTCCGTCAGAAGACACCCCCTCAGTAGCTTCCTCTGTCACAGGATTCTCTCCGGGCAGCAGAGGTTTCAACCGGATGGCCGGTTCATTCTCACTCTTTTCTATAAAATCATCGATCAGCTCAAATCCGCGGAGTTTAGGAGCGTCAGGCTGCTCATCGGCAGGAGTGCCATCGTCCTGCAACAAATATGCCGTATAGTCCATTGCATAATCCAAGCCGGTTTGAGCCGTAACCTCCTCGGGAACCGTAGATAAAAAGGCATCGATCAAAGTCAATGTCCGGTCAAGGCTGAGTTCCGTTTCCGGCAATTCTTCCGCAACCGCTTTCTTTTTGGGAGTAAGCACATACTTATCTCCCTCGATCAGATAAAAAAGCGAACGGCGGTCGGCAACATACAGAATTGCTTTCCGCAGTTCCGCCCCGAAAGTGATATCGTGCAACAAATACAGATTCTTAAGGTACAGCAGACGGAGCGATTGAAAATAAGGATAACGTGCAAGCAACGTACGAAGCTCATACAACGTGTCTTTATTCAGCATCTCGGGATGCTGAATCCATTGTCGAAGATTAGCAGAAATCATTTAAATTACCAATTTGCCACAGTTGCGTTAAATATCTGATCAGTTATCTCCTTGGTTATTTCAGCAATTGTTGCGTCCGGTATATTGGGTAATAAAGAATTCGGGTCGAGGTCGGAGCGGAAAGCCGAGAATTGTTGTTCAAAATCTTCCTGATGGTTCGTATTGTTCACATAACGCACATTTACCGTAATAGTCACCTTGGCCTTCGAAGAATAACCATCGGCAGCGACAGCCTCGTTATATACATTAATACCGGTTATCTCTCCCTCAATCTGCAAATCGGCATTGGCCGATCTCACCAATTGCAAGCGGGTCTGGCGGGTAAAGATGTCTTTCAAATCATCATTAAACTTATTAGCCAAAGGCTGATAAACATAAGTAGACTTTATAGGGAAATCGGCAATTGAAATCGTCTTTACCTTATCATAGTTAATAGACGCCCCGTTAAACTTGTAAGAGACGCTACACGCCAGAAGCATTGCCGGCAAAACCAGCAACAACATCCATTTCGGCATTCTTTTAATCCAAACCATATTCTTTTATTTTTCTATAAAGGGTACGCTCGGAAATATTCAGATCCTGTGCTGCACTTTTTCTGTTTCCATGATGCTTCTCCAAAGCCTTGCGTATCATTTCTTTCTTTACTTCATCCAGCGAAAGAGACTCTTCCACATACTCCTCCGTATCTTGTATATCATCGTCTACCGGGCCGGATGCTTTCACCGGATGGATAATCGTAGGCACCGACACCGAAGAGACAGAAGCCACAGGAGACACCGAAGAGACGGAAGAGACCGGAGAGACCGGTGTCACGAGCGGAACATTTCCTTTTTCCGCCATCAGATTGTGCACCATCTTCTTCAATTCCGATACTTCCTGCCGCATATCAAACAGAACAGAATAAAGGATCTCCCGTTCACTCTCGAAGTTCTTACTGTCTTTTGCGCCGAACAAAGTAGGAAGACGTTGTGTGTTCTGCGCCGGAAGATACCCCCGCAGAATGTCCGCATTGATTTCCCTGTTGGTCTCTATGATTGAAATCTGCTCCGTTATATTCTTCAACTGGCGCACATTACCCGGCCACGGATAGGCAAGCAGCACCTGTTTGGCGTCTTCCGTCAGTTGGATGGCGGGCATGCGGTACTTCTCTGCAAAATCACCGGCAAACTTACGGAACAGCAGCAGCACATCCTCCCCACGCTCACGCAAAGGAGGTATCTGGATAGGAACCGTATTCAAGCGGTAATACAGGTCTTCACGGAAACGGCCGTCGGCAATCGCCTGTGTCAGATTCACATTGGTTGCGGCAACAATACGCACATCCGTCTTCTGCACTTTGGACGATCCTACTTTGATAAATTCACCGCTTTCGAGTACACGAAGCAAACGCGCCTGAGTAGGTAAAGGCAACTCCCCTACCTCATCCAGAAAAATCGTTCCGCCGTCCGCTTCGCCAAAATACCCTTTCCGTTCACCGATAGCACCGGTAAAAGCCCCTTTTTCATGTCCGAACAGTTCCGAGTCGATCGTTCCTTCGGGAATGGCACCGCAATTCACAGCAATGTATTGCCCGTGCTTCCGGCGGCTATATTGGTGAATGATCTGCGGAAAGCTCTCCTTTCCCACACCGCTTTCTCCGGTTATCAGCACGGACAAATCGGTGGGAGCAACCTGGATGGCTACATCAATGGCGCGCGACAAAGCCTCCGTATTACCAATAATACCGAACCTGAGTTTTACTTGTTGAATCTCCGCTTTCGTCATAACTGCACTATAAATTCTTTCTCTGATTTCATTTATACATCATCGTCCACAGTGTCAAGTTTCAGCTTGTCACTGTCGTCACGTTTCTCGTAATATTGCTTTCTCAACGGATTGGCATGAGCCGCTTTATCACGCTGCCGGTTACGGAACACATCGATTGCCACATACACTGCCTGACGGAAAGAGTCTTCACTGGCCAATCCTTTACCGGCGATGTCATAGGCTGTTCCATGAGCAGGCGAAGTACGTACTACCGGAAGGCCGGCCGTATAATTCACCCCTTCATCCATAGCCAATGCCTTGAATGGCGCCAGTCCCTGATCGTGATACATAGCCAGCACACCATCAAAATGGGTAAAACTGCCCGATCCCATAAAGCCGTCTGCCGGATAAGGTCCGTAACAGAGCACTCCCTTCGCAGCCATCTCCTGAATGGCCGGAATGATAATCTCCTGCTCCTCCGTACCGAGCAAACCCTCGTCTCCGGCGTGAGGGTTCAGTGCCAACACGGCGATGCGAGGTGCGCTGATTCCGAAATCCTGCTTGAGCGACCGGTTGAAAATCGTCAACTTCTCCTGAATAAGTTCTTTCGTGATGGTAGAAGCAATATCGCGGACGGGAATATGTCCGGTCACTAATGCTACCCGGAAATCATCTTTCATCAAGACCATCAGCGACTTGCTGCCATTCCCCAACCTCTCCTCGATATATTCGGTATGACCGGGAAATGCAAAATCCTCCGACTGAATCGTATGCTTATTGATAGGTGCCGTCACAATGACATCGATCGCCCCTTCCTTGAATTCCTCAATGGCTTTTTCCAGCGCACCGAGAGCAGCCTTCCCCGCTTCCGGAT
>CAVCAX010000230.1:9097-10553 GCA_963599995.1 Coprobacillus sp. CAG:698
AAAATTCCACTTTCACCTCATCATCCGTACAGTTCACTACGCTCAAACGGTTGTGAACGGCTTCCGTAGCAGAATTGACAATGCTGAAGTTAGTCGGCAAATCCAAAGACTTACGATGATAGGCTGCCACTTTAGGCGAACCGTAAATAATCGGAGTACATAACTCCAACATGACCGGGTCTGCAAAAGTCTTCAATATCACTTCATAGCCGACGCCGTTAATATCTCCCTGGGTAATACCAATTCGTATTTTAGAATCTTCCATGTGTCGTTATTTATTAGTTTGTTCCTCACTGGTGATGTTGCCCATCGGAATTTCTCCCTGCGCTTTCTCTGCAGGAAGCTTCAGTGTATAGAGTGATGCTTCGAGCATGCGCACCAGATTGCGTTTTAATTTATCAGGTGAATATACAAAAATCTCTGCTGTGATTATACGCTGATTGGCTTTATCCAAGCGGGTATGCGATACGAACGGACCACCCATAAAGTCACCTTTCATCCGCCAAAGTCCGCGGGCTTCCATCGTATAGTCTCCTTGTACATTGATCGGTTTCACGTCTACCGTTATAGAGTCCGTAGACATATACATCCCTTCTTTAGCTCCCGGAATATTCGCTTTCATCACCGAATCGCGCTTATGAATAAAATACTCTTTCGTGAACGTCTCCTTATCGGTATAAGGATAAGAATATATGACAAAGTTCTGATCACCGGTAGCCGTATTGGTAGATGCCCAAAAGAAATCCTCTCCCTCTTTGGACGAAGCGAGTTCCGCCGGCAGCCAGATATCACAATCGAATTTACTACCTACCTTGGCAGAGATATAATCACTGTGCTTATGCTGCAACTGAACGATCTGGCGATTCATCTCGGCATGCGTAAAGAAGTCGATAATCTGCTGCTTATTCCCTTCCACAAATTTCTCGAATTCCTGTTCGTCGGGCGCCTGTATGGTAAGAATCAGCTGCGGAGCTGCATAAACATCCTTCGCATACTTGAAGGCCGGCTTCGTATAAATATCACGTACGTCCACGATGATGATATTGCGTATCAGCTTCAAAGTAGAATCGTAATCTTTCGGAGAAGTATACATAATTCTAAAAGAACGTTCCGACTGCGGCAAACCCGGCACGTCCGTGTCGAGCACATCGTACAAAGCCCTTCCTGCCGGCCGTTCCCACAAAGCATGATCAACGACTACAAGAATCTCATAGGCACGACCGCTGGAGGTCGGGGTAAACACACCTTTCTTACCATTACAAGAAGAAAACACCAATGCTACAAGAGCCATACTGAGGAAAAACAGATACTTCTTCATATTGATCATTTTTTATGTTTTTACAAAACTACGACAAGTTCGTATATTTTCATCCGATAAGTTAATAATTTATATTAATTCTTGTTATTCTCTTCCTGCTTCGCCGTAGACAACATGCCACAAGCAGCAAATATATCC
>CAVCAX010000231.1:0-6528 GCA_963599995.1 Coprobacillus sp. CAG:698
TTTCCTGTGTAGATATGTATATTAGTACCAAATATAGATGCCAGCAGACTATTATTGAACACTCACCCCTTCAGCTAATGAGTACATATCAGGTAAATCCTTGCTGAAGAACGTGAGATCGCTTTTGTAGAACTTTAAAAAGTCTTTCTCCGAAGGATGGCCTTTCCATACTGAGAAATAATGGTTGTCGCTTTCATCGGCACCGACAAATTTATTTCTCCATGTCACTATCATGCATAGATTACGCCCGGTGGCGGGTATTAGAATTTGCTTTGTCCAATAATCAGCATCAGTAAATCCTTCAACACCGGTTTCGGTAACACCGCAAGGTTTGAGTTTGCTCTTTGATACTTTACAGATCGTTTTTATGTTGGCGGCAAATACGGTCGGACTGAGACCTTGATAACAATCCATTCCGATAAAATCGACGTAATCGTCTCCGGGCCAACGGAAAAGGAAATCTTCTTCCTTTTTCTGATTGTCCATTTGAGGGGCAATTGCATAAATAAACTGATGCACTCCCTTTACATCTCTCAGATAATTTACAGTAAATCTCCATAGGGCAACAAACTCATCTTCCGTAGTGCAGGAAGTTCCCCACCAAGACCAGTTCTGGGTATGTTCGTGGAATGGGCGGAAAATAATCGGAATCAGATTGCCGGAGTCATCCTTCAAATTCAAAACAAATTCGGCAAGGCGGTCAAGCCAAGAGGTAAATTTCTGTTGGGTGGCACTGCCGTCAGTCAGAATCTCTTTTGCCACATCCTGACTGGTGTGGTCCCATGCATCACCACCGGTCAGGGGGTTGTTCAGATGCGCACAAGCGATGATGACTTCTCCACGGTGATACGCTTCAAGAATGCATCGGCGACGGATGTTTGTGGATTCGACATCTGTGTGACGTTCATCCATCAACTCCGCGAAATCAAGACTATATACACCGGGATAATCGCCACAAACATCTTTGGTATCAGAGCGCCCCGGTTCGTTGTACCATTTCCGGCCATACATCAAATCGTCATGGTGACCGAACATGAAACCTTTCTGTCCGATAGCCCACAGGTTTGAATAGAGAGCTTTCGTCTCTGCTGTAGCCTGTTTGTCAACAATGGAGAGGGTGACTTTTTCCGATCCGTTGGGCTCGTTTTCTGTTGAGGGCATGTCGTCGTCCGAACATGCTACGATGCCATTAGTCATAAGGCCTATAAGGCATAAGTTTAACAGTGCTCTTATTTTCATGATATTTTAATTTAATTGTGTGAGTAGAACCATTGAGAGAGGCGATAATGTTGTCAAGACCGGCGTATCAGTGATTCCATTATTTTCCGGTATCAAAAATCCATTCTCGTCCAACTTCAAATTCTTGTCTTCATACCGATAGATGGACACCTTGTTTGAATTGACTGGAAGTCTGACAGAAATATTTTTATAGGTTTCGCCTTTATTGATTACCGCTATCGTATATTTACCATTGTATCTGGCGGCACATGTGAAAATATCCTTGTCGTCCGGATGGTTGATTTTCACAATGTCGCATCCACTTGGGAAGAATCGGCACATCAGTGTCCATGAATAGAACCAAGGGCGGATGTCTTCTTGGGTGGAATCGTTGAAAACCTCACTGCCTAAAATATTCCACATTCCCCAAAGCTTTATGTCTTCAGGTTTGCCGGAATCGTTTTGCGAGTGCATGGCATCGTCAAGCATCCATGCTGCAACTCCGGAAAAGCCGTTGTTCATGACTTCGGTTGCAAGAATGGCCATGTCAATGCCATAAAAATAATCGTAAACCAACATGTTGCAGTCGCTTCCTTTCGTAAAGGGGTGGTTTTCCACACGTCTGTTATATTCGGCCATCAGCAAGGAGTCTGCTTCGCGCCAATATTTATATCCGGCTTCGCCAAGTACAATCTTCTTGTTCTTGGGGATAAGGGATTGGTATTCCGATAGTAACTCCGCATATTTCCCCGAACGGACTTCTGCCTGACCGGGATAGGCATGGATGTCATACAACCCGATAATCGAGTCGGTGTGGTTGACCGTTTCCACCAGCCATCCTGCTGTGTTCAGTTCTGAATTGTGGTTATGGTAGTCTGCCACGACATCCGGACCGGCGAGTTGTACTTTATTCAACAGGTCGGGATATTGTGACATTTTATGATGGAATTTTTCAGCCATAGAACGCCAGAAATTGAAATCTCCATTTGTCGAAGCCCAATCACCATCGGGTTCGTTGAAAATCACAAAATACTTGATACACGAAAATCCTTTCTCATTTACCAGCATATTGAGATAGTCCACCGACATATCCACCCATTTGGGATCATCTTTCATATCCCAAGTCGGAGGATTATATTCTCCGTACACTACTGTAATGTCATTGTCCGTGCAATACTGCAGAAGCCTGCCGATAGATTCCATGTTGGATTCTTTATCATATTTTCCGGTCTTTGCATCGTAATAACGAAAAGGACTGTTTATCATACAGCGGACATATTGGGGACACATGTGGTCAAGGCGATTGAACAACTTTGTCCAGTCTTCTTCCGAAATAGGAGCTCCCCAGCTTGGAGCTTCATCGTATGGATCCCATTCAACACCATTACCGATGTATGATGAATTTATCACCTCATCGGTTACAGTAAAATTCAATGTCTCAGAATTGGAGCAGGATGTCAACATCATGATGAAGCACATTCCCGAAAGTATCGATGTTGTCAATTTCATATTTTAGAACATATTACTGATAATTACTAATGACTTGGCCGGGACATCAATGGTGTCACCGGTATTGGGAGTCTCAACTGTTTTTTCTCCGGGAACGGACAACTCCTCTTTGAGATTGCACAAAGCCTGTTCACTATATACAGAAAGCTTGCAACCGGGTAGCTTTGGAAACGGTGTTCCGCTGATAGTAACTCTAAGGTTTGCATCAGTGATATTAAGCAGTATGAGAGAATATTTTCCATTTTTACGGGCGAGAGCACTTTTTATTGCCTTAGGTGTGTCGGATTTTGCTGTTAAAATTTCGCAACCTTGAGGAATCGTGCTGCAAAGCATTGACCAGGCATAAAACCAAGGACGAACTTTTTCCTGTTCGGAACCAAAGAACTCATCACCGAAAATATTCCAGAAACCCCATATTTTCAATTTGTCAGGAGCTTCGTTGTTGTGCATGGCATCGTCAAGCATCCAGGCCACAGTGCCGGAATAACCGGCATGAAGAGTCTGAATGAGGGCATCCGCCATATCTATGCCATAAGAAAAATCATATACGGACATTTGTGAGTCCTCAATAGAGGCGTGTTCTGTAGCTTTGGCCCGTGCTATATTCAGCTCGTTGAGTGCTTTATCTTCCGGAGCAACATATTTCAATCCTATTTCGCCCATGATAATCTTATGTCCGGCAGGTACACGATCACGATAAGCCTTGATGATGTCATGGTATTGATTTGTGTTTACAGTAAACTTTGACGGATATGTATGTATATCGTAAAGACCAATCATATTACCGATTTCCGATGCAGAGCGTTCTATCCACCAAGTTTCGTCTTTAGTCCAGATAGCTGCATCCGGACCGATCAGAGAAATGTGTGATGCGATGCCTTGTTTCTTCATCTCAGCATGAATAATCTTCATGCCGTCTTGCCACAAAGTAAAATCTCCGTTTGCCGCAGACCAATAGCCGTTAGGCTCATTTACAAAATTGAAATAACGTATGCAATCCATCTTCTTCTCATCGAGTAGATAACGGACAAACGCGACCACATTTGAAATGTTTTTTTTGTTGATTTGCTTATCCTTCCAGTTGATGAGAGAACCACCCCAATCACCGAAAACTACACCGACACCACGTGTCCGGCAATATTTGAGAAGAGGCTTTACACTGTCATAGTAACGGCCGAAATCCGGATTACCACTCTTGTCGGTGAGTGAAGACGCATTAATCATCATTCTGACCAATCCCGGCTTCATGAAATCAAGGCGATTATATATTTTAGCCATGTCTTCGTCCGAAATTTCAAAACGGCCGTGTCCGTAATCCAGACAGTAGGGATCCCATTGCACACCGTTTCCCACATACCCTCGACTGATTACTGTTACACTGTCGAGAGAAACAATGACCTGACCGGTTGCGGATGTCGAAAATCCGCAACCAACCAATGTCATCAATAGCCTGAAAACAATCTTAACCTTATTCACGGTATTAATATTGTTTGGATAATTAGTCTTAATCTATAACTTCAAAACCAATACGCCTTACTTCTTTTTCACTGAAATCCAATACTTACGTGGCTTCTTGACAAACTTATCGTAGTCCTGATAAATATTAGTCCAGTCATCTGTTCCGTTAAGAGTGAATGTAAAGGCATTGTCAGAGATAGTGAATGAATGACCATAACCAAGATCTTCCGTTCCGGCACTTTCAAAACGCCCGACAGTCACACGACCATCCTTATCGGTAAAGGTGATTGTATTTTCCGCATAGTTTCTTTCCCATTTGCTTTCACCGGTTGGGATCTGACGATAGAAATGATCCAAATCCACCGTCTGATTGGGATTTTCGGGATTGTTTCCGATATAGGTGAAGTCGGCGTATTTGCCATCGGCACCGGCGTTATTGATGCATACTCCGTTGGTGTTTCCCTCTTCCGATACTCCTGTCATGGTGAATGTCAATGTGTTGTCGTATTCACAAGCAGGACCTTCGTTTTCTTTCCAACACCACGGTTTGTCGGTAAGCGCCATTACAGCACCACCTCCGTATTCGGGTCCTGTGCCTCCGTATATCATCAAAGACTGGATGGCCCATGTACCCTCGACTGATTCTGTGAATTCCGAGACGTGTATGGTATAGTCGCGATACTCACCGGTGGCTGAGAATACAGACAGCTTGGCGGTTCTTTCAGGGTTCTCGAAGTTCAGGGCATCACCGGCAGTAACCGATGAGGTGGCTTGATACGAGAGTTGCAGATTGGTGATTTTGATGTTTGAAAGATCAGGCACGGCATTGATATTTATCGAAAGTTCGATGGTACCGTTTGTTGCATCTTCAACTTCAATTTCAGCGACACCTATTTGGTTCTCTAATTTAATATCGAGAATCTGACGTTCATGATTCCACTTACCGTCGTTTATTTCATCCTGCAAGTCTTTTTGGCAGGATTGAAGGCCTGCTGTAAAGCAAGCCAGAACGAATAATTTATAGATCGTTTTCATTGTTGTTATCAATTTCTTAGACTACCATTTAAGTTTATTTCAGCTTGAGGAATCGGATAGAATGTCACATCGTCTTCCGACATGCCGCGAGCAGCAGGTATCTGGTCAATTCTGTTCCATCTGCGAATATCATACATGTGGTCGCCCTCGTATGAAAGTTCGAAACAACGTTCCTTGTATATAGCCTCCCGGAACTGTTCCAAAGACAGATTGGGGGAGAGATTTGCCAACCCGGCACGGTTGCGGATGTAATTGACCAGTTGATAAGACTGTGCGTTAGGTCCGGCAGCTTCTGCATATACCAGAGCTACATCTGAGTATCGGATGAGAAAGGGCCGCGTGCTGGTCTTGTCTCCTGAAAATTTCGGATCGATGTATTTCCGGCTGAAAGGGTATTGGAAATTATCCGGATACTTTGCGCTGACCTCACCGTTGGCGTTATAAACTTTATCGCAAATGAGATGAGTTTTACGTTTGTCATTCTCTTCAAAAGAGTTATAGAATGCTGATGTTGTCTGATATTCTCCCCATCCGTCGTGTGAAGGGATAAATTCATCCGTATCGCCTTGTTTCAGATAGATAGTTGCTCCGTCAATGTAGGGGATGAACATTTTGGAGATTTTGGAGTATTCACCTTCGCTTGTTCCGCTACGGTCCATCGCCATTATAAAAATGTGTTCCGGTCCGTTCGCTTTCTCAACATCATAGATATCGAGCAGGTTGGGTTCAAAGCCGTAAACTTGCTGTTCGTTGATCACTTGGTTGGCATAATACGCAGCGCTATCGTACATCACCTTTGTGTCACGGCGCATGTCACGATAAAGCTTTACCTGATGTTCTTTGGCTGAGGCCACATATAAGTATGCCTTTGCGGCAAGTGCCTGTGCTGCCACCTTATCGGCACGGCCCATTCGTGGAGATTCGTAAACCGGCATCAAGTCGATGGCTTTACGACAGTCGCCTAAGATAAGGTCATACAACTCATCAAGATTGGAGGCGAGTGGTGCGGAAGTCTGGTCAAGGGTTTCCACCACCGAGTTATGCACGGGAACAAGCCCGAAATTGCGGACCAGATTAAAGTAATTGTAGGCTCGTAGAAAATGCGCCTCACCATAGTATTGGTTTTTCAAATCCTGATTGAAATTGCATCCGGGTATGTTTTTTATGACAGCGTTGGCCCGGTTGATGCCAATGAAACTATACTTGAAGAAGTTCTCAAGGGTTCCGTTGGTCTTGAAATCCGCCACTTTCCAGTTGTTGAGGTTCTGGTTGTCCATCGATGCATCACTTTTGGTTGTCAGAACTTCC
>CAVCAX010000232.1:0-3775 GCA_963599995.1 Coprobacillus sp. CAG:698
GCTGTTCGTTCAGTTTGTTCTCGGCAACGGCAGCAGCTGCAGCACCGCCGGCTTTTTGTTTTTTTTTGTCCGATTCAAACTCTATGGCCGAACCCGAGTAGGTCCATGTACCGGTCATATCTATTGTATTGTTGCCGGTTACGGCACTCACTATTTTCTCTATATTTTCTTTTTTAAATAAATCGGCCCATGATTGTGCTTGAATGTTTGTTGTCACGAGCAATAAAGCCGACATGATTGTCAGCGATAAAACATACTTCTTCATTGTTCTTTTTTTTATTTTGAATTAACTTCTTTATTGATACTCTCGATATAATCCAATATTTCATTACGTCCTGTCCGGTCTTCCGATGATGAAACGAAATAGGGGGGGAGTTCTTCCCACTGCTTGCGCAGTTCTCTCAGATAGGCATTGATGTTCATTTTCAACCGTCCGCCTTTCAGCTTGTCGGCCTTTGTAAATATGATAGAAAAAGGAATCCCGTTTTCGCCCAGCCATTCCATAAATTCCAAGTCGATCTTTTGCGGTTCCAGCCGGGAGTCTATCAAGAGAAACAGGTTGGTCATCTGTTCCCGTTCCAGAATATAATCTTCGATGATGGTACGTATCTGTTCCTGGCCTTTCATGCCGCGGCGGGCATAGCCATACCCCGGAAGATCAACGATGTACCAACTGTTGTTGATAAGAAAATGATTGATAAGCATTGTCTTTCCGGGAGTAGCCGATGTCATGGCAAGTCCTTTACGTCCGGTCAGCATATTGATAAGGCTGGATTTGCCCACATTAGAACGGCCGATGAAAGCATATTCGGGAAAACGTCCCGCAGGACATTTCTTCACGTCCGTGTTACTGATGATAAATTCAGCGTTTGATATTTCCATGTTCTTTGTTTTTTGTTTTTTTTGATGATAATGCGTACATTCCTGCAAAAGTAAGCATTCCGTTCAGCATAAGCAACTCATAGCCGAACTTATATCCATAACACTGCATCACAAGACGATCGAGTGCATAGCATATCAGCGGAGAAGCCACAGCTATGAACGGTACCCAGCGATCTCGGGTTCCACGCCGGGTAAACAGGCCGAAAGCAAACATACCCAACAACGGACCATAAGTGTAAGACGCTATTATATAGATGGCATCAAGCACACTTTTGCTTTTCAGCGATTCTACCAGACAGATGAAAATAACGAGTATGACGGATAGCATAATATGCACTTTCCCGCGACGGCGAAGCGCCACCTCTTCCACCTCCTTGTCTGTTCCGAGCAGATCCACACATACGCTGGTAGTCATGGCCGTCAGTGCAGAATCGGAATTGCTGAATGCCGCGGCAATGATGCCGATGGTGAACAATACGAGTACGGTTTGCCCCAAATAGCCTTGGGTGGCAAACATGGGAAGAATGTCATCGTTCATCTCGGGAAGCGTCAGATTCATTTGTCCGGCCAACGCCAACAATAGTATGCCCAAGCACAGAAACAGAAAATTCAGCGGAATGAAAGAAAATCCGTAACAATACATGTTCTTCTGCGCTTCACGTAGATTCTTGCAAGAAAGATTCTTCTGCATCATATCCTGATCCAACCCCGTCATCACGATTACAATGAAAATACCGCTTAAGAACTGCTTGAAGAAGTTTTGTTTCGACATCCAGTCATCAAATACGAATATGCGGCTGTGCGGACTATCGGTAATCATCGTCATAATTCCTCCGTCTCCCATATCCAGCCTCTGTATCGTAAAGTAAATGATGGAAATCAGTGCCGCTATCAGACAGAATGTTTGTAGTGTATCAGTCCAAACAATAGTCTTAATACCACTTTTGTGGGTGTAAATCCATACCAGCGCTACCGAACCGGCAGCAATCGCCCAGAAAGGTACTCCCATGTGGCCAAATACATACGTATGGAGAATAAGGCAAACCAGATAGAGCTTGGCAGCCGTGCCGAGCATACGCGAAAGCAGAAAAAAGAAAGCGCCTGTACGATATGTCCGTGCACCGATCCGAGTGCCGAGATAACTGTAAATACTTGTCAGATTGAGCCGGTAGTACATCGGAAGCAAGACATGTGCCACTGCCATATAGCCGAAAAAGAATCCGAAGACCGTTTGCATATAAGTCATATCCATGCTTCGCACCATTCCTGGCACGGAAACAAACGTCACTCCCGATATACTGGCCCCAATCATTCCAAAAGAAACAACGTACCATGGCGACCGGTTCTCTCCCCGGAAGAATGCAGCATCCGAACCGCTTTTCTTTCCTCTGCCAGTGAGCCTGGCAATCAAAAGCAGCGCTGCAAAATAGCAGATAATAGTGACCAGTATTCTCATAACGGCCGCAAAGATACGATTTATTTTGCAATTTATTTTCTATCTATAAATAATGAGTATATTTGCGCTGAATTACAGAACCGAGTTAGAAATATATATGAACCAACAATATCCATCCGTTCTGCTTGAAAAGGCAGTCGGAGAATTCTCCAAACTTCCCGGAATCGGACGAAAAACCGCCATGCGCCTGGTACTACACTTGTTACGGCAGGACAATGCCACGGTCGAAGCCTTTGGTAATTCAATTATCACCCTGAAACGCGAAGTGAAATATTGCCGTATATGTCATAATATATCCGATACGGAAACCTGTCAGATCTGTGCGAACCCCGCTCGTGACGCTTCTACGGTTTGCGTGGTAGAAAACATCCGTGACGTGATGGCTGTGGAAGCCACCCAGCAGTTCCGCGGATTGTATCACGTGCTGGGCGGTGTCATTTCTCCGATGGATGGGGTAGGGCCGGGCGACCTGCAAATAGACAGTCTGGTGCAACGGGTAGCGGAAGGCGGAATAAAAGAGGTGATACTGGCCCTGAGTACCACGATGGAAGGCGATACGACCAACTTCTACATTTACCGCAAGCTGGAGAAGACGGGGGTCAGGCTCAGCGTATTGGCACGTGGAGTTTCCATAGGCGATGAGTTGGAATATACCGATGAGGTGACATTGGGCAGGAGTATTGTTAACCGGACGGTATTTACCGGAACTGTATAGAATGATTTACCGGACCGTATAATAAAGGATATATATTATGGAAGAACTTATACAAAAGACTCTCTTAAAACTTAAAATAGAATATGCTCTGTTCTGGGCACTTCCCATTCTTGTCATTATTTTAGGTGAGTGCGATATGGAGTGGGCAGGACTTTATGCCGACAATGTGCGGGTATCTTACATCAGTGAAACAGTCGGCATTCTGGCAGCAGCCTCTTGTGTTCCTCTGGCATTAAAGCTGTTTTCATGGATTCTGCTCAAAAAGATAGATGTGGTCTCTTTCCCGGAAGCGTTGAAACTGTACTTCGACTGGAGCAGCATCCGTCTGTTGATATTGGAAGTTGCACTTCTCATTAATATTCTCACATATTATCTTACTTTAAGCAATACAGGGCTGCTTTGTGCGTTAATAGTTTTGACAGCTTCCTTATTTTGCGTACCGGGCGAAAAGCGGTTGCGTGGAGAGCTACATATAAATAAGGGAGATTCGATTTGAAATCAAATAAGGAAGAAGGCATGAAACTAACTTTTTTAATACCCCCTGTACTCGACAAAAAAAATCCGGCAGAACGTACCGCCGGTTGTACCCGTGTGGTATATCTTGCACCTAACATTTACGAACTGACCGTTGTTGCCCTTTTGGAGAAAGAGGGATTCAATGATATCAATTATCGCGACTTTGTTTATAAACGCGAGTCTCGTGAAGCCTTTTCCGACTTCCT
>CAVCAX010000232.1:3785-4232 GCA_963599995.1 Coprobacillus sp. CAG:698
ATGCCTGGTCGGAGAGAAAGACATCGTCGTACGCGGAGAACCGGAACAGACCGTCTTGGAGCTCACTAAAGCAATTACAGAAAATGCAGACTGGACCTCCATTGCCGGTATTTCCTACCTGAAAGATGGGAAAGTAAAAAACAACCCTTCCCGTCCTTTGATGAAAGAGCTGGACGAATTGCCTTTCCCCGCACGTCATTTTATACAAGATAGAAGATACTTCAACCCCAAATTGAAGGTTGGACCTTATACCACAATGGTTACCTCCCGCAATTGCCCGTTCAATTGCATTTATTGTGTGCCGAGTTCGCTTACTTTCGCCCGTGAAATAGAATACCGGAAAGAGCATGGCAAAAAGCCTTTCATCTCTTTCCGTTCCATAGAGAGCATAGAGGCCGAAGTGGCGCAAATAAGCAGAGAGGGATATAAGGCGATAGGCTTTATGGA
>CAVCAX010000233.1:0-2597 GCA_963599995.1 Coprobacillus sp. CAG:698
CCGCTGGAGTACTCTTGGGGAAGATTAAAATCTTCGGAGTATCATTGGGAGTCACCTTTGTTCTGTTCATCGGTATTCTGATGGGACACTTCGGGTTTACCGGCGACACACACATTCTGCATTTCATCCGTGAGTTCGGATTGATATTGTTCGTGTTCTGTATCGGCCTTCAGGTTGGGCCCAGTTTCTTCTCTTCGTTCAAGAAAGGGGGGATGACCCTTAATCTGCTCGCCGTAGGAATTGTAGTATTGAACATCGCCGTAGCACTGAGCATCTATTTCATTGCCAACGGCCGTGTTGATTTGCCGATGATGGTAGGTATCCTGTATGGTGCCGTTACCAATACCCCGGGACTCGGTGCCGCTCAGGAAGCACTGACGCAGCTCAACTACAATGGTCCACAGATTGCCTTGGGATATGCATGTGCCTATCCGTTAGGTGTAGTCGGCATTATCGGTTCTATCATTGCCATCCGTTACATTTTCCGTGTAAACCTGGCCAAAGAGGAAGAAGAACTCCAAGATCAGGATGCAGAACACCTGAAACACAAACCGCATTTGATGAGCCTCGAAGTACGCAATGAATCGATCTGTGGTAAAACACTGGTTCAAGTAAAGGACTTCCTCGGACGTTCTTTTGTCTGTTCGCGTATCCGCCACGAAGGCCATGTCAACATCCCCAGCCATGACACTCTCTTTCATATAGGCGACCAGGTATTCATCGTCTGTTCGGAGGAAGATGCAGAAGCCATCATCGCTTTCATAGGAAAAGAAGTACAAGTGGATTGGGAAAAACAGGATATGCCGATGGTATCACGCCGTATCCTGATCACCAAATCGGAGATTAACGGAAAGAAATTGGGAGATATGCATTTCCGCGGTATGTACGGCGTCAATGTCACACGTGTCAACCGTTCGGGAATGGACCTGTTTGCCGACCCGCACCTGACCCTGCAAGTGGGCGACCGGGTGATGGTGGTAGGACAGCAGGATGCGGTAGAACGCGTTGCCAATGTATTGGGTAATTCTCTGAAACGTCTCGACCACCCGAATATCATCACGATCTTTGTCGGCATCTTTTTAGGAATTCTTCTAGGGAGTTTGCCCATTGCGTTCCCCGGTATGCCTACTCCGGTCAAGTTAGGTCTGGCTGGCGGTCCGCTGGTGGTAGCCATCTTGATAGGACGTTTCGGATATAAACTTCACCTGGTCACTTACACAACGATGAGTGCCAATCTGATGTTGCGTGAGATAGGAATCGTACTGTTTCTTGCAAGTGTCGGCATCGAGGCGGGAGCAAACTTCGTACACACGGTGGTCGAAGGAGACGGTTTGCTGTACGTAGGTTATGGTTTCCTCATCACAGTTATCCCATTATTGATTATCGGTGCGATCGCACGCCTGTATTATAAGGTGAACTATTTCACCCTGATGGGACTTATTGCCGGTAGTAATACCGACCCCCCAGCATTGGCCTACTCTACTCAGGCTTCCAACAACGATGCACCGGCCGTAGGATACTCAACAGTATATCCGCTGACAATGTTCCTGCGTATTCTGGCGGGGCAAATGATATTGCTTCTAATGATGTAGCCTGCCACGCATACATTCATTATAAAAAATAAGAGCGTACACTTTGAAATGATTCAAGATGTACGCTCTTATTATTATAGTCTCTATTTTACTTCTGCTTACAGCTTGGCCAATATTGCCTTTGACTCTTCCTCATATCCCGGTTTGTTGAGCAAAGCAAACATATTCTTTTTGTATGCTTCCACACCCGGTTGGTTGAACGGATTGACACCCAGCAGATAACCGCTGATTCCACAAGCTTTCTCAAAGAAATAAAGCAGACCACCTATGTAGTATTCGCTCAGTTCGGGAAGCACAATACGCATATTAGGTACACCACCATCCACATGGGCCAGTTGCGTTCCCAATTCTGCCATTTTATTAACTTCGTCCACACGTTTACCTGCCAGGAAGTTTAATCCATCCAAATTGGCTTCATCCGAAGGTACTTCCAATTTATGATTTACCTTTTCCACGGAGATTACGGTTTCGAAAATTGTGCGTTCTCCTTCTTGAATCCACTGTCCCATGGAATGCAGGTCGGTAGAGAAATCTACAGCAGCCGGGAATATACCTTTGTTGTCTTTTCCTTCAGATTCTCCATATAGTTGCTTCCACCACTCGCTTACATAATGTAGTTTCGGATTGAAGTTCACCAGAATCTCGATTTTTTTGCCCTCTTTATACAATTCATTGCGTGTAGCTGCATAAATGGCTGCGGGGTTTTCAGCGAAAGGTACATCCGCACCGCAAGCTTTTTCCATATAGGCTGCACCGGCAACCAGTTTTTCAATATCGAACCCGGCCACAACAATGGGCAATAAGCCTACCGGAGTAAGTACAGAGAAACGGCCCCCCACATTGTCGGGGATAATGAATGATTTGTATCCTTCTTTGTCGGCAGTAACACGCGCTGCGCCTTTCCGTGCATCGGTTACGGCAACGATCACTTTCTTGGCCATATCTTTGCCGCGTTGATTTTCACACTGTTTTTTCAACAGACGGAATGCAAGAGCAGTCTCGGTG
>CAVCAX010000233.1:2626-7392 GCA_963599995.1 Coprobacillus sp. CAG:698
GGATTTGGAAATATTGATAACACCGAACTTCTTATCTTTCAGATACTCGGTGAGCTCATACAGATAATCTTCGCCAATATTATGTCCGGCATAAATAATAACCGGTGCTGTTTTCTTATCTTGCAGCCAAACGAAACTGTTTGATAATGCCTCAATCACTGCACGTGCACCCAGATAACTTCCACCGATGCCGGCTACGATAACTACTTCACAGTTATCACGAAGAACTTGTGCAGTAGCCTTAAGGTCGGCCAGATGTTCCGGAGTGATAGAAGAAGGCAGATGCAGCCACCCCAGAAAATCGTTTCCCTTGCCGGTACCGTTTTCCAATGCCTCCTGTGCTGCTTTCACTCGAGCTTCGTAAGCGAAAACTGTTTCTTTTGAGATGAATCCCAACGTTTTTTCAATGTTCAAACTAATCATATTATATAAGTTTTTAGTAGTTAATCATTTGACTACTCAGTTGCTGGATTGTTCCATCGCATTTCTCATCTGAATGAATCAGTGAGTAATTTTATCTCAATCATCGGTGATATGCGTTCATACAAGATGTTGTAAACGGCATCGAGTATCGGCATATTAACATGATAATGCTTGTTGATCTCTTTGATACATTTTGTACCATAGTATCCTTCCGCAATCATTTCCATCTCTATCTGTGCGCTTTTTACCGAATATCCTTTACCGATCATGGTACCGAATGTACGATTCCTACTAAAGTTGGAATATCCGGTTACCAACAGGTCTCCCAAATAAACAGACTCATCCACGTTTCTGTTCAAGGGATGTACGGTATCCAGAAAACGTCTCATTTCCTGTATTGCGTTGGAGATGAGTACAGCCTGGAAGTTATCGCCATATTTCAAGCCGCTGCAAATGCCGGCGGCAATCGAATATACGTTTTTCAAGACAGAACTGTATTCAATACCTACGACATCATCACTGACGGAAGTCTTTATAAAGCTGCTTCCCAATCTGCGGGCGAAAAGGCGGGCTTTATCCTTATCAGGACAAGCGATGGTGAGGTATGACAGGCGCTCCAAGGCTACTTCCTCCGCGTGGCAAGGCCCTGCCAGGACAGCAATGTTCTCGGGAGGTACGCCATATTCTTTGGTGAAATATTCTGATACAATAAGATTGTCATCGGGTACAATTCCCTTGATGGCAGTAATAATGAATTTGTCTCGTATGCGTGTCTTTAGCTTTTTAAGATGAGCCTTCAAGTAAGGAGAAGGGGTGACGAAGACGAGCATATCCGACTCCTTTACGATGTCATTGATATTCGAGCTGAAGTTGATACGCTTTATGTCGAACTTTACACCTGTGAGGTAAGCCGGGTTGTGTCCTAAACGTTTGAAGTCGGCTATACGATCGTCACGGCGCATATACCAATTGATGGACTCCTCTTGTGCAAGGAACATTTTGGCAATGGCTGTGGCCCAACTTCCGCCGCCCATTATCGCTATCTTACCGGGTAGTTTCATATATATGAAATTAAAGATTTAAAATTAAAAATTAAAGGGGAGAAAGCGAGAACCGCTTCTCCCAACCCTTTAATTCTTAATTTCTCTTTTTTAATTGATTTTCTGCATCCATTCGGTTACATCATTTACAGAGGGGTTGGCGAGCTCCAACTTATACTTCTTGTTGAGTCCGCAAATCTCTTGATGTAACTTCTGCGGGTTTACCCCTTTCATGTCTTCTACCAGATTATAGCCGGCTTTCTGAATTACCGGTACCCAGTCTTCCGGAATACCCAGTTCTGTGTATTTGGCAACGGCATCCTTCTTGACAACCTTCTCCGGGCGCATTTGCGGAAAGAACAGCACTTCCTGAATCGTTGTTTCTCCGGTCATCAACATTGTCAGACGGTCCATACCGATACCCATACCCGATGTCGGAGGCATACCGTATTCCAATGCACGTATAAAGTCCTTGTCGATAATCATAGCTTCATCATCCCCTTTTTCGCTCAGTCGCATTTGCTCTTCAAAACGTTCCAACTGGTCGATGGGGTCGTTCAACTCAGAATAAGCGTTACACAACTCTTTCCCGTTCACCATCAACTCAAAGCGTTCGGTCAGTTCCGGATTATCACGATGACGCTTGGTCAGCGGTGACATTTCAATCGGATAATCAGTTATGAATGTCGGCTGTATGTAATTGCCTTCACAGAATTCGCCGAAGATTTCATCGATCAACTTACCCTTACCCATGGTGTCATCGATTTCCATATTCAGCTTCCGGCAGATTTCACGTATATCGCTCTCGCTTTTTCCGCTCAAGTCATATCCGGTAAACTCTTTGATGGAATCGAGCATGGTGACGCGTTTGAACGGTGCTTTGAAGCTGATCGTGTTGTCGCCTACTTTAACTTCGGTAGTGCCGTTCACATCCATACAGATTTTCTCAATCATGTTTTCTGTAAATGTCATCATCCAGTTGTAGTCTTTGTAGGCAACGTATATTTCCATACAGGTGAATTCGGGGTTGTGTGTACGGTCCATTCCTTCGTTACGGAAGTTCTTTCCGATTTCGTATACCCCTTCAAAACCTCCTACGATCAAGCGTTTCAGATACAACTCACTGGCGATACGCATATACAATGGTATATCGAGCGCATTGTGATGTGTAATGAACGGACGTGCAGCAGCACCACCGGGGATAGCCTGCAAAATCGGAGTCTCCACCTCGATGTATCCTTTCTCATTGAAGTACTCGCGCATGGAGTTGTATACTTTGGTACGTTTGATAAATATATCTTTAACGCGTTCGTTCACGGCCAAATCGACATAACGCTGGCGGTAACGCAATTCGGGATCTTCAAAAGAGTCGTATGCCACACCGTCTTTGTATTTTACAATCGGCAACGGCTTGATAGACTTTGACAATACGGTAAGTTTCTTGGCGTGAATACTGATTTCACCCATCTGTGTACGGAATACAAAGCCTTCGATGCCGATGAAATCACCTAAGTCGAGCAGGCGTTTGAATACAGTGTTGTACATTTCTTTGTCTTCTCCCGGGCAGATATCGTCACGGGTAATATACACTTGGATACGCCCTTTGGAATCCTGCAATTCAATGAAAGACGCCTTGCCCATCACACGGCGGCTCATCATACGCCCTGCAATGGATACCATACGGGGTTCGTCTTCATCTTTGAATTCCTTTTTTATATCTGTAGAGAAAGCATTGGTTACATACTCTGCTGCGGGATAAGGTTCAATACCCATCGCGCGAAGCTCATTCAGACTGTTGCGTCGGATGATTTCCTGTTCACTTAGTTCTAATAGGTTCATTTCGTTACGTATTAACTCTATATTTGGTGGCAAAAATACGAAACATTTTTAATATTACGGCATGAATAGCCCTCTAATTTGCCTAAAGGGTAGATTGTGACAGGGGAATGACCGGTAATAAAGAGGGAAATTAAAGTGGCTTTTCATTTGCCGGGTTCTTGGAAAAACACTAATTTTGCACCCTCAAAACAAAAAGGAGGAGTATGACTACAGGACAGAAGCGCCCCACAGCGTTGGGGACGGAAAAGATTGGAAAGCTTTTGATACAATATGCGGTACCGGCTATCATTGCCATGACGGCATCTTCTCTTTATAATATGGTGGACAGTATTTTCATCGGGCATGGCGTGGGACGCATGGCAATCTCCGGTCTGGCGCTGACTTTCCCGTTGATGAATCTTGCCGCCGCATTCGGTTCGCTGGTAGGAGTAGGAGCTGCTACCTTGGTGTCTGTAAAACTCGGTCAGAAGGATTATGACACGGCCCAACGGATTCTTGGCAATGTTTTGGTACTGAATATTATTATCGGTCTGGCGTTTACTGTCCTTACCCTTCTGTTTCTCGATCCCATTCTCTATTTTTTTGGCGGAAGCGAGGCCACTATCGGTTATGCCCGCGACTACATGAAAGTGATTCTGTTGGGGAATGTCGTTACCCATCTTTATTTAGGACTGAATGCCGTGCTTCGTTCTGCCGGCCATCCTCAAAGAGCAATGTATGCGACGATTGCTACGGTGGTGATTAACACGATACTCGATCCGCTGTTTATTTTTGTCTTCGATTGGGGAATCCGCGGAGCGGCCATTGCCACCATTGCGGCACAGATTATCGCACTGATATGGCAATTCAAGTTATTCAGTAATAAAGAAGAACTGCTACATTTCCATCGGGGAATTTTTCGCTTGAAACGTAAGATCGTATTCGATTCGTTGGCTATCGGCATGTCTCCTTTCTTAATGAACCTCGCTTCCTGTTTCATCGTGATTCTGATCAACCAAGGGTTGAAACGTTATGGAGGAGATCTTGCTATCGGTGCTTTCGGCATCGTCAACCGGCTCGTGTTCGTTTTTGTGATGATTGTACTGGGGTTGAATCAGGGAATGCAGCCCATTGCCGGTTACAACTTCGGCGCCCGTCAGTATTCCCGCGTCACCCGGGTGCTGAAACTGACTATTATCGGAGCGACCATTGTTACTACCACCGGTTTTTTATTGGGGGTATTTATTCCCGAACTGATTGTATCCATATTTACGTCGGATGCTGAGTTGATACGCCTTTCGGCAGAAGGTTATCGCATCGTAGTAATGTTTTTCCCCATTGTCGGATTCCAGATGGTTGCATCCAATTTCTTTCAGAGTATAGGAATGGCCGGTAAAGCCATATTCCTGTCACTTACCCGACAGATGCTGTTTCTTGTCCCTTGCCTGTTTATCTTGCCCCATTTCTATGGGCAGACAGGAGTAT
>CAVCAX010000233.1:7402-14411 GCA_963599995.1 Coprobacillus sp. CAG:698
GAGTATGGGTCAGTATGCCGGCATCCGATCTGGCAGCAAGTATCGTTTCCGGCCTTATGCTTTGGTGGCAGTTTCGTCAGTTTCATAAAAATGCCAACGGATAATGCCACAGTTTGCTTTTTTCAGAAATAATCCGTATGTTTGCTTCGATTGACACACCTTCACAAGTTGTCTCATCATTAACCATAAATATATTATGAAAGGTAATTATGTTATTAATGTCGGTCGCCAGTTGGGAAGCGGCGGGAAAGAAATAGGCGAGAAGCTGGCTGCCCGTCTGGGAATCGACTTTTATGATAAAGAGTTGATAAATCTTGCGTCGGAAGAGAGCGGACTGTGCAAGGAGTTTTTCGAAAAAGCCGACGAAAAAGCGTCTCAAGGCATTATCGGCGGATTGTTCGGCATGCGCTTCCCTTTTATCAGTGACGGAGCTGTACCTTGTACGAATTGCTTGAGCAATGATGCCCTTTTCAAAATCCAAAGCGACGTTATCCGTAACCTGGCTGCTACAAAATCCTGCCTGTTTGTAGGACGCTGTGCCGATTACATTCTGCGGGATCATCCGCGTTGTGTCAACATCTTTATATCCGCATCAAAGGAAGATCGCATCAAACGTCTTCGGAACATACATAAAATCAGTGAAGAAGATGCGGAAGAAATGATGGAAAAAGCGGATAAGAAACGTTCGGAATACTATAATTATTACAGCTACAAGACTTGGGGAGCAGCAGCTACCTACCACCTTTGCATCGACTCTTCTGCATTGGGCATCGACGCTACTGTGAGGTTTATAGAGGAGTTTGTAGCGAAAAAGCTGGAATTATAAGTGCCCGGGAAGGACACCAAACGCTTGAAAAAAATAAAATCGCCCCTGTTACGGATTTATCTGTAACAGGGGCGATTTTGCAGACAAGAGAGCTTTGGCACTCTCTTATGCTTTTATTACAGAGCAAGATAAGACCGGTCTCACTCTTTATCTTCTGTCTTCAATTCAATTTTTTCTTGCGCACTTTCACATTCCGCTTTCGAAGAGAGGTAGAAAGAGAGTATGGCATCGGCATCAGCCACGGTCTGCACACGCATCTTCACTTTCAACACGGTATTCCGTACGCCATCTTCAAACTTGATAATCCCCTCCTCGGGTCTTGTGAAATTCTTATCAGAAGACACTCCATCCGGCAAATCAAAATCCTTGATGCCCAATTGCTGCCGGTCTTCTTTCACGATGAATGTATTCAAATCCTCTCCATTACCATCCAGCATCAGAGAGACTGTTACCTCATCGCCCACTTTCAATGAGGGTATGGAAGCCATGTCCTCACTATAATCCTTTATATCACCTTCAATAAAGATACCCGTAATTTCAATTACAGGACTCTCTGCCGAGCCGGAACACGCAGCCCAAAGCAGTAGTAATAACGGTGCAAGAAGTTGCTTTTTCATGGATTACAAATCTCTTGTTTTCACTACAAAAATACACATTATATCCGGATTAGCAAAAAAATCGTAACTTTGTGCAAAAATTCAGAGTCAGAATGACTCCTTACTGAGTTTTTTCATAAAGAATTCAAACCTATTCTTAATATAATAAAGAAATGTATCAAAAAGAAATACACTTAAAAGCCGTACTGTTCGACATGGACGGCGTATTGTTCAACTCCATGCCTTATCATGCAGAAGCATGGCACAAAGTGATGCAAGCCCACGGCCTGAATCTCAGCCGTGAAGAAGCCTATCTGCATGAAGGGCGTACAGGAGCCGGTACCATCAACATTGTAAGCCAACGCCAATTGGGACGGGAAGCAACGCCCGAAGAAATAGAAAACATCTATCACGAGAAGAGCGAAGAATTCAATAAATTCCCCGAACCGAAACCGATGCCCGGCGCTTGGGAACTGCTGCAAAAAATAAAAGCCTCCGGACTGACACCGATGGTGGTCACCGGCTCCGGACAACGCTCCCTGCTCGACCGTTTGGAGCATAGCTTCCCCGGTATGTTTCACCGCGAACTGATGGTGACTGCATTTGATGTAAAACATGGGAAACCCAATCCTGAACCCTATCTGATGGCACTTGAGAAAGGAGGATTCAAAGCAAACGAAGCTGTAGTCATAGAAAACGCACCGCTCGGAGTGCAAGCGGGTGTAGCCGCAGGGATTTTCACCATAGCCGTCAACACCGGACCATTAGACAATAAAGTATTGCAAGATGCCGGAGCAAATGCCCTCTACCCCTCTATGCAAGCCCTCTGTGATGGATGGGAGACTTTCACAAGCAGCCTGTTATAATAAGAAAAAGGGATTTTCAGTACGCGAGATTCCAAGCCAACAGGCATTTAATAAAGAAACGCTTATAATCCGAAGATTATAAGCGTTCATCTGTAGTAGCCCCGAAGGGAATCAAACCCTTATCTTAGGTACCGGAAACCTACATTCTATTCGTTGAACTACAGGGCCGGTTTTGCGACGACAAAAATAGATAAAAACTTCTTATCTTCCTAATCTTTCTACCATTTTTGTTAATACAATCTTTAATTTCCCATTCTACGAGATGTTATTTTGAAACCTACTTCAACGAAATCTTTATCATATTGACATTATTTCAGACGAAAGACAATACACATATTAATATTTTTCCTACCTTTGCCGACAATCAACATATAATAAACCTATGAGTTATCTTATAAAACCTCAGAATTATAAACCCCTTCTCGACCTAAAGCAGACAGAACTCGGTATCAAACAGATCAAAGAGTTCTTTCAGATGAATCTGTCATCGGAACTACGTCTGCGTCGTGTCACAGCCCCTCTTTTTGTACTCAAAGGTATGGGTATCAATGACGACCTTAACGGTGTAGAACGTCCGGTATCCTTCCCCATCAAAGATCTTGGGGACGCACAGGCAGAAGTTGTACATTCACTGGCCAAATGGAAAAGATTGACGCTTGCCGATTATCATATTGAACCGGGATATGGAATTTATACCGATATGAATGCCATCCGTTCGGATGAAGAGTTGGGTAACCTGCACTCGCTGTACGTGGATCAATGGGACTGGGAGCGCGTAATGACGGCAGAAGAGCGCAATGTGGAGTTCCTCAAAGAGATCGTAAACCGCATTTATGCCGCTATGATACGTACAGAATACATGGTGTATGAAATGTATCCGCAGATAAAACCCTGCCTGCCGCAAAAATTACACTTCATCCACGCAGAAGAGCTTCGCCAGTTATATCCGGCATTAGAACCCAAATGCCGCGAACACGCCATCTGTCAGAAATATGGCGCCGTATTCATTATCGGTATCGGTTGCCGGCTCAGTGACGGCAAGCGGCACGACGGACGTGCTCCGGACTACGATGACTATACAACCAAAGGACTCAATGATTTACCCGGTCTGAACGGCGACCTTCTTTTATGGGACGACGTATTGCAACGTTCCATCGAGCTTTCGTCCATGGGTATCCGCGTCAACAAAGAGGCCTTGCTACGTCAGGTGAAAGAGGCGAAACAGGAACAACGTCTGGAACTCTATTTCCACAAACGCCTGCTGGACGACACACTGCCTCTGTCTATCGGAGGAGGTATCGGACAGTCGCGTCTCTGTATGTATTACTTGCGAAAAGCTCACATCGGAGAGATTCAAGCAAGCATCTGGCCGGAGGAGATGAGAAAAGAATGCGAAGCGCTCAACATCCACCTTATATAATATAGATACCATGAACGTACAAATAGAAGAAAGCTGGAAAGTTCATCTGCAACCGGAATTTGACAAAGAGTACTTCCGTACACTGACGGAATTTGTCAGAAACGAATATAGACAATATACTGTCTATCCTCCCGGAAAACTGATATTCAACGCTTTCAATCTATGCCCTTTCGACAAAGTAAAAGTTGTCATTATCGGGCAAGATCCTTATCACGGGCCGGGACAGGCACACGGTCTCTGTTTCTCGGTAAACGACGGAGTTCCTTTCCCGCCGTCATTGGTCAATATATTTAAAGAGATAAAAGACGACTTGGGAACAGAAACACCGGCAAGTGGAAATCTGACCCGTTGGGCCGAACAAGGTGTATTATTACTCAACGCCACATTAACCGTACGTGCCCATCAGGCCGGCTCACACCAACGCCGGGGATGGGAGGAGTTTACCGATGCAGCCATCCGCGCACTGGCAGAAGAACGGGAACACCTTGTATTTATCCTTTGGGGAGGCTACGCACAACGTAAGGGAGCATTCATAGACCGCAACAAGCATCTTGTACTCAGTTCGGCACACCCCTCACCTCTGTCCGCCTACAACGGTTTTTTCGGGAACAAACATTTCAGTAAGACCAATGCCTACCTGAGAGAGCACGGAGAAAAAGAAATCATCTTCTGAAAAAAGAGAAACCAAAAAGGAATCTCCACTACCAACAAGAGGGTGTCAAAATGAGCAAAATTTAGGAATCCCCTGCCACAAATGATTGTAGCAGAAGTGAATTCTTTGAAAAGGGCATTTTGACACCCCCCTCTTTTAATACCATTGTATATTGCTCTGAGTCTGACTTCTCTGCTCCCACTTCAAATCCTGCAGGATACTGGCATTGGCACTAATTTTGAAATTATAATATTTCCAACGTCCGAAAGGCGAAAGACTGGCCGACATACCGAAACAGTGTAAATCGCGTGTGATAGTCATCGATGTCTGAGTAACCTCTTTCGCTTGAAAATCATAACCGGTACTGAAAGACACTTGCCATCTATTCGAGAGCTTCACATTGCCGGAAGCATTGAGGTTGTGCGTATAAGAGAAAGGATAGCGCATCGAATGTATGTTAATGGGCTTACTTCTATCTTCACTGATATTAAACGAATAGTTCACACTCAGCGACCACGGCATACTAAATACCTGATAACCGTCCGCATCGGATTGTGCCTTTTCCACTGTTTTCGAATTCGTTCCGGAACCGCTGCCGGTATCCGCCGTATCTTCACCATCTTCCCCTTCCTGATCCTTGTCCTTGTCTTTATCCTCTTTCGGACCGAACCATTTCTTCCAAGTCTCATTGTTAAAGGTATAGTTAAAGGAAGATCCCCATCCTGAGAAACGTCCGAAACGCCCATAAGACCATTCTGTACGATCTCCCGTAATCACACTACCATTCTTGTCGAACGTATAGGCATAAGTAGCAAAGCGGGAATTCAGATTGAACGTATACTTTTTGGTCAATTTCAAGCGCAATCGCAAAGCAAGATCGCTCCACGGCTGCTTTTTGGCCGCCATGTTATAGGAAAGAGAAGCACCCAGTTCATCAATCAGACTAATTTTTGTAAGAGAGTCTTTCCTGTTCCGATATTTCATCTCAATATTATTGGAAAGATCGAAAGTCACCGACCCCGTCTTTTCACGTGGTGCCGTGCCGAACGGCTGACTGGTATAGGGTGAAAAATAGTACACATTACCATCCTTGTCTTCATGTTCCTGCCAATATTTATTAAACGCAGGCGCCCCGCTTACACTTATCTGCGGAGTTACCACGTGACGAATCTGTATCTCTTTTTTCTTCATGAAAAGAGGTTTATACATACCATAAAGTTTCGTACTCAACCCCAATGAGAAATTATAATTGGACACACGGTTAAAGCCATAGATAGTATCCGTCGCCACCCACTGCCGTTTCTCTTCATCGTAATAATTTTCCGTCTTATTCGTATACCAACGCTCTGTATAATTAAATGTCGGAGTCAGATTGAAATACTTAAAGAGAGTAAAGGTAGCACTTACCGGAATCTGATGCTGCATGGCATTCTTCCAGTCTTTTATCAGATTTGATTTGAACAGCAGATTATCTTTGGTCTTGATGCTGTTTGTCAGACGGCCGGTATACTGAAATGAAATCTTTTCGTACCAACGTTCCGCACCGACAGCCTTTTTTCTTTTAAAAGGGAAGCGGCGGGTCAGGTTGATATTAAGATCGGGCAATGTTATTGCAACAGAAGAGTCTTTCATCGTCTGCGAAATGTTGGTTGTCCCCGAAAGTGTCAGACCGATATCCGAGAAAGTACGCGAGTAGCTGATACTGGATGTCTTGGTATTCTGTGTCAACAACTGTGAATTATATAAATTACCAATGTTGGTACGCTCATAACTGCTGGTTGCAAAATTCACATTAGCCGAAAAAGTTGAATTCGGATTTGCCTTAGAATCTTGCCGGTGATTCCATATTATTTTAAAATCTTTAGCAACCGAATAGTCCGGCATATTCTTGTCTCCCGTTTTTGTCACCTGATAGTCAGCCTTCAAAGACCCGGAATACTTATAACGCCTATTGTAATTCGTCTCTATCCCCAATCTCCACGACCCCTTCGTGAAAATATCTCCCGTGGCCTTCAAATCCATCATGTCACTGATGGCAAAATAATAACCTCCATCTGCCAGACCAAACCCACGCGAAGAATCGTCCATATAGGTAGGCATAACAAAACCGGAAGAATAGCTGCTGGAAAACGGGAAGAAGAAAAAGGGTACGGCCAATGGTAAAGGTACATCCTCTACTACCAGATAAGCCGGTCCTGTCACCACGTTCTTTTTCGGGCGGACTTTTGCCTTTGTCAATTGCAGATAGAAGTGAGGATGATCATGGTGATCGCAAGTCGTATACTTGCCATTCTGCATAAAAAGCTCGTCATCCGCCCCTTTCTTGGCATTATTGCCGGTGACGTATCCTTCTCCCTGCTGACTGACAACATTATTGATATATCCCTTTTTGCTTTTGAAGTTATACCGGATTGCTTCAGTATCATAAGAAGTATCACCGTCTTTAAAAACGGGTTTTCCGGTTTCCACTCCCAACGAGTCTGTCACACCACGGGCAAATACCGTACTGCTGTCCATATTCATGGTAATGATCTGCGCCCCCAATTCTATACTTTGATAATTTACCTTTCCATCTCCATAAAGATGCGCATATCCGCCTTCCTCAAAAACGATCGAGTCATTTGCCGAATAAATAACCGGCGCATCCAA
>CAVCAX010000233.1:14421-16951 GCA_963599995.1 Coprobacillus sp. CAG:698
ACCGAATCAGTCCCCAAAGAGTCTGTATTCAGAGCCGTCGGAGGATTAAAATTCTCTCTTCCTCCTTCCACTCCTCTGTTTCGGCGATGCTGAGACAGCGCCTCATCAGGGAGCATCAGTAAGACAAACAGTAGTATGAATGATATTAATGTATTTGCTTTCAATGGCGCCATTAACTAATAGTTTACGCTTGAAGGGGCAAAAGTACACAATCTTCACCAATTATACATCTGAATCCCCCTTTTTAATTATTTTTTAGTGCTATAGAAAGAGTTCACACCAGTGATTAAAGCGCCTTAAACCCTCTTCGCCGTATTTTAACAGACTCTTCCGCGCACCATCTACTGTTTTCTCTCTGTCAAGATGAGTTTTAGAATAGAATTTATCGGCGAAGCAGATGACCTGCTCTTCCATACTCACCGGCAGCATTTCACGATGCGGAACAGGTAGTTGCTGGCGAATGATTTCTTCCAACGAAAGTCCGGCTCCGGTATGCCTCTCGCAGACCAAAGCATGTTGCGGGAAACCTTCCTTACGCACCAGATCGGCTCCCAAATAGCCGTGACAAATATAAGGTTCTGTCCCGAAACAATAAATGGGAGCGGCATCCGTCAGAAAGATCCCGATATCATGAAGCATGGCGGCCTCGGCCAGGAAAGTTTCATCCAGTTTCAGTTCCGGATGCCGGGCAGCAATCCATAAGGCTTTATCGGTTACCGAACGGCTATGTACTAACAGAATATGTCTCAATTCATTATCTTGCGGATAGTATTTATCAATTAAGTCAAGCGGATTCATAACTTCATCTATTATAACTTGTAATAATCAATTCAAATGGATATTTTTGTGCAATATTACAAAAAAATACCGAGATGCACCGAAAAGTAATCCTCATTCTCACCTGCCTGCTGGTGGGATTTACCACTGTTTTCGCACAAGGAACTCTCAACACGGGAGCAGAACGCACAGAAGAATACCTGCCATTGCTCAAGGGGAAACGGGTGGGAATGGTCATCAATCCCACTTCCGTCATAGGTGAGGAACAGACCTGCCTGCTCGATACGCTGCTGAAATTAAACATAAATGTAGTGAAAGTGTTCGCTCCGGAGCACGGTTTTCGAGGCGATGCCGATGCCGGAGAGGTAGTGAAAGACGGAAAAGACAGCCGGACAGGTACTCCCATCATCTCACTCTACGGCAACAATAAAAAGCCGACGATACGCCAGCTACAGGACATCGACATTATCTTGTTCGACATACAGGACGTCGGAGCCCGATTCTACACCTATATCAGTACCTTGTTTTATGTAATGGAAGCTTGTGCTGAAAATGGCAAGGAGGTGATTGTACTCGACCGGCCCAACCCATGCGATTATGTGGATGGTCCCATATTGCGCCCCTCTTTCCGCAGTTTTGTAGGTATGTTGCCTATCCCCGTTCTTCACGGTTGCACGGTCGGCGAACTGGCACTGATGATCAACGGTGAGGGATGGATCAATAAAACCTCGGAAGCATGCCGGCTGACTGTAGTGGCTATGACAGGATGGGAACACGGACAACCCTATTCTCCACCCATCAAACCCTCTCCCAACCTACCCAATGATCAGGCAATACGCCTGTATGCCTCCCTCTGTCCTTTCGAAGCAACCCGTATCAGCGTAGGCCGAGGAACCACATTCCCGTTTCAAGTACTGGGAGCACCCGACAAGAAATACGGAGATTTTTGTTTCACCCCGCAAGCGTTACCCGGCTTTGATAAAAACCCGATGCACAAAAGCCAGACTTGCTACGGAGAAGATTTGAGAAGAGTCAACAATGTGAACGGGTTCACACTGCGCTATTTTCTTCAATTCTATTGGAAATCGGGAGAAGGCAACGGATTTTTCGACCGGGCCCGTTGGTTCGACCTATTGATGGGGACAGATACGGTGCGCAAGGCAATTCTTGCCGGTAAAGACGAAGCAGCGATCCGTTCCGGATGGCAAGAAGAATTACAGAAATACAGAGAAATGCGAAAGAAGTACCTGCTATATTAGGTCAGATTCTTTACTCGGGTTCACACCTGGATGAACGCTCCGTTCTACCCATGCAAACCCGAGTAAAAGAACCGGATTATTTATCTTCCGCCCACTCTTCAGCGCCTTTTTCTTTCAACTTCTGCGTGAAGGCCTTTGCTCTTTCCATGGTTGCCGCCTCATCTTCCGGAGTGGCATACGCATGTTTATATCCTTTTACCTTATTCCACTCGCCACGAGTGAAATCGGGAAATGCCACAGGAGCACAATCATTATCCATCGAAAGTTCTCCCAGTTCTGCCAGACAGCACCACTCTGCCAGGTCGTACACATCCATATCCAATGGCAAGCCATTTTGCAGACAGTATATAAGACGGCTATCCATAATAAAGTCCATACCGCCGTGTCCCCCTACTTCTTTGGCCATTTCACCGTATTTTTTCAATATCGGATGCTGGTATTTTTCTACCAAAGCATTCATTTCATCCTTAGGCAAGAAACTGTGCGAACTCAAA
>CAVCAX010000234.1:0-1847 GCA_963599995.1 Coprobacillus sp. CAG:698
GTTTTGTCAGTTGAAAAATCACTGATCACTGATTTTTAAATTTGTCCGTTTTCTACCAATAGTACCACCCGTTCAGTGAGTTTATCCTCTCCTGTCGGGTCGTATTCTTTTTTGAGGCTGGCGCCGAAAAGCGCAGCGAACGTTTGATAAAAACCTGCCTTGAAAGGCCCCATAAAGGCTTTGACCAGTTCGAATGAGGTTTGATTGCTTTGCCGGTCCACTAACTTTATCAACAATTTGCCTTGTGCAAAAGTCAATTTTTTCATACGGGGTGTGTATTGCTCTTTAAGTCCTTTCTCCACCTTTCTGATGTGGCGTTGACGGGCTTTTTCATTCGGAAGGGTTTGCAGGTATTCGTATGTTTCGAGGATGGTCCGGTTAATTTCCCGGGCGATGGGATAGACCTTTTTAACATTTCTCACCAGTTTATAATATTCCCTCCGTTCCTTGTCGTTTTTGAATTTTATCGGTTTGAATATATAGACAGTACGTAGTTGTACATAAGGAATGGTATCGCCTTTGTAAACACAGACCGGTACAAGGTATCCTCCGTTGTTTTGTTTCTCTTGTGCCCGGGCGGACAGAGATACAAAAAACAGAGCGAATAGCGTAAGTATTACTATGTTAGGCCTTATATTCATACCACAAAAATACAAGATTATTTTATTATTTGTTCAATTCCTTGTGGTGTTAACCTATTTAAAGTATCTTCGTCATCTTGTAAAAGTAAAATAAGATGAAAAACATACGGCTTCTACGCCTTCTCATAGTTATTAACCTCCTGTTGATAATACCTGTTAATAATGCTCAAAGCCCTTTTGTGGACTTTCTGGATGATGTAATGGAGGATATCTCTGTTAATAACGCTGAGGAGGAAGAGGTGAATTGAGAGAATATCATCGAAGAACTTTCCGAACGAATCCAACAACCCGTCAATTTGAACTCAGCCACTAAGGAGCAGTTGGAACAGTTTCCTTTTCTTACCAGTATCCAGATTGAAAACCTTTTGGCATACGTTTATATCAACGGACAGATGCAGACCATTTATGAGCTGCAACTGGTAGAAGAAATGGATCGGGAAACGATTCATTATTTACTTCCTTTTGTTTGTGTACAATCTGTTGATAAGAAAGAAACATATCCATCATTGAAAAACATATTCAGGTATGGAAAACAGGAGTTGTTGACCCGTATGGATATTCCGTTCTATACCCGAAAAGGGTATGAAAAAACTTATCTGGGACCTTCTGTATATCACTCCCTGCGGTATGGATTTCGTTATAAGGAGAATATTTATGCCGGCATAACCGGTGAAAAAGATGCTGGTGAACCCTTTGGAGCTTTGCATAATAAACAGGGGTATGATTACTATTCATATTATTTGTTCATAAGTAAGTTAGGGCGGTTGAAAACTTTGGCTTTGGGTAATTATCGGTTAAGTTTCGGACAAGGGTTGGTGATAAGTACCGATTTTCTGATGGGAAAGAGTACAGGGCCTTCGTCATTCGTCTTCCGGAGTGGCGGCATACGAAAGCATTCTTCCACGGATGAGTATAATTACTTTCGTGGAATAGCTGCCGCCATAACTTTGAATAAGTATTTTGTCTGGTCGGGTTTTTATTCACACCGTGGTATGGATGGAGCGATTCAGGAGGGAGAAATAACCTCGATTTATAAAACCGGTCTGCATCGTAGCCGGAAAGAGGCAGATAAGAAGAATACTTTCACAATGCAACTGACAGGTGGAAACATTACTTATACGAACAATCATCTGAAGTTAGGTCTGACAGGTATATATTATTTTTTTAATCATCCTTTTGAACCCGATTTACGGGAATATTCAAAAT
>CAVCAX010000234.1:1857-3979 GCA_963599995.1 Coprobacillus sp. CAG:698
CAAAATACAATATTCATGGCAATCGGTTTTATAATGCCGGATTAGAATACGGATACCGTTGGCGTCGCTTTTCGTTTCAGGGCGAAACAGCTATTGGCAAAAAAGGATTTGCTACTTTGAATAAGATACACTATTCTCCTGTACAGGGAGCTCATTTATCGTTAGTCTATCGTTATTATGCACATGATTATTGGGCCATGTTTGCCCATTCATTTGGCGAAAGTAGCAATGTTCAAAATGAAAACGGATGGTATCTGAGTGGTGAAATAGCTCCGTTCCGTTATTGGAAATTGTTTGCTTCCATTGATTTATTCTCTTTTCCCTGGTGGAAATACAGGATAAGCAAGCCTTCACAAGGAGTAGACGGATTGCTGCGAGTTACTTTTACTCCTCACGAGAATCTTACCATGTATCTGAGTTATCGTTACAAGCGGAAAGAAAGGGATGTTTCGGGAACAAATGGAAAAACAACATTGCCTGTTTACCACCATCGGTTACGCTATCGGCTGAACTATTCACTGGGAGATTTGTTTTCTTTCCGTACTACGGCCGATTATAATCATTTTCACTCGTTGGGAAAATTACCTGGTCAAGGTTATCAGCTTACGCAGGCAATAACTTTCAAACCACTTCATTTTCCGTTGAAAACAGAATTGCAGGGAAGTTATTTTCATACGGATGATTATGATAGCCGGGTATATATTGCAGAAAAAGGTCTGCTTTATACTTTCTATACCCCTTCTTTTCAAGGAAAAGGAATGCGTATAGCCATCAATCTGCGCTATGATTTAAATACGCACTGGATGTTGATAGCAAAATTCGGTCAGACTGTGTACCATAACCGCAACGAGATCGGTTCCGGTTATGATTTGATAGCAAGTAATAAAAAAGCAGACTTACAGATGCAACTTCGCTTAAAGTTTTAATATATTTGTGCAAGTATATGATAAGACCGGTTTGATAAATTATCATAGCTCGCTTATAATGCATCAAGCTATTCATAATAATTGATCAGTCTTGAATCATAAAATTGTAAATCGTCAAACAGTAAATAGATATGACCGTTATTTATCCGTCTCCTATTTTCGGCCCTGTTCATTCCCGTCGTTTGGGAGTATCGTTGGGTATTAATCTTTTGCCTTCCGATGGAAAGGTATGTTCATTTGATTGTATTTATTGTGAATGTGGTTTTAATGCCGATCATCGTCCTTCCAAACCGTTGCCTACCCGTGAAGAGGTGCGGGAAGCCTTGGAAGCCCGTTTAAAAGATATGCAGGTGAACGGTCCTTTTCCCGATGTGCTGACATTTGCCGGCAATGGCGAGCCGACGTCACACCCTCATTTTCCGGAAATCATAGAAGATACATTGGTTCTTCGCGATAAATATTTTCCGGATGCCAAAGTGAGTGTGTTAAGTAATTCTACATTTATTCATCGTCCTGCTGTTTTTGAGGCATTGAATAAGGTAGATAATAATATTCTGAAACTCGATACGGTGAATGATGAGTATATTCATTTGATAGATCGTCCGTCGGGGAAGTATGCCGTATCCGGTATTGTGGAACATCTGAAGGCGTTTAAAGGAAACTGCATTATCCAGACAATGTTTATGAAAGGCGCTTATCAAGGCAAAGATGTGGATAATACTTCTGATAAATATGTCTTGCCTTGGCTTGAAGCCGTAAAGGAAATAGCTCCCCGGCAAGTGATGATATATACGATCGATCGCGAAACACCGGATCATGACCTGGAGAAAGCTACGCATGAAGAGCTGGATAGAATAGTATCCTTATTGACAGAGGCCGGTATACCTGCTACTGCTTCTTATTGAGGATGGACATAAAAAATGAAGATAAGAGAAAGAGCCGTATCATTACTCAAAACAGAGTTTGATACGGCTCTTTCCCTTATCTTTTGGGGATGTCCAAGTTTTAAATTAAAAGTTCATCTTTGGTTAAATTGAGTTTTGGCATCCTCTCTTAATAGTTTAATAACTTTCAACTTCTCAATTTTTTCCGATAATCTCTTTTGCTCTATCCAGTGCAACATTGATATTGGGGCATATATTTTCTTTTCCCAATAATTCATAGAAACCGGATTTCTCGAGTACGCTGTGTACTTT
>CAVCAX010000234.1:3989-11775 GCA_963599995.1 Coprobacillus sp. CAG:698
ATCGTTATTTTTTCTTTTTGAGACATTCTACACAGGTTGGATAAATTGTGAATACCGGTTGAATCGATAAAAGGTACTTTACGCATACGGATGATACGAACGGTGGGGCGATCTCCCAATTGTGCCATCACCTCTTCGAACTGTGTAGCGATACCAAAGAAATAAGGACCGTTGATTTCATATACCTCTACCCCTTTCGGAATGCTCAGATGTTCTTCATGAACGGTTATATCGAGTTCGGAATTCGGATCTATCTCATCGGTAATAACAGAGATCTTGGTAGTTTCCATTACACGCTTCATGAATAGTACACAGGCAATGACCAAACCTACCTCAATAGCAATTGTCAGATCAAAGATAACGGTCAGGAAGAAAGTGATCAGCAATACGGTAACGTCCGATTTCGGGTTTTTCAGCAATGCTTTGAATGTCCGCCATCCGCTCATGTTGTAAGAAACGATAACCAATACACCGGCCAGACATGCCATCGGAATGTATTGCGCCAAGGGCATCAGGAATAGAAGGATAAGCAACAGGACAACTGCATGGATGATTCCGGCTACAGGAGTTTTTCCACCGTTGTTGATGTTGGTCATCGTACGGGCAATGGCTCCTGTTGCGGGGATACCGCCGAACAAGGGGGCTATGATGTTGGCAGCGCCTTGGGCAATCAGTTCCGTGTTGGAGTCATGACGGTCGCCTATCACACCATCGGCCACCGTAGCCGAAAGCAAAGATTCGATAGCACCCAATACAGCGATTGTAATGGCCACTGGGAACAAATTCTTAATGGCTTCCCAGTTCAGTGTGGGAACTACTGCATCAGGCAATTCGGAGTTGATCGTAAAACGGTCACCGATGGTATCGATACAATCGATGCCACCATATACTTTCATCAGATATACGGCGGCTGTCACCACAATAATAGCGATCAAAGAACCGGGTATTTTCTTTGAGAACTTGGGAGTGACGGCGATGATGATCACACTGACAATACTTACAAGGGTATTCCACCAGTTCACCGTATCGAAATGACGGAAATAGATCAGCCATTTCCCTATAAAGTCTCCCGGTACTTTCTCGTCCCCGAAACTCAGTCCGAAGACATCGGCGATCTGTGTGGTGAAGATAGTTACGGCAATACCGCTTGTGAAACCTACGATAATGGGATAAGGGATAAATTTGATGACCGCTCCCAACTTGAATACTCCCAATAATACCAATATGACTCCCGCCATTAAAGTGGCGACGATGAGTCCTGCTTCTCCGTATTGTTGGATAATGCCGTAGATAATAACAATAAATGCTCCGGTCGGACCTCCGATCTGTACTTTACTTCCACCCAGCAGTGAAATGATAAATCCTGCAATGATGGCGGTGATAATACCCTTTTCGGGAGAGACTCCCGATGCAATACCGAATGCGATGGCCAGCGGAAGAGCTACGATACCTACAATGATACCTGCCATAAGATCGGCTGTAAACGTCTCTTTCGAGTAGTTTTTTAGTGTAGAAAACAGCTTTGGTTTGAATTCTAAAATTTTCATTTTATTAATGCTATGATACGTTAATGTGTACGAAAATTATGTGTGATTTTGTCAGTTTTGCCAATTAGAGGTTGCAAAATTACATAAAATAAATCTAAATAATATGTTTTTAAGCATATAATTTGATTCAGATAGAATTTATCAATGACCAGATAGAATTTATTAATGAAGAAGAGAATACTTATCTTGAACATAATGCCTACATTTGCGTTATAAGTAAACAACATCAAGCGTAATTATACTAATTAATTGATATATAAAACTATTATGGCTAAAAGTATTAAAGGAACTCAGACAGAGAAGAATCTGCTGACGTCATTTGCAGGAGAATCACAGGCAAGAATGCGTTACACTTATTATGCAAGCGTTGCTAAAAAAGAGGGCTACGAACAAATCGCTGCTATTTTTACTGAAACGGCTGACCAGGAGAAAGAACATGCAAAACGTATGTTCAAGTATCTTGAAGGCGGTATGGTAGAAATTACTGCCAGCTATCCTGCCGGAGTTATCAGTACTACTCTCAATAATTTGCTGGAAGCTGCTGCCGGTGAGCATGAAGAGTGGTCGCAGGATTATCCGCATTTTGCCGATGTGGCCGAACAGGAAGGTTTTTATGAAATTGCTGCCATGTATCGCAATATCTCTGTTGCCGAAAAAGGGCATGAAGAAAGATACCGTGCTTTTGTGAACAATATCGAAAATGCTTCTGTTTTTGCAAAAGAAGGAGAGGTAGTATGGCAGTGTCGCAATTGTGGTTATATCACTATCGGCAAGGAAGCACCCGAAGTTTGTCCGGCATGTCTGCATCCGCAAGCTTATTTTGAAGTAAAAAAGGAAAACTATTGATAAACTGTTTTCCGGTTTTAGGTAAGAAGTAAAGAAAAGTATTTAAAATATAGGAATCGCCCCTGTCGCAGTTCAGTCTGTTGCAGGGGTGTTTTTGTTATTATCTCCCGCGCTGGCAGAGTGGAAACTATGCTGATAGTTACGGTAAGTCACGTACTCCGATTAACGAAGGGGATAAGCGGTATGGTAAATGGGGATATAACGTATAGGCATAAAAAAAGGAGCAACGCCTTGCTCCAACCTTTGTTAACCTTAAATCTAATACTATGAAAAACACGTTGCAAAGGTACGGATATTAGCGAAATCTGCAAATTATCCAAGCAAAAAAGTATGTTTTATAACATCGTTTAAGAAAATATACTCTCCGATTAATACTTGATAAGAATTATGTGCCAACTTCACTTCTTTTTTAAACAGATAAACGCAAATTATCTCCGGATCCGGATTTAATTTGCGTTCATCTGCTTTCAATAAAAAAGGTCTCTATTTCTTTGCGTGCGGATAATCGATTGTATAATGTAATCCGCGGCTTTCCTTGCGTTCCATTGCCTGACGCATGATGAGGTATCCCACATTGATCATGTTACGCAACTCGCAAATCTCTTTGGAGGCTACACTGCGTTTGAACAGGCTTTCCGTCTCTTCATAAAGGATGTCCAGGCGATCCCATGCACGCTTCAAACGAAGGTCGCTCCGGACGATGCCCACGTAGGTACTCATGATCTGGTTCACCTCTTTCATGCTTTGGGTAATCAGCACCATCTCTTCCGGTGAGCGGGTACCTTCATCGTTCCATTCGGGAATGTCTTCATTGTAGGTGTACTGGTCTATCACCTTCAACGTATGTTTGGCGGCTGCATCAGCATAAACCACGGCTTCAATCAGTGAATTGGATGCCAGTCGGTTGCCACCGTGCAAACCGGTACAGGAGCATTCGCCTACCGCATAGAGACGCTCGATGGAGGATTGTGCATTCAAATCCACCAGAATACCTCCACACAGATAATGGGCGGCCGGGGCTACCGGGATATAATCTTTGGTGATGTCGATGCCTAAGCTGAGACATTTCTCGTAGATGTTCGGGAAGTGTTTTTTGGTCTCTTCCGGATCTTTGTGAGTGACGTCGAGGTAAACGTGGTCATCTCCCCGGTTCTTCATTTCGTTATCGATGGCACGTGCTACGATGTCTCGTGGTGCGAGTGAAAGGCGTGGATCATACTTTTGCATGAACTCTTTGCCATCCATCGTACGGAGCACAGCACCGTATCCGCGCATGGCTTCGGTAATCAGGAAAGACGGCCGGTCGCCCGGATGATAGAGCGCTGTCGGGTGGAATTGTACGAACTCCATGTCTTTCACCGTTCCTTTGGCACGGTAGACCATGGCGATACCGTCTCCGGTAGCCACCAGCGGATTGGTCGTTGTCTGGTATACGGCTCCCACACCACCTGTTGCCATCAGTGTCACCTTGGCCAAATAGGTATCTACCTTTCCGGTTTTCGGGTCAAGGATGTAAGCGCCGTAGCATTTGATGTCCGGTGTCTGGCGAGTAACGGTCACCCCCAGATGATGTTGTGTCAGTATTTCAACGGCGAAATGGTTTTCGATGACCGTAATATTGGGATGTCGTTGTACGGCTTTGATAAGACTGTCCTGTATTTCGGCGCCGGTATTGTCCTTGTGATGGAGAATACGGAACTCCGAATGCCCTCCTTCGCGGTGCAGGTCGAACTCGCCTTTCTCATTTTTATCAAAATCCACTCCCCAGCTGATGAGCGCTTCAATTTGTGCGGGAGCTTCCCGTACGACTTTTTCTACGGCGGCGCGATTGCTTATCCAGTCGCCGGCAATCATCGTATCTTCTATGTGTTTTTCGAAATTGTCGACCAGCAGATTGGTGACCGAAGCTACTCCTCCCTGTGCAAAATAGGTATTGGCTTCTTCCAAACCGCTCTTACAGATAAGGGCTACTTTTCCTTTGTGTGCCACTTTCAAGGCAAAACTCATTCCGGCAATACCGGAACCGATGACGAGGAAATCGAATTTTTTAACCATAATCTAAATGTTTGTTGGCACAAAACTACAAAATAACTGTTTTCATTGTACTTTTCGTTGTCATTAATTCATAAAATTACTAACTTGGCAGCAAAAATCTGACAAAATGAACCGAATTTTTCATGCTCGTATTGCCTGGTATCAATATTTTCTGCTGATTGTATTGGGAGCGAATGCGTTTGGCTTTCTCTGGTGCAAGTATATTCTGCTTGCTGTTCTTATGATGTTGATATTGATTGTGGTAATCGAGCAGGTAATTCATACTACTTATACCATTACCCCGGACGGAGAACTGATTCTTTCCTATGGACGTTTTACACGTAAAAAAACGATTCCCATTAAAGAGATCACTTCCATACGGAAATATCATTCGATGAAATTCGGCCGGTTTTCGGTGACGGAGTATCTGCTCATTGAGTACGGCAAGGAGAAGTATGCATCGGTAATGCCTGTCAAGGAACGGGAATTCATCGAGTCGGTGGAGAAGAGAAGAATCCAATCTAATAATGAATAATATGAAATACCAGGTAATTATCATTGGCGGCGGCCCTGCGGGGTATACGGCTGCCGAAGCTGCCGGTAAGGCAGGACTGAGCGTTTTGCTTTTCGAAAAACAGAATTTGGGAGGAGTCTGTCTGAACGAAGGATGTATCCCTACCAAGACTTTGCTTTATTCGGCAAAGACGTATGACGGGGCCAGACATGCCTCTAAATATGCGGTGAATGTGCCGGAAGTCTCTTTCGATCTGGCAAAGATAATTGCCCGTAAAAGCAAAGTAGTACGTAAATTGGTATTGGGTGTAAAAGGTAAGCTTGCTTCCAGTAATGTGACGGTTGTAAACGGAGAAGCGTATATCGTCGATAAAAATACCATCCGTTGCGGTGAAGAGAGTTACGAATGCGAAAATCTGATTATTTGTACGGGTTCGGAAACATTTATCCCGCCGGTTGCAGGCATCGATACGGTAGATTACTGGGCACATCGGGATGCGCTCGACAATAAAGAGTTGCCCGCCTCATTGGCCATTGTGGGCGGTGGTGTCATCGGAATGGAATTTGCTTCTTTTTTCAGTAGTCTCGGTGTACAGGTGACGGTTATCGAGATGCTCGGCGAGATTCTGAACGGAATGGACAAAGAACTTTCCGCCCTGCTTCGTGCCGAATATGCCAAACGGGGAGTAAAATTCCTGCTTAGCACCAAAGTCACCTCTTTGTCACCGCATGACGGTGGCGTGGCTGTGGCTTATGAAAATGCCGAAGGTATGGGAAGTGTGGTTGCGGAGAAGATTCTTATGAGTGTCGGTCGCCGGCCTGTGACCAAAGGCTTCGGATTGGAAAATCTGGGACTGGTACTGACAGATCGCGGTAATGTAGCTGTCAATGATAAGATGCAGACTTCCGTGCCGGGAGTATATGTCTGCGGTGATCTTACGGGATTCTCTCTACTGGCCCATACGGCTGTTCGTGAGGCGGAAGTCGCTGTACATGCCATTCTCGATAAAGAAGATACGATGAGCTATCGTGCCATTCCCGGTGTAGTGTACACCAATCCGGAGATTGCAGGAGTAGGTCAGACCGAAGAGAACTTGTTGGCCAAAGGAATTCCTTTTCATGTCGTCAAATTGCCGATGGCCTATTCCGGCCGTTTTGTAGCCGAAAACGAGGGGGTGAACGGTATGTGCAAAATCTTTATCGGTGAAGATAAGAGGATTTTAGGAGCTCATGTTCTTGGCAATCCGGCTTCCGAAATCATTACCCTTGCCGGTATGGCCGTGGAAATGAAACTGACCGTTACGGAGTGGAAGAAAATCGTATTCCCCCACCCCACGGTGGCCGAAATATTCAGAGAAGCCCTTTGATAGAGATTTTTTAATTTATGCAAAGATTATTCCTATTCCTTATATTATCCTCCTGTCTTCCCGTTTTGTGGGGGCAGGAGGTGCTTTCTTCACGCATCAACGCTTTATTGCGAACTTTACCCGAAGGTTCCGAAGTCGGCATATCCGTATATGATCTTACTGCAAAGAAACCCCTCTATACCCATCGGGATACCAAACTTTCGCGGCCTGCATCGACCATGAAGCTGCTGACTGCCATTACGGCTCTTTCTCGTCCCGATGCCGATGAACCGTTCCGTACCGAAGTATGGTATAAGGGGACGATCGAACGTGACACGCTTTGCGGAGACCTGTATGTGATAGGAGGATTCGATCCCGAGTTCGATGAGCAGGGCATGGATGCATTGGCGGACAGTGTCGCCGCTTTCCCTTTCTCCGTTATTAATGGTAAGATCTACGGGGATATTTCCATGAAAGATTCTCTTTATTGGGGTGCCGGTTGGGCATGGGACGATACGCCGGAAGCCTATCAGCCTTATCTCTCTCCTCTGATGTACCACAAAGGGATGGTCACGGTTACAGCTGCTCCGGGTGCAGCTTCCGGTGATACTGCAAAGGTATCCTGTTATCCGGTATCCTCTTATTACTCTCTTCACAACACAGCCCGGACACGTACACCTTCTGTCGGGAAGTTTACCGTTACCCGGGGATGGCTTCAGAATAAAAACAACATTACGGTCACGGACAATGTGGAAGGAAAACGAAGTGTCGATATCAATGTCTTTTCCTCGCAGGACTTCTTTATGCATGCTTTTTTAGAGAAACTTCATGATCGCGGCATCGATGTATCCCGTGGTTATGATTTTTCGGTCTTTGTCCCCGATAGTCTGTCGGCTTGTATGGTTCGTTGGGGGTGTCCGGTACAGGATGTCTTGAATCAGATTATGAAAGAGAGTGATAACTTGAGTGCAGAGGCTTTGTTTTGTCGCCTGGGTGCACAGGCTACCGGCAAAAGATATGTGTCTGCCAAAGAAGGGATTGCCGAAATAAAGAAAATGATAAAACAGTTGGGGCACAACCCCGATCGTTATAAAATAGCTGATGGTTGCGGCCTTTCCAACTATGACTACCTCTCCCCTGCCCTTTTGGTCGATTTCTTGAAATACGCATATTCCCGCACGGAAGTGTTCCGGAAACTTTATAAAGCACTCCCTGTTGCTGGTGTAGACGGGACATTGAAGTACCGGATGAAGCAGAGTAAAGCGTATAAGAATGTGCATGCCAAAACCGGTTCCTATACCGCTATCAATGCGTTGGCCGGTTATCTGAAAGCTGCCAACGGACATGAAATAGCTTTTGCCATTATGAATCAGAATGTTCTCTCTGCCTCAAAAGCCAGAGAGTTTCAGGACAAGGTGTGTGAGGTACTTTGTGAATAACTAAGATTAACGTGAATTCGATATAACTTAAAACAACACAAGTTGCCTGTCTTTGACAAAA
>CAVCAX010000235.1:0-6126 GCA_963599995.1 Coprobacillus sp. CAG:698
CTTGGCATCCTTCAAAAAGGACTTAGGTCTTTCAAAAAAAGACTTAACATCTTTCGAAAAAAGACTTAGTATGTTTAAAAAAAAGATATAGCATCTTTCAAAAAAAGATGTAGTATGTTTCAAGAAAAGATGTAGTATGTTTCAAGAAAAGATGTAGCATCTTTCCCGATAAGCCGGATTGGTCCTTCAAACAGCCTTTGCTCAGTATGTTTTTACCCCCTTCATCACCTTCACCTTTTTTACTTAACGCCTTTATCCATCGCAGGTACAGGGTGAAGGCACACTCGGAACGGTCCTTATGGATCGTGGATACGGTTCTTGCGAATCGCGGGTACGCTTGTCACCGGACGTAGGTACGGTACTTGGGAAAAACAGATACCCTTTCACCCTCTATAGCCGATGAATAAAGTCTTTCAGTGAAAAAGGTGAAGGATGTGAAGGGGGTAAAAAGATTGTGTCCGGATGTGGTTTGGGCAGGTTTTGATCGGTTAAGCATCGGTTTGGATGGCTACGGCGAACATGCAGTGGCTGAAAAGTTCGTCAATTTCTTATTGGCAGATAAAAGGAGGTTTCCGGATGTCTGACGAAGGCTCTTCTCGGGAGTTTTTTGTATAAGTGTGCTACATGCTTTGATTTTTATCCCTATCTTTGCACGCTCAAAAAACGATAAGTACAGTGAATTTAATTGTCGATATAGGAAATACGATAGCCAAAGTAGCCCTTTTTGACGGAGAGACGATGGTGGATGTTGTTTATGATTCTAATCAGTCATTGGATTGTCTGGAGAAGATTTGCGTCGGGCATCCGGTTGAGCGGGGGATTGTGGCCACTGTCATCGATTTGAATGAATGTGTTTCCGAACGCTTGTGTAAACTTCCTGTATCCTTGCTTTGGCTGGGTAAAGATACTCCTTTGCCGGTAATCAATCTGTACGAAACACCCGAAACGTTAGGATACGACCGGATGGCGGCTGTGGTGGCTGCCCATGAACGGTTTCCGGATAAAGACATACTGGTGATCGATGCCGGTACCTGTATAACCTATGAGTTTATTGATTCCGAGGGGCGGTATCATGGCGGAAATATTTCACCGGGGTTGCAGATGCGTTTTAAAGCGTTGCACCAATTTACCGGACGTTTGCCGTTGGTTACCTCAGAAGGACGTACCTTGGACTTGGGGAAGGATACGGAAACTGCCATACGTGCCGGTGTGAAGAAAGGGATAGAATATGAAATATCAGGTTATATTACGGCTATGAAACATAAATATCCTGAACTTTTGGTTTTTTTAACGGGTGGAGATGATTTTTCTTTTGATAGCAGCGTAAAAAGTATCATCTTTGCAGATAGATTTTTAGTGTTGAAAGGATTAAATAGAATTTTAAACTATAATAATGGTAGGATTTAAACACACGCTTTGGGCGCTATTGCTCACAATGGTTACCGGAATGGCAATCGCTCAAAATAATACAAACTCTCCTTATACACGATATGGCTATGGCGACTTGTCTGACCAGAACTTCGGAAACAGTAAGGCAATGGGAGGAATTGCTTTCGGACTCCGGGACGGAGCGCAGATCAATCCGTTGAATCCTGCTTCGTATACAGCCATTGACTCGTTGACTTTCCTCTTTGAAGGGGGCGTCAGTCTTCAAAATATGAATATTAGTGGCGGTGGCGTGAAGCTGAACGCCAAAAACTCTAGTTTCGACTATCTGGCAATGCAATTCCGGTTACATAGGAGACTAGCAATGAGTATCGGTTTGCTGCCGTTCTCCAATGTGGGATATACGGTATCGGATACTCAGAATGCGACAGATCCCGCAACTGGTAATACGACAGCTTATGCCAGAAATTATACAGGCGACGGAGGCTTACACCAACTATATGTCGGATTGGGTGTGAAGGTATTCAAAGATCTTTCAGTGGGTGTAAATGCTTCTTATTTCTGGGGGGATATAACCCGTTCGCGGACTATTTATTATCCGAATGTATCCGGGGCTTATAATTTTGTGCAACAGGCGACTGCATCTGTATCATCTTATAAGCTGGACTTTGGAGCACAGTATACAAAGGATATAGATAAGAAACATTCAGTGACGCTTGGTGTTGTATATTCTCCAAAAATAAAACTGGGGAATGATTATGATGTGACAACACAGTTGGTCTCTAATAGTACAGGTACGGTTGAAACTTCAACTAGCGTGGCGCCGGATGCTACATTGGCACTCCCTAATACGTATGGTGTCGGATTTACCTATAACTATGACAAACGCCTGACAATTGGAGTGGATTACAGTTTGCAACAATGGTCGAAAGCAGACTTTGGTGTAAGGACAACAGATGAATCCATACGTGGTGATTTTGATGAAACTTATGCTTATTGCGACCGTTCTAAAATATCTGTGGGTGCGGAATATATCCCTAACTTGCTGGGACGTTCTTATCTTGCTCACATAAAATATCGTTTGGGAGCTTATTATACAACCCCGTATTATAAGATCAACGGCAAGAAGGCTACCCGCGAATATGGTGTAACAGCCGGTTTCGGTCTGCCTGTTCCCCGTTCACGCTCTATCCTCAGTATCAGCGGACAGTTTGTTCGTATCAGTGGACAAGAAGCGACTTTTGTGAACGAAAATATCTTCCGCGTAAGTATCGGATTGACGTTCAACGAACGTTGGTTCTTCAAGCGTAGAGTAGAGTAATGCAAGAATTAAAAAGAGAAGAGAATAGACGACTATAATATTATACTAACAACTAAAATTTAGATACAATGAAAATTAAAACGCTTGTAGCTATGTTGTTCCTTTCGGCAGGGGCGACTACTGTGGTAGCACAGGATGCGACTAACTGTAATTCAAACAGTAGTATCTCGCATGAAGCTGTGCGTGCAGGTAACTTTAAAGATGCGTATACTCCTTGGAAAGCTGTGTTGGAAAACTGTCCGACACTCCGTTTCTACACTTTTACTGACGGATATAAAATTCTGAAAGGTTTAATGGCACAGATTAAGGACAGAAATAATCCGGAATATCAGAAATATTTTAATGAACTGATGAATACGCATGACTTGCGTATCAAATACACTGATGAATTCCTGGCTAAAGGTACGAAGGTATCTTCTGCTGATGAAGCTTTGGGTATCAAGGCTGTAGACTATATCGCCTTGGCTCCGAAACTGGATGTGAATCAGGCTTATCAATGGCTGAGCCAATCGGTTAATGCTGTAAAAGGCGAGTCTGCCGGAGCTACTATTTTCTATTTCCTGCAGATGTCTTTGGATAAACTGAAAGCTGATCCTGCTCATAAGGAACAATTTATCCAGGATTATCTGGCTGCTTCCGAATATGCTGATGCTGCCATTGCTGCTGAAACTAATGAAGCAAAGAAGAAAGCTCTGCTGGGTATCAAAGATAACTTGGTTGCCTTGTTTGTAAACAGTGGTACTGCTGATTGTGAATCACTGCAAGGAATTTATGGCCCGAAAGTAGAAGCTAATCAGACTGACCTCGCTTATTTGAAGAAAGTAATCGACATCATGAAAATGATGAAATGTACGGAAAGTGAAGCTTATTTGCAGGCATCTTTCTATGCTTATAAAATGGAACCGACAGCAGAGGCTGCTACCGGATGTGCATATCAGGCATTCAAGAAAGGTGATATCGACAGTGCAGTGAAATTCTTTGATGAAGCTATCAACCTGGAAACTGACAATATAAAGAAAGCGGAAAAAGCATACGCAGCTGCTGCTGTGTTGGCTTCTGCTAAGAAATTGTCACAGGCAAGAACTTACTGTCAGAAAGCTATCGGTCTCAATGAAAATTATGGCGCTCCGTATATCTTGATTGCCAACCTTTATGCAATGAGTCCTAACTGGAGTGACGAGTCTGCACTGAACAAGTGTACTTACTTTGTTATAATTGACAAATTGCAACGCGCAAAACAAGTAGACCCGAGTGTAGCTGAAGAAGCAAACAAATTGATCGGCAGATATTCTGCACACACTCCGCAAGCAAAAGACCTGTTTATGTTAGGTTATAAGGCTGGCGACCGTATTACTATCGGTGGCTGGATCGGAGAGTCTACAACGATTAGATAAACGTATGTTGCGAAAACGAAAGAACCGTTTGTTGCATAAAAGCATGAGCATAACAATTGTCTTAGGGACAATTGTTATGCTTCTTTTATTTCCCTCCTGTGGTGGCAAAAAGAAAATAACGGGGGATGCTATTACAGAACGTGACTCCATGGCAGTGATGCAGACATCCGGAGTGACAACCCTTATATCCGATTCGGGAGTGACCCGCTATCGGGTGAATACGGAAGAGTGGCTGGTTTTCGACCGCAAGAAGCCGTCTTATTGGGCATTTGAAAAAGGAGTGTATCTTGAACAGTTCGATTCGATCTTTCATATAGAAGCCAGTATCAAAGCGGATACTGCCTACTACTATGACAAGGAAAGACTCTGGAAACTGATAGGAAACGTGGATATACAAAACCGGAAAGGAGAGCGTTTCAATACGGAACTGCTTTACTGGAATGAAGCTACGCAGAAAGTGTATTCCGACAAGTTTATTCGTATCCAGCAACCGGACCGGATTATCACCGGGCATGGGTTCGATTCCAATCAGCAAATGACCGTTTATACGATTCATAATATTGAAGGTATATTCTACGTCGACGACGAGGCGACTGCTCCGCCACAACCGGAAACAAAAGCCCTGCCGGACTCTGTGAAAAAAGATTCTGTGAAATAAGCTATGAATATTTATATCTCTCTAATAATCACCATGCTTTTCTCCGCTTTCTTTTCGGGAATGGAGATTGCATTTGTCTCGGTAGACAAACTGCGTTTTGAAATGGAACGCAAAGGGGGCATTACTTCCCGCATCCTTTCTATCTTTTTCAAGAACCCGAACGAGTTTATCTCTACCATGTTGGTGGGTAACAATATCGCACTGGTTATCTATGGTATCCTGATGGCTCAGATCATTGGTGAAAATCTGCTGGCCGGCTTTATTGACAATCACTTCCTAATGGTGTTGGCACAGACTGTCATTTCTACCTTGATTATTTTGGTGACCGGAGAGTTCCTCCCGAAAACATTGTTCAAGATCAATCCCAATATGGTATTGAACGTTTTCGCTGTTCCACTTTTTATTTGTTACGTTGTTTTATATCCTATATCCAAGTTGTCTTCCGGTTTGTCTTGCATCTTCCTGCGCATTTTCGGCATGAAGGTAAACAAGGATGCGTCCGACAAAGCTTTCGGAAAGGTGGATCTTGATTATTTTGTGCAGAGCAGCATTGATAATGCCGAGAATGAGGAGGAACTGGATACGGAAGTGAAAATCTTCCAGAACGCACTTGACTTCTCGAATATTAAAATACGCGATTGTATTGTTCCCCGTACTGAGGTGGTGGCGGTTGATCTTACAACTTCGCTGGATGAACTGAAAAGCCGTTTTATAGAGTCGGGTATCTCCAAGATTATCGTATATGACGGTAATATTGACAATGTGGTCGGTTACATCCACTCTTCGGAGATGTTTCGCGCACCGACCAACTGGCACGAGAATGTGAAGCAAGTGCCGATTGTCCCCGAAACAATGTCCGCCAATAAGCTGATGAAACTGTTCATGCAACAGAAAAAGACAATTGCGGTAGTGGTGGACGAGTTTGGCGGAACGTCCGGTATTGTGTCATTGGAAGATCTGGTAGAAGAAATCTTCGGTGATATAGAAGACGAACATGATAACACTTCCTATATCAGCAAGCAGATAGACGAGCATGAATATGTATTGTCCGGCCGTCTGGAGATTGAGAAAGTCAACGAAACGTTCAGTCTTGACCTGCCTGAATCCGACGAATATCTGACAGTGGGAGGACTGATTCTGAATCAATATCAGAGTTTCCCGAAACTGCATGAAGTGATTCGGGTAGGACGTTATCAGTTCAAGATAATCAAGGTGACGGCGACGAAAATAGAACTGGTTCGCCTAAAAGTCATGGAATAATGACGAATACCGAGAAATTTTTAGCCAATAAATAGAAGCATATTAGCATTTTTTGTATCTTCGTGCGCTAAAACGACAATTAGAAGAAATAATAATAAACATAAATC
>CAVCAX010000236.1:0-3151 GCA_963599995.1 Coprobacillus sp. CAG:698
GTTGAAGATGATATAACTTTCGGCATGATGCTGAAAACATGGTTAGGAAAAAAGGGATTTGAAGTTACTTCAGTCAGTAACATTGCCCGTGCCAAAAAGCATATCGAAACCCAAACACCCGACCTTATCCTATCCGACCTCCGTCTACCCGACCAAGACGGCATTCACCTGCTGATGTGGATGAACAAACAGGCCCTGAATATCCCCTTGATTATCATGACAGGATATGCAGATATACAATCGGCCGTACAAGCCATCAAGTTAGGCGCGCGGGATTATATAGCCAAACCGGTAAATCCCGATGAACTCCTCAAAAAAATGTCGGAAACATTGGAAGACAAAGAAGAAAAAGCTCACGTTCCGGACAAAGCTACATCCGCCAAGGCCGCAACCGGTATACAAAGCAAAACTGCGGGTGCTAAAGCCGAAGCAAGCGCCTATTTGGAAGGGGAGAGTGATGCTGCCAAGCAATTGTATAATTATGTAGGTCTGGTTGCTCCTACCAATATGTCCGTACTCATTAACGGTGCCAGCGGTACAGGAAAAGAGTACGTTGCCCATCGCATTCACCAACTGAGCAAACGGGCAGACAAGCCCTTTATCGCAATAGATTGCGGTTCCATCCCCAAGGAATTGGCCGCCTCTGAATTTTTCGGTCATATCAAAGGTTCGTTCACCGGTGCGTTGACCGATAAGACGGGAGCATTCGTTGCAGCCAACGGAGGAACCATTTTCCTCGACGAGATAGGAAATCTGAGTTATGAAGTACAAATACAATTGCTTCGCGCCCTGCAAGAACGTAAAATACGGCCGGTAGGTTCCAATCAGGAAATCACCGTCGACATACGCCTTGTTTCCGCCACAAATGAGAATCTGGAACAAGCTATCGCAAAAGGTACATTCCGCGAAGATCTGTATCATCGCATCAATGAATTCACATTGCAAATGCCGACCTTGAAAGAACGGAGAGAAGATATCCTCCTGTTTGCCAATTTCTTTTTAGACCAAGCCAACAAGGAACTGGATAAACAACTAATCGGTTTTGACGCCAAAGCATCACAAGCACTGCTCAATTATCATTGGCCGGGCAATTTACGCCAAATGAAGAACATCATTAAACGTGCTACGCTACTTGCACAAGGCAGTTTCATCACCCCCATGGATTTGGGAACGGAAATACTTGAGACGCCCCTTTCCTATCACAGTTCCAATATCGCTTTAAAGAACGAAGAAACGGAAAAGCAGCACATCCTTGAAGCACTGAGACAAACCGGAAACAACAAAAGCCGTGCTGCACAGCTATTGAATATAGACAGAAAGACATTGTACAACAAGCTGAAACTGTACGGAATTGAATTGTGATACTGCGGTACACGGGATCAGATAGAAAGAAAGTTATAATGAGAACTGTGCCGGCACAGTTTCAATTACAATTGCGTATTTCTGTTATTAATATCCTGCATTCTGCGTTAGCGAAGGATATTCGTTAAGTGCTTCCTGAGGTATCGGCAACAAAGAGTTATGATCTTTATAATCAGAAATATTTTTCAGCTTTGAAGCAATAATTCCCCATCTCCTCCAAGTTGAATATTCCAGTCCTTCATTCCTCAACTCTTGCTCAAACAATTGCCGGATATATCCTCTGATATCCTCAACAGTAGCATCTAAAGGAGCTATGGCTGTCTGTCCTTTGGAGATTACTATCTGATTCAAACAAGCAATTGCCTCTTCTTTCATACCTATTTCATTGGCAGCTTCGGCAGTCATCAATAATACTTCCACATAACGTATCGGATGGAAATAAAGTCCCTTACCCAACTGGGAAATAGAATCGGTTTCATTATAACCTCCCCAAACTACAGCCTTGTTGTCTGCTGTGGCAAAAACATCCTCAGCGGATAAGCTATAATTTCCACCCTCTACAATGCTCTTGCATTCCTGATATACTCTCTGGTAGTCTTTCTGATTTAACCGTACCCGTGCAACTATTGCCTGAGAAGCCCCTTTGAATTTACCACCATTACCAAGCGCTATCAATTCATCCAGATAAGCATACAAGGCATTTACATCAGGCGTCGGTTCACTATCAAGCGAATTCTTAAAAATAAGCTGGCCGTAATATCCTAATACATCACTATAGATCAACCCCATATCTATTTTTATACTTAGAGAAAGGGCATTCCACAATTCCACATCAGTAGTTGCATTTACCGCTGCTTTCTGTAACTGAAGCCCTAAATCTATTGCCCTATAAGCATCTTTCCAATAGGCTTCCGAGGCATATTCAACATATTCAAAAGAAAAGCCCCCATATCCATACGCCAGCCGCTGGTTTAATGCCCGGTTTTGAGAATAGAAATTCTGCATCTGCAAATTCCATTGCTCTTGTGCTTCACCGACTTTCATAACCTGTTCCTGATCTTTGGCCTCTTTCATAAAGCACTCCTGAGTCATTTTATTGTTGTTGCCATCATAAACCAAGACACTTTCTCCTTCTTTCAATTCATCGAAAGTAGCAACACCGTCTCCGTTGTAATCTACATACATTTGGAATCCATCTTTCTCCAATTGGTAGAAAATTGTATCTGAGGCATGGCTGATTACAACTTCTCCGAAAGAGTTTGTTACATAATTACCCAAAGAGTCCCTGAAGTTATTGAACACCTTTATGGTTACTTCTGCCAATGGTTCTTTTTCCTCTTGATAGTTGTAGGCCAACAAATTCCAAACTTTAAAAGTCGTTTCATGTAGGGTTAAAGCCTCTCCACGTCCAGGAATCACCTCGGGAACAATATAAATGTAGCTGTCGCCTGCAGATATTGCTTTTCCAATGATGATAACCCCATTGACAGACACCTCGTCATTGATTTTGGACACCAATAATTTATCTCCACTAACGCACGTGAGTTCCTGACCATCTGTCAAGTCATCTTTCTTATAGTTTCCAACAACGATGTGACGCTTCACAGAAACGGTATCCAATTCAGCATTTGCCCTTGTCGTCGTTTCATTTCTGACAGCAAAGACAGTCAACTTTTCAGCTGTCACATCAGCCAAATCGGTTTGTTTTAAAACGTCAATAAAATCACTGGCTTGGGGGACTGTTTCTTCCAAAGCCTCTACTACATCTTTTACTACCTGAGGAGTTTCT
>CAVCAX010000237.1:0-5076 GCA_963599995.1 Coprobacillus sp. CAG:698
GGTTCGAAATGGCTTATGTGGCCGAGAGCTACTATGGTGACCGATTGTCTTTCTTCCGGGAAGAAGTGTCGGAGAATGAATATCACATAGAGGTGAAAAAGAACGGTGAAGAGGTTGTTTGTCGCTCGAAGGTATTATTTGAATAAGATAAATTAGATTGTATAATAAACAGGTGGTTATGCCACCAATTAAAAATTAGAACAAAAATGGCACAAATGAATTTTGGCGGTGTTATGGAAAATGTAGTAACCCGCGAAGAATTTCCGTTGGAAAAAGCTCGTGAAGTATTGAAAAACGAAACAATTGCCGTAATCGGTTATGGTGTACAGGGCCCCGGTCAGTCACTGAACCTGCGTGACAATGGTTTCAACGTGATCGTCGGACAACGTAAAGGTGGCAAGACTTGGGAGAAAGCGGTAGCCGACGGTTGGGTGCCGGGCGAAACTTTGTTTGAAATAGACGAAGCATGCCGGCGTGGTACCATTATTGAATATCTGCTTTCGGATGCAGCTCAGATTGAAGTATGGCCTACCGTGAAGAAGAATCTTACTCCGGGTAAAGCACTTTATTTCTCTCATGGCTTCGGTATTACTTATAAGGAACGTACCGGTATCATTCCTCCTGCCGACGTGGATGTTATTCTTGTTGCTCCGAAGGGATCGGGTACTTCATTGCGTACCATGTTCCTCGAAGGCCGTGGATTGAACTCATCTTATGCTATTTTCCAAGATGCTACCGGTCGTGCTTATGAACGTGTGATTGCTTTGGGTATCGGTGTAGGTTCGGGCTATCTGTTTGAAACAACCTTCAAACGTGAGGTTTATTCTGACTTGACCGGAGAACGCGGTTCCTTGATGGGAGCTATCCAAGGCCTGTTGCTGGCACAATATGAGACATTGCGTGAAAACGGCCATACACCTTCTGAAGCATTCAATGAGACTGTGGAAGAGTTGACTCAGTCATTGATGCCATTGTTTGCAAAGAATGGTATGGACTGGATGTACGCTAACTGCTCTACTACTGCTCAGCGTGGTGCACTCGACTGGATGGGCCCGTTCCATGACGCCATCAAACCGGTGATGCAGCAATTGTATGAGAGTGTAAAGAGCGGTAAGGAAGCACAAATTTCTATTGACAGCAACTCTCAGCCGGATTATCGTGAAAAACTGAATGAGGAACTTCGTCAGTTGCGCGAGAGCGAAATGTGGCAGACTGCTGTAACCGTTCGTAAACTTCGTCCGGAAAACAATTAATCTGAATAGAATATACAATAAAATAGGAGAGGAGGAACTTAAAAGTTTTTCCTCTTTTATTTTATTGTATAACAGCTTGTTATAAATATTCATTCCGATTGTTCCCTTTTTTGTCTTAAAAAAAAGTACAATATGTTTGGATAAATAATGCAAGTTTGACTAATTTTGCGGAAAATATTCAAAACAAACAACTGTCTATGAGAAAAAAGAATGCTATTCTGAAATTCTCAAGGGCAATAAGTTGCCTCTTGATAATTTCTGCCTTTACGGGGTGTATCAATACTGATACGGATTTGTCTACTCCGGGAGATGATGCTACAACTCCTAATTCTTTTGATTTTGCCACTACGGAATCTGTGCAATTAAATGTAAATTACGAGATTCCTGAAAGTTCCGAAGGCTATCAGGTGCTGTTTGAGGTTTATACCGAAAATCCATTGATGACTGATGCTGACGGACAGATTGTGAAGCGTTCCGACATACAGCCGGTTATCATACGTATGACCGACGAGAGGGGAACTTATAATTCTCAGGAAACAATTCCTGCCGCTCATGGTAAAGATGTTTATATCTATACTTCCTACATTGGCGTTCCTATGCTGTACAAGACTACGTTCAACGGTTCGTCGATTGATGCTGATGTAAACTGGAACACCATGGCTGATGCTGAGGTACAGACACGTGCCGATGCAGAATATGAAAAAGTACCGAACGGACTTTATACATTAGGTTCTTGGAATGTACTGGGACGTCCCAACTACTTGGACAGTGAAGGTACTTTGAAGCTGTCATCGACAATTTTGACAACCATAAATAAGACGATCCCCGAACGCGGAAATTGTCCGGTGAAGTACCGTCAGTCTGCTGATTTTACATTGAATGATCCTCAGAATAGAAAATCCGAAGTAAAAGTACGTTTTATCGGTGGTACGAGTGCTGCATCAAGTGCATTCGGATACTATTGTTATAAAGAGGGAAGCTCGGATGATGTAATCAGAAATGCGAAGAAATATGTCGTGTTCCCCAATACGAAAACCGGTGTCGGAATCAAAGGCGGTGAATGCGTGAAGTTGCATTATATAGATGAAAACGGTATTGACCAGGGTACCGAATTCCCCAGCGGAGTAAAGATCGGATGGTTTATCTGTAACAATGCTTTCAGATCGGGTATTGTAGGAAACGGTTATGGAACGTTCTATTCCACCACTTCTTTGAATTCTGACAAACGTACCCATACAGCTGCATTTAGAATCAATGACTTCGTTGTGCTTTCGTTTGAGGATTGGACGGATAATGACTACAACGATGTACAGTTTAATGTGTGGTCTAACCCGATAGAAGCGATCGCACCTGATGTGCCGAGTGTAGAACCGATAGGACCGAGCGATGACAGATCGATGGCATATAGCATGACTTATAAAGGCATTGTTGCTTTTGAAGACAACTGGCCGGAAAAGGGTGATTACGATATGAATGATATGATCGTGAAATACAACTCGGTATTGAGCTTTAACACGAAAAATGAAGTTATTGAAGCAGAGGATACCTTTACAGCTCTTTGGGCGGGTGCTTTGTACAAAAACGGTTTTGCCTATCAGATAAATACGGAACGTTCGAATGTGAAGTGCGAGATTACCGAAGGAGCTTCATCATGGAGCGGACAAGGACTGGATCCGGACATCGCTTTGGCTACGGTGGTTCTGTTTAACGATGCTAATGAGGCGACTGCCGATAATACCCGCACTGCCATTTATAAAGTAAAGAACGTTTTTGAGAATCCGGTTGATCATAATGTATTGGGTGTGGCACCATACAATCCGTTCATATTTACTCATAAAAACATGGGTAAAGACCGTACGGAAGTACACTTGGTTAATCATGCGCCTACAGAGAAAGCCAACATGAGTCTGTTCCACACCAGTGCCGATCTTTCTGAAGTGGAAAAAGGTGTTTATTATGTCTCTTCCAATGATTATCCGTTTGCCATTAATCTGGTAGATGCAGAAAAGTTCACGACAGAAGAGGGCATATCAGTGGATAAATCTTACCCTCATTTTTTGACTTGGGCCAAATCAGGCGGTACGACCAATCAGGATTGGTATAAGAAATAATCGTAATAGTCTATATCAGAAATCAGTGGTCAGTAGTATGCGGGGTTACCGCAAATTACTGGCCACTGGCTATTTTCTCCATTAGCTTCCGGTAAAAAGTATGCCGGGTCAGCGTCTTGGCATCTCCTAATATAACCAATTTCATGCGTGCCCGGGTAATGGCTACATTCATTCTTCGCAGGTCGTTCAGAAAGCCGATCTCGCCATTTTCGTTGGCACGTACAAGACTGATAAAAATCACATCCCTCTCTTGCCCTTGAAATCCGTCTACGGTATTTATCGTGATCAGTTCACGAAGAGGCCGCAAAGAACTGCTGCTCTTTATTTTACTTCGGAGATATTGTACCTGTGCTTTGTAGGGAGATATAAGACCGAAATCGATCCGCTCATCCAGTATCCGGCTCTTACCGATTTTTGAAATATAATTCTCTAATTCCTGTAGTAGCAGATCGGCTTCTGGTTTATTGATCCGTCCGAAACTCTCGCCTACAAATTCCTCATGGAATTCCAATTCCGAGGTATCTATCCATACCATGGGACTGTCGAAATCGAGGATGCCTCGATAGCGTACTTCCGGAGCCGATTCTAACCGGTTGTTGTAAAACCATTCGGAAGGAAAGCGCATAATGGCTTCGTTCATACGATATTGTACTTTGAGGAGAGAGACGGAGGCCGGTTTGTTCGTCACGACCTTCTCCATTAAAGTCTGTGCCAACCCTCCACGGGCGGCTTCGATGCATTTGATGGTAGGAGGCAGTTGGCAGTGATCGCCGGCAAAGACAACACGGTCGGCTTTGCGGATGGCAATCCAGCAGGCTGCCTCCAATGCCTGTGCAGCTTCGTCGATGAAAAGAGTACTGAAACGGCGTCCTTCGAGAATGCGGTGATTGCTGCTGACAAGCGTAGAGGCGATGACTCGTGCAGAAGAGAACAGATCTTCATTGATCTGTATCTCCAATTCTGTGGCGCGGTCGCGCAGGCGGCTGATGCGGTTGCGCATACTTTCCCTTTCACTATAACTCCCCTTGCGGATATGGCCGCTTATCTCGCGGATGGATTTACGTACGCTCCACAGTTCCGTATAGGCCGGGTGACTTTCAAAACGGCGTTCATACGTAAATGAAAGCATCTTGTCATTCACACGTGTCGGGTTTCCGATGCGGAGCACGGGGACACCCCGGTCAACCAGCTTTTCGGCAATCCAATCGACGGCTGTATTACTCTGTGCACAGACCAGAACCTGGTTTTCACGGTGCAGGGTTTCATAAATGGCTTCCACGAGCGTGGTGGTCTTTCCGGTTCCCGGAGGACCGTGCACTATCGCCACATCCTTGGCGCAAAGCACTTTGTTGACCGCCTCTTCCTGTGTCGGGTTCAACCAGGGGAAGCGGACCGGATAAAGCTCTCTCCGACGGACGGGAAGGGTTCCGAGCAGTGTGTCGCGCAGTTCGGCAAGCCGGTTACCTTTGGCACGGATTACCTCTTCAAGCGCATGGAACATGGCACGGTAAGAAGTCTCGTCAAAATAGAGCTGCACTCCCAGATAATCGGCATTTTGCACATCGAGCAGAGCGCTCGTACCGGGTAAAACTACCACCATCCGTTCTTCATCGACAAAACTTACGGTAGCGATGAAGTTCATATATTTGATTTTCCCATTGTAATCCTGCTGGAAAAAGCAGACCGGACGCCCAAACTCAAAGGCATGCTCG
>CAVCAX010000237.1:5086-6954 GCA_963599995.1 Coprobacillus sp. CAG:698
CTCGATATCCTTGTCTTCTGTCCGGATGATTTCTATGACGAGTTGGTTCAATGAGTTATAATAATTCCGTCCTGTTTGTACCGGATACCAGCAGAGCCCGCGTTTCACCTTTCGGGCCACTCCCATTGTCTCCGTCTGGCGCTGGAACTCCTCTTTCTCGTATTCGTATTCCATACGCAGCAGAAGCTGTTGCTGCTGAAGGGCAAGGAGAGGAGAGCCTGGATTTGTTTTATTACTATTCATCTGGGGTTAATGTTTGAATATTAAACATTGTTCGTTAAACATTATTGCGTACCCGTTCGTTAATAATATATATACAGTTTTAAAATATAAAAGCGTATGGTGTATGATGTAGATATGATAAGACGCTTCTATTCAGCCTATAAGGGGAAAATGGAACAGGTAAGGAGTGTGCTGAAACGTCCGCTTTCGTTGGCAGAGAAAATTTTGTATACCCATCTTTTCGAGGAAACCCGCCTGAAGGATTATAAACGGGGAGAGGATTATGTAAATTTTCGTCCGGACCGGGTAGCGATGCAGGATGCTACTGCACAGATGGCTCTGCTGCAGTTTATGAACGCCGGAAAAGAGTGTGTCGCTGTTCCCTCTACGGTGCATTGCGACCACCTGATACAGGCTTACGAGGGAGCAAGCGAGGACATTGCCACCGCTACCAGAACGAACGAGGAGGTGTACGATTTCCTGCGCGATGTCTCTTCCCGCTACGGGATCGGCTTTTGGAAACCGGGCGCGGGAATTATTCATCAGGTTGTATTGGAGAATTATGCCTTTCCCGGAGGAATGATGGTAGGGACGGACTCTCATACACCGAACGCCGGTGGCTTGGGAATGGTTGCTATCGGGGTGGGAGGTGCTGATGCCGTGGATGTAATGACGGGTATGGAGTGGGAACTGAAGATGCCTAAGCTGATTGGCGTCCGGCTGACCGGAGCACTTAATGGTTGGACAACTCCCAAAGATGTTATTCTTAAATTGGCCGGCATCCTGACGGTGAAAGGCGGCACCAATGCCATTATCGAATATTTCGGTTCCGGAACGGAATCTATATCGGCAACCGGAAAGGCCACGATTTGCAATATGGGCGCCGAAGTAGGGGCTACCACTTCACTGTTTCCCTATGATGAGCGGATGGCTGCCTACCTGCGTGCTACCGGCCGTGAAGAGATAGCCTTGTTGGCGGAGTCCGTAGCCGCCGACCTTCGTGCCGATGATGAAGTGATGGCGCTGCCGGAGAAATATTACGACCGCATTATCGAAATAAACCTTTCGGAACTGGAGCCTTACATCAACGGCCCGTTCACTCCCGATGCGGCGACTCCCATTTCCGAATTTGCAGAGAAGGTACTGCTGAACGGTTACCCCCGTAAAATGGAAGTAGGACTTATCGGGTCGTGCACCAACTCGTCCTATCAGGATCTCAGTCGTGCAGCATCTATTGCCCGTGAGGCATTGGAGAAAAACGTGGCTGTTGCCGCACCGCTTATCATTAATCCCGGCAGCGAGCAAATCAGGGCTACTGCCGAACGGGATGGAATGATTACTCTTTTCCGCCAAATAGGGGCAACGATCATGGCAAATGCCTGTGGTCCTTGCATCGGACAGTGGAAGCGCCACACGGACGACCCTACCCGTAAAAACTCGATTGTGACCTCTTTCAACCGCAACTTTGCCAAGCGGGCGGATGGCAATCCGAACACCTTTGCCTTTGTGGCTTCTCCCGAGATAGTAATGGCGCTCACCATTGCCGGTGATCTTTGTTTCAATCCTTTAAAAGACCGTTTGCTTACGTATGAGGGAGAGAAAGTGAAACTCAGTGAACCGGTGGGAGACGAGCTACCCCTGTATGG
>CAVCAX010000237.1:7046-14011 GCA_963599995.1 Coprobacillus sp. CAG:698
GTATGGCTTTGTTTCGGCTGCCGACGGCTATCTGGCTCCTGCCGGAACAGACGTTGAAATCAGAGTTGACCCGCAATCGAAGCGGCTGCAACTGCTGACTCCTTTTCCGGCATGGGATGGAAACGACCTGCTGAACATGCCTCTGCTGATCAAGACACAAGGGAAGTGCACCACTGACCATATTTCGATGGCAGGCCCGTGGTTGCGCTTTCGCGGACACCTGGAGAATATTTCCGATAACATGCTGATGGGAGCGGTCAATGCCTTTAACGGTGAGACCAATTGTGTGTGGAACCGTCTGACAAATACTTACGGACCTGTTTCCGGTACGGCTAAGATATATAAGGCGAAAGGGATTGCCTCGATGGTGGTTGCCGAAGAGAATTATGGCGAAGGCTCCAGCCGCGAGCATGCAGCGATGGAACCCCGTTTCCTGAATGTAAGAGTGATTCTTGCCAAGAGCTTTGCCCGTATCCATGAGACCAATCTGAAGAAGCAGGGCATGCTGGCTGTCACTTTTAAGGATAAGGACGACTATAACCGCATACGGGAACATGATCTGCTTTCCGTGACTGGCTTGCAGCATTTTGCTCCGGGGCACGATCTGGAGGTGGTGGTACACCACGAAGACGGAACCAAAGAGAGTTTTGCCGTGCACCATACTTATAATGAGCAGCAGATAGCCTGGTTCCGCGCAGGATCTGCCCTCAATAATAATCTGTCCGTGCACTGATCGGCCCACAAGATTATGGGCGAATGACGGGCATTGATAAATAGAATAAAAAAACAGGCGTACAGCCAACTATGAACATATCGGCAAATTGCCACCTTATCGATTATGAATAAAATAACCAAACAACCTGACGGTACCTTGTTGGTGCCGGAGATTCCGACCGTTCCTTTTATTACCGGCGACGGTGTGGGTGAAGAGATAACTCCCGCTATGCAGGCTATTGTAAATGCGGCTGTCGACCGTTCTTATGGCAGTCGCCGTAGGATAGAGTGGCTTGAAGTGCTTGCCGGCGAACGTGCGTATCGCTCTGTCGGTTCGTGGCTGCCCGATGAGACGATGGAGGCTTTTAAAGAATACCTGGTCGGCATCAAAGGCCCGCTGACTACTCCGGTGGGTGGAGGAATCCGTTCGTTGAACGTGGCATTGCGCCAGACGCTCGATTTATACGTATGTCTGCGTCCGGTGCATTGGTTTACGGGGATACATTCTCCCTTGTTGGCTCCGGAAGCAGTCGATATGGTCATCTTCCGTGAGAATACCGAAGATATATATGCCGGTATCGAATGGGAGGCAGGTACTCCGGAAGCCGAGAAATTCTACCGTTTTCTGCATGACGAAATGGGAGTGACGAAAGTCCGTTTTCCCGAAACCTCCTCCTTTGGGGTGAAGCCGGTCTCTAAGGAGGGAACGGAACGCCTGGTACGGGCTGCCTGCCAATATGCACTCGACCATCATTTGCCTTCCGTCACGTTGGTGCACAAGGGAAACATAATGAAATTCACCGAAGGAGGTTTCAAGAAGTGGGGATACGAACTGGCGCAGCGTGAGTTTGGTGATGCGTTGGCTGAAGGCCGGTTGGTGATGAAGGACTGCATAGCCGATGCCTTTTTGCAAAACACACTGTTGATGCCCGAAGAGTATTCGGTGGTGGCCACCTTAAACCTGAACGGTGACTATATTTCCGATCAGCTGGCAGCCATGGTAGGCGGCATCGGCATCGCTCCGGGGGGGAATATCAATTATATCAGTGGTCATGCTATTTTTGAAGCTACCCACGGCACTGCCCCCGCCATTGCCGGAAAAGACATCGTGAATCCCTGTTCGCTGATACTCTCCGCCGTCATGATGCTCGAATATCTGGGTTGGCAAGAAGCCGCCGACCGTGTGACCATGGCGCTTGAAGATAGTTTTACCGATGCCCGGGCTACGGCAGACCTGGCCCGTTTCATGCCCGGAGGCAAATTTCTGTCCACCTCTGCCTTCACCGGAGAGATTGTAGAGAGAATAAAGAAGAGTTGAATAAAGAGGAGTTGAATGAATAACAATAAATACATACCGTTATGAAGAAAGAATATTTGGTCTATAAGCTCTCTGAGAATATGAAAGATTGTACCCGGATTGATAATGAGCTTTTCCCGAAATATGATGTAAAACGCGGATTACGTAATGAAGACGGTACGGGAGTGCTGGTAGGCCTTACAAAAGTCGGCAATGTGGTTGGTTATGAACGCATTCCCGGAGGCGGTTTGAAGCCGATTCCCGGAAAATTGTATTATCGCCAGTATGACCTTGAAGATCTGGCTCATGCCGCCATGAAAGAGAGACGGTATGGTTTTGAAGAAGTGGCTTATCTGCTGCTCTCCGGTCGCCTGCCCGATAAGGAGGAGTTGACTTCCTTCCGCGAATTGGTGAATGACAACATGCCGTTGGAGCAGAAGACAAAGATGAATATCATCGAACTCGAAGGAAACAACATCATGAATATTCTGGCTCGTAGCGTGCTCGAGATGTATCGTTTCGACGCTAATCCGGACGATACCTCGCGTGATAACCTGATGCGGCAGAGCATCGACCTTATCTCGAAGTTTCCTACGATCATTGCCTATGCTTATAACATGTTGCGTCATGCTACTTTCGGCCGTTCGCTCCATATCCGTCATCCGCAGGAGAAACTTTCCATAGCTGAGAACTTTCTTTATATGCTGAAAAGGGATTATACCCAGTTGGACGCCCGTACACTCGACCTCTTGCTGATGCTTCAGGCGGAACACGGCGGTGGTAATAACTCTACGTTTACTGTCCGGGTAACCTCCTCCACCGGTACGGATACCTATTCGTCTATTGCCGCCGGTATCGGTTCGCTGAAAGGGCCGCTTCATGGAGGAGCCAATATTCAGGTGGTCGATATGTTTCACCATCTTCAGAAGAATATCGAAGATTGGACCAATGTGGATGAAATAGATACCTATTTTACCCGCATGCTTAATAAAGAGGCATACAATAAAACCGGATTGATTTACGGTATCGGCCATGCTGTATATACCATCTCCGATCCTCGTGCCCTGCTGCTGAAAGAGCTGGCCCGTGATCTGGCGAAAGAGAAGAAGCGTGAACGCGAATTTGCTTTCCTTGAGTTATTGGAGGAACGGGCGATTGCCATGTTCGGCAAGATAAAGAACAATGGCAAAACCGTGTCGAGTAATGTTGACTTCTATTCCGGCTTTGTGTATGAGATGATCGGTCTGCCACAGGAAATTTACACTCCGTTGTTTGCGATGGCTCGCATCGTGGGCTGGTGTGCGCACCGCAATGAGGAGTTGAACTTCGAAGGGAAACGCATTATCCGTCCGGCCTATAAAAATGTGTTGGAGGTGGGGGAATACATCCCTTTGAGTAAGCGTTGATTTACTGTAGATTCTACTCGGCTATTGACCATCCTCGTTTTGAGGTAATACACTTCCAAAGGAATTTTTTTTGTAAATAATCAGGCTTTTCTGTATCTTTGCTTGTCGTAAAAACACATGACTATGGATACAGAAACCTTTGGATATTTTCTTTGGACAATGACCTTTGTGGCAGCGCTTGTCTTTATTGCGCTTTATTTTGTGAAAGCCGGTTATGGAATGTTTCGTAGCGCTGCGTGGGGGCTTTCTGTCAATAATAAGATTGCATGGATGCTGATGGAAGCGCCGGTCTTCCTGATGATGCTATGGATGTGGTGGCATTCCGACCGTCGCTTTTTGCCCGTGCCACTGACTTTCTTCCTTCTTTTTCAATTCCATTATTTTCAGCGTTCGTTTGTTTTTCCTTGTTTGCTGCAAGGCAAGGGGCGGATGCCGGTTGCCATCCTTCTGATGGGAGTTCTTTTCAATGTACTGAATGGTTTTATGCAGGGTGAGTGGATCTTTTACCTCTCTCCTGCGGATGAGTATACGTCTCAGTGGTTTGTCACACCGCAGTTTATTTCGGGTACGATGCTGTTTTTTGTGGGGATGGGGATTAATTGGCATTCCGATTATATTATCCGGCATCTTCGTAAACCGGGGGATACCCGTCATTATCTTCCCACCGGCGGCCTGTACCGTTATGTCACTTCAGCCAATTATTTCGGTGAGATAGTGGAATGGGCAGGTTGGGCCGTACTAACCTGGTCTCTTTCGGGGACGGTGTTCCTGTGGTGGACTTTTGCCAACCTCGTACCTCGCGCCAATGCCATCTGGCACCGTTATCACGAAGAGTTCGGTGAGGCGGTAGGTAGCCGGAAACGTATCTTTCCATTCATCTATTAGTTGATTCTTTTTTAATACGGATACTTATGAATACAGATGTAACAGTAAATTCCCTTTCCGAGGAAAGAAAATCGGAAAAAGTCTCTAAACTTTTTACTCCTGTCCGTATCGGTCCGTTGACTTTGCGAAACCGCACTATCCGTTCGGCTGCCTTCGAAAGTATGTGTCCCGGGAATGCACCCTCCCAAATGTTGCTCGATTATCACCGTTCGGTGGCAGCAGGCGGCATCGGCATGACAACGGTGGCTTATGCTTCTGTCACGAGAAGCGGTCTTTCGTTCCCCCGTCAACTTTGGCTTCGTCCGGAGATTGTCCCCGGATTGCGGGAAGTGACGGATGCCATTCATCGGGAAGGGGCGGCTGCCGGCATTCAGATAGGGCATTGCGGCAACATGTCTCATAAAAGCATTTGTGGAGAAACGCCTATATCGGCATCTTCAGGATTTAATATTTATTCGCCTACGCGGGTGCGGGGAATGAGAAAGGACGAAATTCCGGAAATGGCGCGTGCGTATGGCCGTGCTGTAAACCTGGCGCGTGAATCGGGCTTTGATGCGGTCGAGGTGCATGCCGGTCACGGTTATCTTATCAGCCAGTTCCTTTCGCCTTACACGAATCACCGGAAAGACGAGTATGGCGGTTCTCTCGAAAACCGGATGCGGTTCATGGATGAAGTGATGGCAGAGGTGATGAAAGCTGCCGGCAATGACATGGCGGTTATCGTGAAGATGAACATGCGCGATGGCTTTCGGGGAGGAATGGAGATAGACGAAACCATTGAGGTGGCTCGCCGGTTGAAGCAGCTCGGAGCGCATGCGCTGGTGTTGAGTGGCGGTTTTGTCAGCAAGGCGCCTATGTACGTGATGCGCGGAGCGATGCCGATAAAGACATTGACCCATTATATGGATTGCTGGTGGCTGAAGTTAGGCGTGAAGATGGCCGGACGGATGATGATTCCTACCGTACCCTTTAAAGAGGCTTATTTCCTGGAAGATGCATTGAGGTTCCGTGCGGAGCTTCCCGACATGCCGCTTATCTATGTGGGTGGCCTTGTGTCGCGCGCAAAGATAGACGAGGTGTTGGGACATGGCTTTGAAGCCGTACAGATGGCGCGCGCACTGCTTAATGAGCCGGGGTTTGTAAACCGGATGCGTGCCGAAGAGAATGCCCGGTGCAATTGCGGGCATAGTAATTATTGCATTGGGCGGATGTACACCCTTGAGATGGCCTGTCATCATCATCTTCAGGAAAAGCTTCCTCCCTGTTTACAGAAAGAAATAGAAAAGTTGGAAAATAAATGATGGAACGGAATTTGGCAATCATAACCGGTGCCGATGGAGGGATGGGGACAGAGATAACCCGTGCCGTAGCCATGGCAGGGTATCATGTAATAATGGCTTGTTACAATCCGGAGAAAGCGGAACCGGTGAGGCAACGTCTGATCCGGGAGACCGGAAACACAGAGTTGGAGATACTGCCGATCGATCTGGCATCTATGGAATCCGTAGCGACTTTTGCCGGTTTGATTTTGGAGCGTGCTCATAAAATTGCTTTGTTGATGAATAATGCCGGAACGTTGGAGACCGGACTGCATATCACCGTAGACGGAATGGAACGTACGGTAAGTGTCAATTATGTAGGGCCGTATTTGCTGACCCGGAAGTTGCTCCCTCTGATGGACCGTGGAACGCGTATTGTGAATATGGTATCTTGCACGTATGCCATTGGAAAACTGCAGTTCCCTGATTTCTTCCTTAGAGGCCGTAAGGGAAATTTCTGGCGGATACCGATTTACAGCAACACCAAACTGGCTTTGCTTCTCTTTACTTTAGAACTTGCCGAAAGGGTGAAAGAGCGTGGAATTACTGTCAATGCCGCCGATCCGGGAGTTGTGTCCACAGATATCATCACGATGCATCAATGGTTTGACCCATTGACGGATATTTTCTTCCGGCCTTTTATCCGCACCCCCAGACAGGGCGCCTCTACTGCCATCGGATTATTGCTCGACAAAGAAGCGGAGGGGAGAACGGGAACGTTCAATCTAAGTAATCACCCGAAAGCTCTTTCGGATAAATACGTGAATCATGTGCAGAAACGGTTGCTGTGGGACGAGACGGAAGAGCGGGTGAGGAAATGGCTGTAATCACTTCCGGGTAATTGCTGCTTGCATATTTTTAGAAAAATAGACCTCTAACCCTATTTACAAGCTAAAATATAAAATAAAGAGAGCCGTATCACACTCTATTCTGAGTAAAGATACGGCTCTTTTATGTTTATCAGTTACAATCTGTAACTCATCTAAGGGGGCATTGGGGCTTTGCTCCCTTTGGGGGAGAGGGGTGGTGTGAAGCTATAAGTAGTCATAGGTAATCGAAACTTCGCCCCTAAAGTCGAGAGATTTGAGCAAAATAAACTTGAGTAATGACAATCAGCTCATAAAAAATCAGTATCTTTGTAATTTAAGAAATTACCATGTTATTTGAGGAAACAAAATATTTAGATTATAAATTCCCAGAACCACAATATTTAGGTGCAAAATATATTCATAGAGGATGGATCGCACAGTTTATTCCAAAGAATACAAATGTTGTTTTGGATGCTTTTTCTGGTTCTCAATCCATTGCCTATATGTTCAAACAATTAGGGAAGCAGGTCATAAC
>CAVCAX010000237.1:14021-14640 GCA_963599995.1 Coprobacillus sp. CAG:698
AAGTAATCCGTACAAACAGGCTTTGGCTCTGTCTATAATGTGTAGAAGCATGACAAGAAAGGTAACAATGGGACATTTTGCCCATACTCAAGCTTTGGTTTATGCATCTGACCCAACTCGTATCAAACGTAATCGCAGTTTAATTCGTCCATTAAAGGATATCTTTTTGGATTTGTTGCCAGAATATAATGCTGCTGTATTCAATAACTTAAAAGAAAATATTAGCTATAATAAGAATATTCTTGATTTATTGCCTACATTGGAAGATGTGGATTTGGTGTATTTTGATCCTCCGTATTGTAATAGTCATGCAGATTATCAGTCTTTTTATCATTTATTGGAAACATATGTCGAATATTGGAAAGACAAGCAGTTTGTAAATGGAATTAAACGATACGAACCTAAAAAATATAGCGGTTTTGATAAAATTAGCGAAGCTATATCAAACCTGCAATTAATGTTTGAAAGGGCCAATCATATTCCTACTTGGTTAGTAAGTTACAATGATCGGAGTTTTCCTGATATTGAAACTATGATTGGTTTAATAAAGCCATATCGTAATGTTAATGTTGAACGAAAAACATACAATTCAGGCCGAGGTGGTAAAGGTAGCGTTGCG
>CAVCAX010000238.1:0-3269 GCA_963599995.1 Coprobacillus sp. CAG:698
CGGTTATGCAAATCACAGCAGGATACTACATCCTGTATATTTCTAATTCGTAACCTCTTCTTTTAATGAGATAAAAACATATCTCATTCTTAACCACTTATAAAATACATGTAGTTTCTCAGCAGGAAAGCGTATCTTTGGAGCTCAAAAGCATTAATTAAAAGAGGAATAACTATGACTGTTGATAATCAGACCGGACTGGTGCTTGAAGGTGGAGGTATGCGTGGAGTTTTCACATGTGGTGTACTCGACTATCTGATGGACCGGGATATTCGTTTCCCCTATACGATCGGCGTTTCTGCCGGGGCATGTAACGGACTCTCTTATATGTCACGGCAACGCGGACGTGCCAAATACAGTAATATCGATTTGTTGGAAAAATACAATTACATCGGTTTGCGTCATTTGCTCAAGAAGCGGAATATTATGGACTTCGATCTTCTTTTTACAGAGTTTCCCGAGCATATTCTCCCTTATGATTATGATGCTTATTTTTCGTCTCCCGAACGATTTGTGATGGTGACAACGAACTGTCTGACCGGAGAAGCCAATTATTTTGAAGAAAAGCGGGATAAAAACCGGGTGATAGATATTGTCCGTGCTTCCAGTAGCTTGCCGATTGTCTGTCCGATAGCTTATGTGGACGGCATTCCGATGTTGGATGGCGGTATTGTGGACAGCATTCCTTTGCAACATGCGATTGATGAAGGATATAAAAAGAATGTGGTGGTATTGACTCGGAATCGGGGATACCGGAAAGAAAGTAAAGACATAAAAGTTCCTTCTTTTATTTATCGTAAATATCCGAAAATACGTGAAGCATTAGGCCATCGCTGTGCCGTTTACAATAGCCAGTTAGAGATGGTGGAGCAGATGGAGGATGAAGGCAAAATTGTTGTAATCCGTCCGCAGAAGCCAGTCGTTGTGGATCGTATCGAACGGGATATTCAGAAACTGACTGACTTCTATCAGGAGGGATATGAATGTGCAAAAGCGATATTCTGACTATTCTTCAATTTGGATAATGTATCCTCCTTTGAACACGGCGGCAGGTTGTAGATGTTGCATCCAGTCTTTGTCTTTATATTCTCCGTCATAATGAGCACGGTCGCAGCGTCCGTACCACGGCTCGATACAAATGAACGGGGCATTCTTGGCAGGCGGTGACCAAAGCCCTACCACCGGAGTTGTGAACCGCAGACTTAAGTAGGGTTGCTTCTCCTTGTTATATAAGGTGACTTTTTTCACCTGATTGTTTTCTAAGATCAGGGCATCCCGGTCAAAAGTGTGTGTATCCAACGGAAGGAGTCCGTCTGTCAGTCTTAAAGGATATTCATGTTCCGGGTCGGCGCATCCTTTTTCAGAGATGAGAATGTATTTTAGCTTTTCCGTTCGGTCGAATCCCAAGTATCCGCGTTCGTTACTTTTCGGATCGAATGCCGGAAAGTAAAATGCCGGATGTGCTCCTATCTGGAAATGCAACTCTTTGTCTCCTGTATTTTTTACTTCCCAGAGAACTTCTATCTGTTTTTCCTGTATCCGGTATCCTATTTCCAGACAGAAAGGGAAAGGGTATTTCTTCCGGCTTTCTTCATTGTCTGTCAGTCGGTAACGTAGCTCGTCCGGTTGTTCTTGTATCAGTTCGAAATCCATATCACGGGCAAAACCATGCTGGGTCAGATTGTAAGAGGTCCCGTCAATGCGGTATTCATTTTCCCATACACTGCCTACAATAGGGAAGAGTACCGGAGAATGGCGCTTCCAGAAAGCAGGATCGGCTTGCCATAGATATTCTTTACCGTTACAGATGATGCTGCAAAGTTCTGCACCGTGGGGGGAAACCCGGATGGTGAGTTGTGAGTTGGAGATTGTTTTCATATTGGCGTTATTTTTATAAAGCACAAAGTTACTGTTTTTTCTTTATATTTGCATTGCCCTTATCGGCTTCGGTAACTCGAATGTATTCTCCATTATTTTTTCTCAGGCATTATTTTATATGCCCGGCAAGAAGAATGAGGTTTCCGGTCTGATGATCATGGGACTTTTTGGCGGAACTGTTTTCCCATTGGCAATGGGGCATGCTTCCGATGCAGTGACAGGGCAAAGTGGTGCGGTAGCCGTGATGACGGTCGGTGTTGTATATCTCTTATACTATACCTTCCGTATCAAAAAGTAATTTCAATCGTAAATCGTAATTTGTTAAATCGTAAATAAAACAGGTATGAATAGTATTATAGTAGGAATGGGTGAGGTGCTTTGGGACGTGTTGCCCGAAGGAAAGAAAATTGGTGGTGCTCCGGCGAATTTCGCTTACCATGCATCACAATTCGGTTTTGACAGTCGTGTAGTGAGTGCTATCGGCAATGATGAATTGGGGGATGAGATTCTGAAAGTATTTGAAGAAAAACAGTTGAAGCACCGGTTGCAGACGGTGAATTATCCGACCGGAACAGTACAGGTGACATTGGATGGCAACGGTATTCCTTGTTATGATATTAAGGAAGGGGTAGCTTGGGATAACATTCCATTTACAGATGATTTGAAACGGTTGGCATTGAGTACTCGCGCCGTATGTTTCGGTTCGTTGGCCCAGCGTAATGAAGTGAGCCGTACTTCGATCAATCGCTTTCTCGATACCATGCCCGATGGTGAAGGACAATTGAAAATATTCGATATCAATCTTCGCCAGGGATTCTTTACCAAAGACATTATCCGTGATTCCTGTCAGCGTTGCAATGTATTGAAGATTAATGATGAGGAATTGGTCACTATCAGCCGGTTGTTTGGTTATCCCGGCATCGATCTTCAAGACAAATGTTGGATTCTGCTGGCTAAGTATAATCTGAAGATGTTGATTCTCACCTGTGGAACAAACGGCAGCTATGTTTTTACTCCGGGAGTCGTTTCTTTTCAGGAAACACCCAAAGTACCGGTAGCTGACACTGTTGGTGCGGGTGATTCTTTTACCGCAACCTTTACCGCAGCTTTATTGAAGGGAAAGAGTGTACCCGAAGCCCATAAATTGGCGGTAGAAGTTTCTGCATACGTCTGCACTCAGAGCGGTGCCATGCCGGAACTTCCACAGGCTTTTAAAGATAAGTTATAAGATACAAATGTGTTGTGATTTGAGAATGTCTGAATCTGATGAATAAAAGGAAGAAAGATTGATCTTGGTAAGGAAAAAGTAATACAAATCAGGGTGGTTCTAAGTATTTGATATTCAGCGTGTTGAAAATCCTGCTTTTTTCTCGTAGAGTTTCGAGTCGTTC
>CAVCAX010000239.1:0-17020 GCA_963599995.1 Coprobacillus sp. CAG:698
TGATATGGCAACTTCCGTTCTGTATGCTGGATTTGTTTTATAACATGTATGTCGCTGTTTGATGAACAATTCGAAATTTTTCATGGAGTCTCTGTTTTATATCGGGAAAATCCTGTCATTTCCCATATAACCGTTCAGTTCGTAACCTTTTGCGGAACCATACTTTGAGACTGTATAAAAAAACTCCCGCTTTTCCCTTAGGAAAGCGGGAGTTTTTAATAAACTATAGCTTACTTATATCTTATGGGCTGATTATACGATACCTTGTGCCATCATTGCTTTTGCAACCTTCATGAATCCGGCTACGTTAGCACCCTTTACATAGTTAACATATCCGTTGGCTTCAGTACCATACTGAACGCAAGCTTCGTGGATATTCTTCATAATGCTTTTCAGTTTCTCGTCAACTTCTTCTGCACTCCAACTCAGTTTGATAGAGTTCTGAGTCATTTCAAGACCTGATACAGATACACCACCAGCATTAGCCGCTTTACCTGGAGCATAAAGAATCTTAGCATCCTGAAATACTTTGATTGCTTCCGGAGTAGAAGGCATGTTGGCACCTTCGGAAACTGCAATTACACCGTTGGCAACCAATGTCTTGGCATCGTCGCCGTTAAGTTCGTTCTGAGTGGCAGAAGGCAGGGCGATATCTGCTTTTTCGCCCCAAGGACGAGCTCCTTCTACATATTTGCAACCATATTTCTCTGCATATTCGCGGATACGACCACGGTAGAGGTTTTTCAGTTCCATGATATAATCCAGCTTTTCGCGGTCGATACCATCCGGATCATAGATGTAACCGTCAGAGTCGGACATGGTCAGCACTTTGCCACCCAGTTCAAGAACTTTTTCTGCTGTGTATTGAGCAACGTTACCGGAACCGGAAATCAGGCAAGTCTTGCCTTTCAAGTCAGTACCCTTGGTTTTCAGCATTTCCATTAAGAAATAGATGTTACCGTAACCGGTAGCTTCCGGGCGAATCAATGAACCACCAAATTCGCGTCCTTTACCAGTAAATGTTCCGGTGAATTCATGAGTCAGTTTCTTGTACATACCAAACATGAAACCTACTTCACGACCACCAACACCGATGTCACCGGCAGGAACGTCAGTCTCAGGACCCACGTGACGCCATAATTCAAGCATGAAAGCCTGTACGAAACGCATTACTTCCATATTTGACTTACCGCGCGGAGAGAAGTCGGAACCACCTTTACCGCCACCCATAGGCAGGGTAGTCAGTGAGTTTTTGAATGTTTGTTCAAAGGCAAGGAACTTCAAGATAGAAAGGTTTACAGATGCATGGAAACGGATACCGCCTTTGTACGGGCCAATCGCGTTGTTATGCTGAACACGGTAACCCATGTTCGTCTGAATGTTACCTTTGTCGTCCATCCAAGTCACGCGGAACTGATATACTCTATCAGGAATACACAGACGTTCGATCAAGTTTACTTTATCAAACTCCGGGTGTTTGTTGTATTCTTCTTCAATCGTAGAAAGTACTTCTTCTACTGCTTGATGATACTCCGGTTCATTGGGGAACCTTCTCTTTAAATCTTCTAATACCTTAGCTGCATTCATAATTATTATCTTTTATAAGTGAGTTTATAAGTTTGCAAATATTGTTCTCTCTTTCGATTGCAAAAGTAAATATAAAAATCGAACTTGCAAACATTTTATAAAGAAAAACGGGATAAAGTATCAAAAATGATATTTTATCCCGTAAAAATAGAATAAAAAGATATTATTTATTCTTTTTGATTGATTTGTAAACCGGAATGAATACTAAAGCTGCTGAAATGATAAGCATTAGTATCGTCGGACCGTCAATACGTTCGGCATACACCAGTACTATGTAGCAAAGCGCTACCCAAAGCAGGGTGATGCAAACTATTTGTGATCTGGATAACGGACGTCTCATTTACCGGCTTTTTTCTTGTCTACAATCGCATCGATAACAGCTACTGCCGTAATGTTCACGATGTCGCGTACGGAGCTTTCGATGTCGGTAAAGTGAATCGGTTTGTTCAGTCCCATCTGTATCGGGCCGATGAATTCCGTATCCGGATCCATTGCCTGCAATAACTGATACCCTGCGTTGGCAGAGTTCAGATTCGGGAACACCAACGTATTGACATCCTTGCCGTAGAGGCGGGTAAACGGATATTTTGAGTCACGAAGCGTGCGGTTCATGGCAAAGTTCACCTGCATTTCACCATCGATAGCCAAATCCGGATATTCTTTCTGCATGTATGCCACTGCTTCGTGTACTTTAAGCGGACTGCCTTCCTGATCGGAACCGAAATTGGAGTAACTCAGCATGGCAATGGCCGGTGTATGGTTGAAGAACCGTACAGTCTGGTCTGCCAGTTTGGCTATATCTATTAATGTGGAAGTGTCCGGATGACGGTTGATCAAAGTATCTGCCAGGAAGTAAGTTCCTTTTTTGGAATTCAGAATGTGCATGGTTCCGAAATGATTGTATTCCGGACGGATACCGATTACCTCTTTGGCAACCTTGATGGTATTGCTGTATTTGGTGTACAACCCGGTGATGAATGCGTCGGCATCTCCGGTTTCCACCATCATCATACCGAAGTAGTTGCGTTCGAACATTTTGTCGTTGGCTTCATCGTAGGTAGCTCCTTCGCGGGCGCGTTTCTGCGAGAGGATACGGGCGTAACGTTCGCGGCGTTCGGCTTCCCGGTCGTGGCGCAGATTGACGATTTCGATACCTTCCAGACTCAGGTCGAGCTCTTTTGCCAGTTTCTCGATACGCTCTTCGTTACCTAATATAATAGGATGGCAGATACCTTCCGCTTTTGCTTCTACGGCAGCTTTCAGCATGTTCGGGTGACCGCCTTCGGCGAATACGACGCGTTGCGGGTGGCGGCGTGCCGTGTCATAAAGCTGACGGGTAAGTTGTGATTCTTGTCCCATGAGTTCGCGGAGATGGGTCTTGTATTCATCCCAGTCTTCGATATTCTTACGGGCCACGCCACTCTCCATAGCGGCACGGGCTACAGCGATGGAAACTTCTGTTATCAGACGCGGATCTACCGGTTTCGGTATGAAGTATTCCGGACCGAATGTAAAGTTGTTTACATGATAGGCTTCATTTACCACATCGGGCACAGGCTGCTTGGCAAGATTGGCAATAGCGCGTACGGCGGCTATCTTCATCTCTTCATTGATTGCTTTTGCCTGTGTATCCAAAGCACCGCGGAAGATATACGGGAAACCGATTACATTGTTGATCTGATTCGGATAATCGGAGCGGCCGGTGGCCATCAGCACGTCCGGACGGGCGGCCATGGCATCTTCGTAAGAGATTTCCGGTGTCGGGTTGGCCAAAGCGAACACGATAGGAGAAGGAGCCATGCTGCGTATCATGTCTTGCGACAGTACGTTTCCTCTGGACAGGCCCAAGAAAACATCTGCCCCCTTGATGGCTTCTGCCAAGGTATGGATATCCGTACGGTCGGTGGCGAAGTAACGTTTTTGTTCGTTCAGGTCGGTACGTGTTTTGTTGATTACACCTTTACTGTCGAGCATGACGATGTTTTCGAGACGTGCACCGAGTGATACGTATAGTTTGGTACACGATACGGCAGAGGCACCGGCACCGTTTACTACTATTTTTACATCTTCAATCTTTTTGCCGGCTACTTGCAAGGCGTTTACCAGTCCGGCGCTCGAGATGATAGCCGTTCCGTGCTGGTCATCGTGCATCACGGGGATGTCGAGTTCCTCTTTCAGGCGGCGTTCTATCTCAAAACATTCCGGAGCTTTGATGTCTTCGAGGTTGATACCTCCGAAAGTGGGCGCAATGGCTTTGACAGCTTCGATAAATTTGTCCGGATCTTTTTCATCGACTTCGATGTCGAATACGTCGATGCCGGCATAGATCTTAAACAGAAGACCTTTTCCTTCCATTACCGGCTTGCCGCTCAGTGCACCTATATCTCCCAAACCGAGGACGGCTGTTCCATTGGAAATAACAGCTACCAGATTGCCTTTGGCTGTATATTTATAAGCATCCTGCGGGTTCTTTTCAATTTCAAGACATGGTTCGGCCACACCGGGAGAGTAAGCAAGCGATAAGTCGGTTTGCGTACTGTAGGGTTTGGTTGGAACTACTTCTATTTTACCGGGTTTGCCCTGTGAGTGATAGAGCAAAGCGGCTTCTTTCGTTATTTTTGCCATGATAGTGCGTTTAAATAAAAGTTATCATTTGCCTGCAAATGTAGGAATAAAAGTTAGAAACCGTAGTCTGTTTGTTGTAATTTCTATTAAACTAATAGCATAAAGGCACGAAAAGGGGAGCTATACATCTTCTTTTTGTACCTTTATTGCATATTTATAACAAAGCTACTGTTATTTATAACAAAGTTATCGTATGAATGTTTCCGGTCCGAGGATGTCGTACAGGTCGCTTACATTCCGGGTGCGCAGTATCTCTCCGTTGGGAGCATAAAAGAGCTGGTATTTGATGTCTACGTTCGGCTGTCCCACTTTGATGACGATGATCGGTTCCCATTTCGGAAACTCCACGTAAGTTACGTCCAGAACTTCCCAGGCAGCATAGTTGCTGGCTGCAAAAGCATTGTACACAGGAGGGGTAAGGCGGTCCGCATTTATCAGTTCGGTCTGTATCATCACCCATTGTGCCTGTGTGTTGAACCAGACATTTTTTTCAAGACCGTTCATCATGAAGTCGGCACAATAATAACCGTCATCCTGTGACCAGGCTATGTCCTTGGCGTCGGGATACATCTTTTGGAGTGCAGCCTGTACGGCAGCCGGTGAATATCCGGCAAAAGCGGTGGTGGTAATTGCCAGCATGACCAGCAATATACCGGATTTTAATCTTATCATAGTTAAAGCTGTTTTGAGGTAAGTGACCTTTACCGGTTAGAACAGCTGTCCGTGAGAAATTGTTTTCTACATTACCACTGTTTTATGCACTCTCAACCTCTTCCATGCGTTCGAGTTCACAGCCGCGGAACTGCATCACGATACAATGCAGTTGGGTGGTGTTTATCAATTGTCTGACTCGTGGAGCGGCGGCGTAGCCTTTTATCTGTTCTATGGCTTCTTGCCATTGGGCAGTCGCTTTCGATTCCGAATCTTTGGCGGAGAGGTATTTCAGTTCTATGATGTAGCTGTGTGCTACTTCATAACGAAGTCGGTCGGGCATCAGGAAGAGGTCGCAGAAACCGTGGTTCAGTTCCATTTCGGGAGCAAGCAGATAGTAAGCGTTCACGCTCAGATAGGCGGTGAAAAAGCCTTGAAGATTCCGTTCACCCTCGATGGCGCTACGGACGGAGGAATTTTCTTTATAGGCATGGGCGATGAATTCCAGCGATGCACGCCAATGTCCGTCATAAGCCATGTCGTAAAAGAGGTCCTGTAGGTTATCGAGATTGATATATCGTTTTTCCTGATACTCTTCGAGCATGAATTCATAGTATTGCTTGCGTACATTATTATTGGGGATACTCAATACCAGACGTTGTCCGCGCGTGGCAGTAATAGTCAGCATACCGTAATAGAATAGTAGGCTGGGGAATATCTCCGGGTTGGTAATTTCTGTGGCCGGAAAAGTGGTAGTCAGTCCGGTGACTATCTGTCCCTCTTCGGTGATTTTGCGCAACACCCCCTTACGGTCGCCGTCCAGGTGATCCAACTGGATGAGCTTCTTCATTTTGTTGTAATCCGTACGGGTATTGGGGTCTATCATTTCCTTGGGAGATTTGTTCAAGGTAATATAGTGCCGCAGGTAGTAAAGCACCATGTCGCAATTGAACATTTTCGGGTCACGGCCCAGGCTCTCTTCTGCAAAACAGTAATTATCATACCATGGTTTCATCTCTGTTATCAGGGCATCGATGTCTCCTTTCAGTTGTCCTTTTCCCTTGTAGTATTGCAGCATTTCGCGCACGTCTTTTTCGCTGAAACCCAGCATCATGTTGAACTGAGGATCTGTACTGATGTTCCAACCGATGTTAAAGCCGCTGGTCAGATCATCTAAGGTGACGGGACTGACACCGGTCATGAAAATGCGTTCGAACATGCCTTTGAATTTCTTGAATACTTCACGGTAAAATCCGCTGGCATGGGTTAGGGCATGATACATCTCGTTGCCTTGTTCGTTAAGGACTACATTGGTGAAATTATCGTATTCGTCAATGATGAGGTAAAGCCAAGCACCGGTGTTGTGCGCTTGCCAATTCAAGAAGTTCAGTTTATTGGTAGAACCGGACTGTTCTTTCATCTCTTTCTCGAACCCCGGATAGTAGTATGGTTCATAAATAGAAGCGAAATTATTCAAGGCTCCGCAGCAGTAGTCATCAAAATTCCGGTCTAATGTTGCCATACCGCCCACGCGTGAGAAGTCGAGAAAAAGTACTTGGAACTTTCCCTGTAACGGAGTAGGCTGTTTGCCTATCCATAAATTACCGAAACGTTTTTGAAACTTTTCTTTTTGGGCAATGTCATAGTAAGCCTGCAACATGCTCAGAAAAATGCTTTTTCCGAAACGACGGGGGCGGATGAAGAACAAATTGTTGGGCTGATTCTCCAATAAGGGCAGATACATTGTTTTGTCCACATAATATTGGTTTTGTTCCATCACTTCTACAAAGTTGGATACACCATAAGGTATTCTTTTTACATCTTCTCCCATATCCGTTCTTATTTAGCTCATTCTGATAATGATAAAACAAAAGTAGCTTATTCCTGCTGAAGGAACAAAAAATGCACTGGAAAGTTTTTAGATTTCCGCCGGTCCGGTCCATTGTCATATACCCGCCGCTTTCCGGTAATCTCCCGGTGACATTCCTTCGTATCGTTTGAAGTAACGTCCTAAGTAAGATTGGTCGGGAAACCCCAGGCGATCGGCTATTTCCTGCATGCTTAAGTCGGTGGATTGCAGTAAGACTTTTATTTCAAGAATCACATGTTTGTCAATGACCTGTTTGGCCGAGGCACCATTGGTAATGCTGCGGCAGATTCCGGTGAGGTATTTGGTGGATATGCAGAGACGGTCGGCATAAAAAGATACTTCACGCTCTTTGAGGCAATATTCGTGAATGAGTGCGATGAACTTTTTGAAAAGCTCGTCCTGACGGTTGTGACCTTCCATATCATCGTGGGTGAAGTAACGATGAACCTTGTCATACACATCGAGCAGAAAGTTTTGCAGGTGATTGCGGGCGATCTGATAGCGGAAGCTATGGTCTTTATCGGCATAAAGGGCCATAGTGGCTTCCAACAGCCGGTTGATGTTTGCTGTAAATTCATCAGGCAGTGTGAAACATGGCTTCTCTTTGAGAAAATGAAAAAAGGAAGGTTCGAGGCGCATGCAGGCTTCACGAAACATATCACTATGGACAGCGAAATAAGAAATTCGAAAATCGTCACTTTGTCCGATAAGGTTGATGACGGCACCGGGGAGAAGAATCACTTGGGTGTTTCGTACTATTTCGTGCTGTTCGAGGTCGATCAGTACCTGCCCCCAGCCACTGTGACAGAAAAGAATAATCGTGCAGTCGAGTTTGTAAAGCCGACGGTGAAAAACGGCCAGATTGCTTGTTCCGGCCATGAACGGGCATTCCTTGGAGAGGACGAGAGGGTTTCTGTATTCCATAAACTGTTCTTTATTTCACCTGCAAAAGTAGAGTTTTTTAGGGACTTTATACTAATTTATTCCGAAAATGAACAAAACTATAAACTGTCTGAATAGTTTTCATCCGGAGAAAGCCGTTACCTTTGCGCCGATCAAAAAAAGGTAGAAAATGGAGAATAGAAAATATAATTCAAAAGGTTTTGTCCTTGTATTTGCAGCATTGCTGTCGGCATTCGGTCCGTTTATGACCGATTTGTACCTGCCGGCTTTTCCGGAATTGATGGAGTATTTCGGTACGAGTACTTCCCTGATACAGCTCAGTTTGACTTTTGGCGTGATCGGTTTGGCTGCCGGGCAGTTGATTATCGGTCCATTGAGTGATAAGTACGGCCGTCGCCGTCCTTTGATTTTGTCTTTGGCAGTGTTTGTCGTATCCACGCTTATCTGCCTGTTATGTCGGGATGTGGTGATATTCATCTGTTTCCGTCTTTTGCAGGGTATTGCAGCTGCCGGGGGAGTGGTGATTTCCCGTTCGATAGCTGTCGATTTATACGAAGGAAAAGAATTCACCCGTTTTTTTGCCATGCTGAGTGCCGTGCAGGGTTTGGCGCCGATTGTAGCTCCCATTGCCGGTGGATTATTGTTAGGGATAACAGATTGGAGGGGAATTTTTGCTGTACTTCTTTTAATTGGTGTGGCGATACTGGCTGCTGCTTTTCGTTTCCGCGAGTCATTGCCTGAGGAGCGCAGGCAGACAGGGAGCATACTGGCTGCTTTTGCAAATTTCCGTTCGGTGCTGGGCAATAAGCATTTTGTGTGTTACATGCTGATACAGTCATTCGCTATGGGAGTATTGTTTGCATATATTTCCTCATCCCCGTTCATCTTTCAGACGAAATATGGACTGACTCCGGTGATGTACAGCATTTGTTTTGCTTTCAACGGGTTGGCTATTATGACGGGAAATTTGATAGTATCGAAATTTGGAAGCGAAGAACGGGCATTGGGAATAGGAGCCGGTTGTTTGCTGATAGCTTCGCTTGTCTTGGCCGTTTGTCTGGCGAGCGGTTGGTCTGTTATTGCGATTGAAATAGGATTTCTGGCATTGCTTTTTTGTGTGGGTATGGTGTTGCCCACCTCTACCTCGCTGGCATTGGCATTAGAGAGAAAGAACTCGGGGAATGCTTCGGCGATGTTGGGATTCTTTCAATTTACTTTTGCAGGTCTGGTAGCTCCGTTAGTGGGACTGGGTGAAGTCTCGGTCGCAGCAAGTTGGGTCATTGTCATAGCCAGTTGTGTGACATGTGGATTGGTCGGCTTTTTATTAATGGCTACTTCTCATACTTTTTTTCAGAACACATCATATAAATAGTTTTTTTAATAATCAGAACATGAAGAATCAGGTAAACAGTTTGTTGCAAACGGCATTGGCTGTTTGTTGTTTGGTAGTGGCAAGTTGCCAGCAGGCACCTCCCGCTCAGGTAGAGGCAGAATATGAAGTAATGACCATCGCTCCGGCAGACAGAACACTGACAAGTGCCTATTCAGCCACGATTCGTGGACGGCAAGACATTGAGATCTATCCGCAGGTATCCGGTTTCCTTACGAAGGTATGTGTCACCGAAGGAGAACACGTACGTCAGGGACAGCCTCTTTTTATCATTGATCAAGTGGCTTACGAAGCTGCTTTGCAGACAGCACAAGCCAATGTGAAGGCCGCTGAAGCTTCGCTTGCTACGGCGCAGTTGACTTATGACAGCAAGCAGGAACTTTTCCGTCAGAATGTAGTTTCGGAATTCGATCTTAGTACGGCGCATAATTCATTACTGACAGCTAAAGCCCAATTGGCACAGATGAAGGCACAGGAGGTAAGTGCCCGTAACAATTTGTCATATACGGTTGTGAAGAGCCCGTCGAACGGGGTCGTGGGTACATTGCCTTATCGGGTAGGAGCTTTGGTAAGTGCCGGACTTCCGGAACCATTGACTACCGTTTCGGATAATTCCGACATGTATGTGTACTTTTCCATGACGGAAAATCAACTGCTCAGCCTTATCCGGCGTTACGGCTCCAAAGAGGAAGCGTTGAAGCAGATGGCTGAAATTGATCTGATATTGAATGACAATTCGGCTTATTCGCAAAAAGGGAAAATTGAGACAATCAGCGGAGTGATAGACCGTTCGACGGGAACTGTGAGCCTGCGTGCCGTATTCCCCAACAAAGAAGGATTATTGCATAGCGGTGGTGCGGGCAACGTTGTTATCCCTGTTCAGAAAAACGGTGCGATCGTTATTCCGCAGGCAGCAACATACGAAATACAGGACAAGGTTTATGTCTATAAAGTGGTGGATGGAAAAGCACAGTCAGCTCCTGTGCAGGTAACCCGTGTGAACGGTGGTAAAGAATTTATTGTTGATGAAGGGCTTACAGCCGGTGAGGTTATTGTGACCGAAGGTGTAGGATTGCTCCGTGAGGGAACACCGATCAAGGCAAAGAATAAATAATGTGTCAATATGCCAATGTGCTAATTGAAGAATGATAAATAATGTGCCAATATACCAATGTGCCAATGTGCCGGTTGAAGAGTGGAATAATGAATCGATATGTGCTGAGGGATGAATGTGCTGATGAATGTGCTATGGGATAATGTGGTAATTTGGATAATGTGCTGAATAATAATTTAGATAGAACGATAATATGAATTTAAGAACTTTTATTGAGCGGCCGGTACTATCCGCCGTCATCTCCATAACGATTGTCGTTGTCGGCATCATCGGATTGTTCTCCTTACCTGTAGAACAATATCCGGACATTGCTCCGCCGACTATCATGGTCTCCACCAGCTATTTCGGTGCCAGTGCAGAGACTTTGCAGAAGAGTGTGATTGCTCCGTTGGAAGAGGCCATCAACGGTGTGGAAGATATGACATATATGACCTCTTCCGCTACGAATGCGGGAACGGTTTCCATCACGGTCTATTTCAAACAGGGCACTGATCCCGATATGGCAGCGGTGAACGTGCAGAACCGTGTCTCTAAGGCTACCGGACAGCTTCCGGCAGAGGTAACCCAAGTGGGTGTTACCACCAGCAAACGTCAGACGAGTATTCTTCAGATGTTCTCTCTGTATAGTCCGGACGACTCTTATGATGAGGCGTTTCTTGCCAACTATATCAGTATCAACCTAAAGCCGGAGATACTCCGTATCAGCGGTGTGGGCGATATGATGATTATGGGCGGCGACTATAGTTTGCGTATCTGGATGAAGCCGGATGTGATGGCGCAGTATAAGCTGATTCCTTCGGATGTCACTGCCGTACTGGCCGAGCAGAATATCGAGTCGGCTACCGGTTCGTTCGGTGAGAATTCGGATGAGACTTATCAGTACACCATGAAGTTCAAAGGACGTCGGGTTACGCCGGAAGAGTTCGGTGAAATTGTAATCCGCTCTACTGACAACGGTGAAGTGTTGAAGCTGAAAGATATTGCCGAAATAGAGTTGGGGCAGGAGAGTTATGCCTACAAGGGTACTACGGACGGACACAACGGTGTGTCCTGTATGATTTTCCAGACGGCCGGTTCCAATGCTACGGAGGTAAACAATACGATTGATGAATTTCTGGAAGAGGCACGGAAGGATTTGCCGAAGGGAGTAGAGCTGACACAATTGATGTCATCCAATGACTTCCTTTATGCGTCTATTCACGAAGTGGTTAAAACACTGATCGAGGCTATTATTTTGGTTATTTTAGTGGTATATGTGTTCTTGCAGGATATCCGTTCTACGCTTATTCCGTTGGTAGGAATCGTCGTTTCGCTTGTCGGTACGTTTGCTTTCATGGCATTGGCCGGCTTCAGTATCAACCTGATAACCTTGTTTGCTCTTGTGCTGGTGATCGGTACGGTGGTGGATGATGCCATTGTCGTCGTTGAGGCCGTGCAGGCGCGGTTCGATGTAGGCTACAAATCTTCTTATATGGCCAGTATCGATGCCATGAAGGGAATCAGCAATGCAGTAATCACCTCTTCACTGGTGTTTATGGCGGTATTTATTCCGGTATCGTTTATGAGTGGTACTTCCGGAACCTTCTATACCCAGTTCGGATTGACAATGGCGGTGGCCGTAGGTATCTCGGCAGTGAACGCCTTGACCTTGAGTCCGGCACTTTGTGCGTTGTTGCTGAAACCTTATATCAATGAAGACGGAACGCAGAAGAATAACTTTGCCGCCCGTTTCCGTAAGGCGTTCAATGCTGCCTTTGACGTGGTGGTAGAGAAATATAAGAATGTTGTATTGTTCTTTATCAAACGCAGATGGCTGACATGGTCACTGTTGGTATGTTCCATTGTCTTGCTGGCATTCCTGATGAATACGACTAAAACCAGTCTTGTGCCCGATGAAGACCAAGGAGTTGTCTTTGTCAATGTAAGTACGGCTGCCGGTAGTTCGCTGAAAACGACTGACGATGTAATTACACGTATCGAAAAGCGTCTGGAAGCAATTCCGCAAGTGAAACATGTACAGAAAGTGACCGGTTACGGATTGTTGTCCGGACAGGGTAGCTCGTTCGGTATGCTGATTTTGAAACTGAAGCCTTGGGACGAGCGTCCGGAGAAGGAGGACAACGTACAAGCGGTTATCGGACAGGTATATGGAAGTACGATGGACATTAAGGATGCTACCGTGTTTGCCATTTCTCCAGGTATGATTCCGGGATACGGTATGGGTAACGCTTTGGAAATGCATGTGCAGGATAAACAGGGAGGTGATGTGACTACTTTCTTCCAGACTACACAGCAATATTTGGGTGTCTTGAACCAGCGTCCGGAGATCTCCATGGCTTACTCCACATTCGATGTGCGCTATCCGCAATGGCTGGTAGAGGTAGAACCTTCCAAGTGTAAACGTGCGGGTATCACTGCCGATCAGGTACTCAGCACTTTGTCCGGATATTACGGTGGACAGTATGTTTCCAACTTCAACCGTTTCTCAAAGGTTTATAAAGTGATGATTCAGTCCGATCCCAAGTACCGTTTGGATGAAACGTCGTTGGACAATACTTTTGTACGCATGTCCAATGGAGAGATGGCGCCGCTCAGTCAGTTTGTGACGTTAACCCGTGTGTATGGTGCCGAGACGTTGAGCCGTTTCAACATGTACAACTCCATTGCCGTGAATGCCATGCCTGCCGAGGGATACAGTACGGGTGATGCCATGCGCGCCGTGCAGGAGACAGCCGAAACTGCCTTGCCTAAGGGATATGGTTATGATTATGGAGGCATTACCCGTGAGGAAAATCAGCAGAGCGGTACTACCGTTATCATCTTTGCCATCTGCTTCCTGATGATTTATCTCATTCTGAGTGCTCTTTATGAGAGTTTCATCATTCCGTTTGCCGTATTGCTCAGTGTACCGTGCGGTCTGATGGGTAGTTTCCTTTTTGCCCGCATATTCGGGTTGGAAAACAACATCTATTTGCAGACAGGACTTATCATGTTGATCGGTTTGCTTGCCAAAACCGCTATTTTGCTGACAGAGTATGCAACCGAGCGCCGTAAGGCAGGTATGGGGCTGATCGCTTCTGCCGTGAGTGCTGCCAAAGCCCGTTTCCGTCCTATTCTGATGACGGTATTGACCATGATATTCGGTCTTTTCCCTCTGGTGGTATCCAATGGTGTAGGAGCCAACGGTAACCGTTCGTTGGGAACCGGTGTCGTAGGCGGTATGTTTGTCGGTACGCTGGCATTGCTTTTCATCGTGCCTTCGCTCTTCATTGCTTTCCAATGGCTTCAGGAGAAGTTGCGCCCTGTGCAGATCGAACCGATTCAGGATTGGCAGATTGCAGAAGAAAAGCAGGAAAGTGACTGGGAGAAAAGAGAAGCCGGAAAAGAATAATAAATAGAGCTAATTATGAAGATACGAAATATGAGAAAACAAATTTTATTGTTTGCAGCCGTTGCTTTTTCATTAAGCAGTTGCGGCATCTATTCCAAATATAAACCTGTTTCGGAAGTTCCGGACGGACTGTATGGCAGCACCGATGAGGGTGCTGTCCAGACAGCCGATACTGCCAACTTTGGCAATATGGCGTGGCGGGAAGTATTTTCCGATCCTTTCTTGCAGACATTGATCGATTCGGCATTGGTTCGTAATACAGATTTGCAGACGGCCCAATTGCGGGTGAAAGAGGCGGAAGCCGCTTTGATGACTTCCAAACTCTCTTATCTGCCGTCTCTGTTTTTGGCACCGGAAGGTTCTATCAGCAGTTTCGATGGATCAAAAGCTACCAAGACTTATTCGTTGCCTGTCACTGCTTCGTGGGAGATCGACCTTTTCGGGCGTCTGACCAATGCCAAACGGAGTGCGAAGGCTGCACTTTTGCAAAGTCGGGAATATGAACAGGCGGTACAGACACAATTGGTGGCATCGGTGGCCAATACGTATTACACATTGCTGATGCTCGATGCCCAATATGAAATTGCAACGGCTACCGAAAAGGCCTGGAAAGAGAGTGTGGCTGCCACCCGTGCAATGAAAGCCGCCGGTATGGTGACTGAAGCCGGACTGGCACAAACCGAGGCTACCTATTATAATATATGTACTACCGTACTTAATTTGAAAGAACAGATCAATCAGACGCAAAACAGTTTGTCATTGATCTTGGCCGAAGTTCCCCATGATATTCAGCGTGGCAAACTTATCGGACAGCAGTTGCCGGAGACTTTTGCTACGGGAGTTCCTTTGCAGATGCTATCCAACCGTCCCGATGTGCGGAGTGCCGAACTGTCATTGGCGCAGGCCTTTTATTCTACGAATGCCGCCCGTTCGGCTTTCTATCCTTCCATTACATTGGGGGGGAGTGCAGGCTGGACCAACAGTGCCGGTTCGATGATTGTGAATCCCGGCAAACTGTTAGCTTCGGCAGTCGGATCGTTGACGCAACCCCTGTTCAACAAAGGAGCCAATATAGCCCAGCTGAAGATAGCGAAGGCACGTCAGGAAGAAGCAAGTTTAGCGTTTCAGCAAACCTTGCTTGCTGCCGGAAGTGAAGTGAATGATGCGTTGACGCAAGTGCAGACTGCACGCAGTAAATCCATTTACTACGACAAACAGGTGGCTTCATTGGAAAATGCCGCCCGCAGCACCCGCTTGCTGATGCAACATGGCAACACTACCTATCTGGAGGTCTTGACGGCTCAGCAGACATTGCTCAATGCACAGCTTTCTCAGGTAGCCAACCGGTTGACTGAAATTCAAGGGATCATCACTCTATATCAGGCACTTGGTGGCGGACGAATGTAAAACAGACAGGAGGAGGTATTATGATGAAAGCCGAAACAACCCGTCGGCTTGTTGTTGATCATACGAAGCGGGAGATGGTCCGTCAAGGTGTCAGCCGTCTGACAATGGATATCATTGCTCAAGGATTAGGGATGTCGAAACGGACTCTTTACCAACTCTTTCCCAGCAAAGTCTGCCTTGTACAGATTTGTCTGGCAGACATTGCCGGGGAAAGAAAGCGAACTTTGTTGCTCCGGACGGATAACGACCGCTCGTGTGTGAAAGCGCTGTTCGATATTGTTGGCGGGTATGTCGATCTGATGCATTCTATGGGAAGTGTATTGTTGACTGATTTGGCACAGGAACCGGATTACCAATCATTCTCGAAGCGGGAAGAGTACTTCTGGTTGCAGCAATTTGTAGATATACTGAATCGTTGTAAAGCCTGTGGATATCTGCTTCCCGAAGTCAATCCCGATCGCTTTGCAAATGATTTGCTTGTTCTTCTTTATGAGGACAGTTTGCGTGGCACGCGTTATACTACACAATGGCTGTTCTGTCAGGCGTTGTTGCGTGGTATATTCCGAACGGATGCCATTCCGTTGATTGATGTATGTATGGAAGAGCATGCTCTTGCAATACATGCTTGATCTCTAATAAATTTGATCTCTTCAGTAAAGATGTAGTGACTTTTTCCAAAAGGATACTACATCTTTATTTTATTTATATTTGATGGTTGCACCTTCTGAAATCATAATAAGAAAGCAGCCAATAGCCACATTGACACATTATTTATTCCTCATCTATCCGTTTTCAGCTCTTTCAGTACACTGCATGTCAGTGGTATGGCCAACAGAAAAGAGAGTAAGTCCGCCATTGCCTGACACATTTCCACCCCTTGAAGTCCGAAAATACGGGGCAACAGGAAGATGAGCGGAATGAAAAACAGTCCTTGACGTGCCGAAGAGAGCAATGAGGCGCGTACCGGTTTACGGATTGTCTGCAGCATCATGTTACTCATAATGATCCATGAACCGAGAGGTAAGGTGATAAGTTGCCATTTCAAGGCTGCCGAACCGATTGCTACTACCTCGGCATCTCCTTTACGGAATAATTCCACCACATCCGGTGCGAAGGCCATACCTGCTATGGTGGCGATCAGCAGAAAAACAAAGCCTACTTTGACACAAAACCAGAATCCTTCCCGTACACGACTGTTCAGACCTGCTCCGTAATTGAATCCGCATACGGGCTGAAAGCCTTGTCCGAATCCGATAAGGAAAGAGTTGATAAACATGCAGACCCGCGTGACGATAGACATCCCGGCAATAGCGGCATCTCCAAAGTTTCCGGCTGCCACATTCAGCAAGATGGTAGATCCCGATGCCAGTCCCTGGCGAAAGAGGGAAGGGGTTCCTCCGTCGATAATCTCTCTGAAAAATCCCCAGGTGGGGGTGAAGTTTTTGTATCGGATGATGATATTATTCCCCCGGCGTGCCATATACAGTAGCAGCGTGAAACTGCATATCTGGCTGATGATAGTAGCTAATGCCGCTCCCGATATACCCATTCCGAAAGTGAAAATCAGTAACGGGTCCAACACGATGTTCACTACCGCACCGGTGACGATACCCACCATGGCATAGGCGGCGTTTCCTTGAAAACGCATCTGATTGTTCAGCACCAATGAAGCCGTCATGAAAGGTGCACCGATCAGGATGATGCCCAGATATTTTTCTGTGTAAGGCAGAATGGTAGGGGTAGATCCCAATGCAATGGAAAGCGGCGTCAGCAACAGTAACCCGACAACGGCAATGACACCCCCCATGAATAAGGCGGAGAAAAATCCTGTGGCCGCCATCTTTTCGGCATTATCCGTCTCTTGCGCTCCCAACTTTCGTGAAATGTAGTTGCCCGAACCGTGTCCGAAGAAAAATCCAACGGCTTGAATGATAGACATGACGGAGAAAACGATGCCGACCGCTGCCGTCGACTGTGTGTTGATCTTCCCGACGAAATAGGTGTCTGCTATATTATAAAAGGAGGTGACCAGCATACTGATAATTGTCGGTACGGCCAGTTTTCCTATTAATCCCGGGATGG
>CAVCAX010000239.1:17030-18586 GCA_963599995.1 Coprobacillus sp. CAG:698
GTAGTCATCTGTGTAAAATTATCTTTCTTCATCATTATAGAGTGGCACTTCCGTGTCTTTATCGCTTTGTAAGTTCGTGCAAAGATACGTAAAATAATAAGAGATGAACCGGTCATGTTTACAGTTCATCTCTTAATTTTTACTTGCTTCGCTTCTTTCCGTGAAGCACTTATGCGTTCAGCGCCTGCTCTATGTCGGCAATGATATCTTCTGCATTTTCGATACCTACACTGAAACGGATGAGGTCGGGGCGGACTCCGGCTTCAATCAGTTGTTCGTCCGTCAACTGCCGGTGAGTATGGCTGGCAGGGTGCAGCACACAAGTGCGTGCATCGGCCACATGCGTAACGATGGCAGCCAGTTTCAGTGAATCCATGAATTTGATGGATACATCGCGTCCGCCTTTCAGTCCGAAGGAGATAACACCGCAGGAACCGTTCGGGAGGTATTTCTGAGCCAGTTCATAATATTTATTGCCGGGGAGGCCGCAATAGTTTACCCATGCCACCCGGTCGTTGTTAGACAGGTATTCGGCTACTTTTTGTGCATTACGGCAATGTTGCGGCATGCGTAGGTGAAGAGTTTCCAGTCCTAAATTGAGCAGGAAAGCATTTTGCGGACTTTGTATACTTCCGAGGTCACGCATCAGTTGGGCCGTTGCTTTGGTGATATAGGCCATTTTCCCGAATGCCTTGGTGTAGGTCAGTCCATGATAAGATTCGTCCGGAGTACATAATCCGGGGAATTTATCGGCATGGGCATCCCAGTCGAAATTACCGCTGTCGACAATACAGCCACCTACACTCGTGGCGTGTCCGTCCATGTATTTGGTGGTGGAATGTACCACGATGTCTGCTCCCCATTCAAAAGGACGACAGTTGATCGGGGTAGGGAAGGTGTTGTCTACGATCAGAGGTACACCGTGACTGTGGGCGATGCGGGCGAACTTTTCAATGTCGAGCACTTCAAGAGAAGGATTCGAGATGGTTTCACCGAACAGGGCTTTTGTGTTCGGACGGAAAGCTGCCGAGATCTCTTCTTCACTTGCATCCGGATTGATGAAAGTGGCATCGATACCGAGTTTTTTTAGTGTTACGCCGAAGAGGTTGAACGTGCCGCCATAGATGGCGGAAGAACATACGAAGTGATCGCCTGCCTGACAGATATTGAATATGGCGTAGAAATTGGCCGCTTGGCCGCTGGACGTCAACATGGCTCCTACACCTCCTTCAAGAGCGGCTATCTTGGCAGCCACTGCATCGTTGGTAGGGTTTTGCAAACGGGTATAAAAATATCCGCTGTCTTCGAGGTCGAAAAGACGGGCCATCTGCTCACTGGTGTCGTATTTGAAAGTTGTACTCTGGTAAATGGGTAACACACGTGGTTCCCCCTTTTTAGGTGTCCACCCTGCCTGTACACACAAGGTTTCGGGTTTGAATTGCTTTGCCATAATTGTTATTATTGTTACTGTTTTATTGCTTTAAAAAGTTATATCCACGCAAAAGTAAAGAAAATAATTGGTTTAAAACATTATCTTTGTGAGCGAAATGAAGAAT
>CAVCAX010000240.1:0-2837 GCA_963599995.1 Coprobacillus sp. CAG:698
TCTCACCACGTGCTTTCTTTTCGGTACTGCATCCGGCTTCGCCTTCCCCATGCTGCTTGGCAGCTTGAGCTTTCAGCTGCTCTTCCCAGTTCTGAAGATAAGCCTCGTCGATGCGTTGTTCTTTCAGTTCACCCGTCACACGGACAATCGAATTGACACATTTCTGATCGAACTGACCGACACTTCCCCCTTCTACCCGGATGGTTTGCGTGTCGTCACTTCCCATCAGGAAAATCTTGCGTCCGCCATGTTTGCAGATGTGCGTACACACTCCTTCTATGGTAACTTCCTGTCCGGCAAGTGCATCGGCATTTGCCAGAAGGCTGTCTATCTCCATCGCTCCGGAAACAACCACTTCCGTGGTTGTTCCTTCGCCGTTTGCCTGCTGTTGCTTGTTTCCACAGGATGCACTGATTACACCAACTGCTGCAATAGCGGCAATGACCGTCATTTTTCTAATCTTCATTGTTACTTGTCTTTTTTATTGATTTACACATTTATCTAACAATCACTTTATAAGTAGTATCGTCTACTTTCAGCAGATACAGTCCCTGTGCCAAAGGATAAGATATCGTACCGGCCTCTGCCACTTCCTTTACAAGGATACGTCCGTCTGTTCCGGCTATCACTACAGAAGCCTGTTGAGGAAGTTCCACATACAGAGTAGCATCGGAAGTCCACATACGGATAGAAGCGGCCTCTTCCTTTTCAATCCCCACAGCAGCAGTTTTGAAGGTGGCGGCAAGTATTGCATCGGCAGCAGGCATCACGAAAGAATCGTCTGTCAGTGTAGCCGGTTCTTCATTTACGGTCAGTACATCCAACTGATAGCCCTCCTCCGGAGTAATGGTCAGTTGCACGCTGTTACCGGCCACTGCATAGAATTCAGCTTCCGCATCCTGTGTCAGCAGAGCAGGCAAGGCAACAGTACCGTTAACCGTTTCAGCAGATACCGATACCTTATAAGCATCACCGGCTTTTACGCTACCGCATACCGGAGAGCACTTTTCCGTATAAGTCCAGCCGGAGAGGTTGCTTCCCGTTGTACGGTTCAAATAACCGGCATACGCAGTCAGCTCGTCAGCCAGCACTTTCGATTGTATATCCGCAGTTTCAAGAGCCGTACCGGATTTGTTTTCATTGGCAGCCTCTACAACACCTTCCAGTCTGTAAGAGCGGGTAACCACCGGATTGTATCCGTCACCCAAGATAGATCCGCCTTTGGCACCGGAAACCACCTTTCCTGTGCTCAAACAAGTAATCACCTCTCCCTGGATGTATCCTACGATACCTCCAACTTTATCCGTACCGGAAACCGAACCGGTAGAAGAACTATTGATAACCTTACAACCGCTACCGGCATTTCCAACCAAGCCACCGGCATTGGTAGAAGATGCAGTAATACGACAGGAATCATTGTTACAATTCAGGACAACCGCTTTCGATTTCAAGCTACCGGCGATGGCTCCCAAATTGAGGTTTCCCGTTACCGATGACTTACCGGAAATGGTGACATTGGCAATCGTATCACCTGAAACACAGCCGAACAATCCGGCGTAACCGGAATTTGCATTCACAACCATATTCTTCACTGCATGGCCACGGCCGTCAAAAGCACCCTTGAAATTCTTGGTTGAACTACCGATAGGCAACCAGGTAAAGTCGATACCATCGGCATTTTTGCGGGCAAGGTCAATATCGGCTGTCAAAGACACCCGTTTACCTGCCATCAGGTCACCGCCATTACTTACTTTGTCTGCAATATAGGCCAAACCGAGCGGGGTATGAACTTCATAACCGGCTTCTGTCTCGGCATAGTCTGTTCCGGACACAGCCTCGGAAGCTACCTGATCCCAACGTCTCGGCAGGCTGAACAGTACTTCCACTTCCACATTACCGCCGGCTGTACGGAAATTGTTTACATATTCGTTCTGCAAATTACCGTTTACACGCAGTGCGTAGAATACATATCCTGCATCCGGAGTCGTTGCGAACTCTACAGCAGTGTTTTTCTTCACAAAAATAGTGGTGGAATCCTGAGCCAATGTGGCAGCGGGTTTCAGTAATTCATATTTTCCGTGTTCGGATTCCTTCACGCTCAGAATATAAGCATCTGAGGCAACGGTGTTTTTAGCATCAAATGTCGGACAAGAGCTGCCGGTCTTTACCCATTGCAAATAAGAAACCGATTCCGTGTTGTTCAAATAACCGGCAAAGTTCGACATCTCCGTGGCAAGACCCTCTCCGTACATCTGCCCTGCAGTAAGCGGATTTCCATCCGTATTCATATCAGAATCGGCTGTTACCGTATTTTCAAGATAATAGCAACGGGTAATCGGTCCGGGGTTCTTCGAGATATTATAACCGACGATACCACCTACATATTTAACGGCAGAAACTTTGGCAGCGCTGCTTACGCAGTTTTTAATTTCAGAAAATGCATTGATAAATCCTACAATACCACCTGCACTGTTTGCACTTACTGTGATGTCACCCGTATTATAACTGTTAGCAACCAGACCCTTGCCACCAGTTGTCGGTACTTGCAAGAAACCAACAATACCGCCAGCGGTTCCTTTAGCCGAGACAGCCCCCGTATTAAAGCAATTGTATAGAACGCATGAGGTATCTTTGTCACCTAAACGGCCTGCTATTCCTCCGCCCATATTCGCAGTTGTTGTCACATTACCCGTATTGGAACACATGGCAATAACCGTCTTCGCTCCGATTGCATCTCCCACGATTCCACCGACATACATAGCGGTCGAAGTCAGGCTGGCCGCATTATGGCAGTTAGTCACCAATGTGTTGGATACAGCCCCTGCCACTGCTCCCAA
>CAVCAX010000240.1:2847-10683 GCA_963599995.1 Coprobacillus sp. CAG:698
AATACTGTTGCGTGGAAGAGATACGGCTGTTTCCGCCAATCTTTACATTCTTGATTTCCGCTCCATCGGCTTTTCCTATCAATCCGGCATACTTTTCTGCCGTAGCGTTGATATGCATACAATCAACGGTATAATCAGAGCCATCAAATACTCCGGTAAAAGGATGTTCGTTTGTTCCCATCGGCATCCAACGCAAAGTATCTCCGGCAGCATTGGGTACTCCCAAATTGATATCACTGCTCAAACGGATAAATGTGTTTTCATTGCTTTCGCCGGCATTCACCTTGGAAGCAACATAAGCCAATCCCTTGGCTGTATAAACATCATAGATATCTCCTTCCAGCTTATAGTCCGCACCGGCTTCGGCATACTGTGCCATATCCGCCCAAGTCAAGGCTTCACCGGAATCAAACAGCAGGGTTACTTCCACATCCTTTTCGGGCATGGTAAAGGTATTTCCCTCACACTTCTCTCCATTCAGTTTAAGACCGGAGAAGGCATATCCCTTATAAGGTTTTGCATCCAAGGTCACCTGAGTTCCGGCCGTATAATAAAACGCCTGTGCATCATCAGACGCTAACGGATGGGTAACGAGCTCACCCATCAAAGAAGGAGCTACAACAGCCCGGTAGGTATTGGCAGCCACATCGGTATCCGGTACCGGATATCCCTCCTCACCCAGTTTCCAGGAAGCAGCGCCAAGTGCTTCTCCCGAAAGCATATTCTCATAGCCGGCATTTGCCGTCAGCTCTTTGAGCAAGGTTTCACTCTTCAACTGCTCATCGGTCAAGACAGTAAAGTCAACTCCGTTCTCACCGGACTCACCTCCGTTGTCTTTCGAATAGTTGCGGCTGATAAGCGTATAAGAGGCACTTACCACAATACTGTATCCCTTTCTACCATCCAGAGTTACCTCACCCATATTCAGGTTGTTGTTCAAGCGTCCGCGAGCACCGACATAGGCAGAACCGGCCGCTGCTTTGCCGACAATACCGCCGCCACGGATGACCGAGCCAAAGTTGGCATTGTTCAGCACACGCGAATCTCCATAGAAATACCCTACGATACCTCCCGTATTGGAATTGTCGGCATCTCTTCCCGTCACTCCACCGTAGTTGACACAGTTAACCACCGTATCCGCTTTACTTGTAGTGCCAGTGATACCGCCTACATAAGCCGTGGGGTTGCTGACTGCGCCATAATTCTTACATCCTCCGATGTAACCGTCCATACTCATGTGGCCGGCGATACCGCCCACATACACATTGGTACCTCCGGGAGAAGACACAGCCGTACGGTTGGTACAATTCAGGATGCGGGTTTTAACCGTAAGACCGGCAACAGATCCAATCTGAGCGCTTACGTGAGTGGAAGTAACCGAAGAATTGGCCCCGATAACCAGATTTCGGACAGTCGCTCCGTTCAGGTTGCCGAAAAGTCCGCCTACTTCTATCTCTCCCGATACCTGCATACCGTCAATCGTATGTCCTTGCCCGTCAAACGTTCCTTTGAAAGGAATATCGATCTTGTATCCTCTGCTATAAAGACCGACCGGAGTCCATAATACGGTCTCTTCGCCGACTGTTTTTGCTAAATTCACATCATTACCCAACTTAATGGTTTTCCCTTCGAATGTATATTGATAAGTATTCACCAATACAGAAAGACCGGCCAGTTCTTCCGGCTTGGTCAAGGTGTATTCCTTACCGTCTTTGTTTTCGGTATACCATAAAGTATCCGGTTTCAGACTGTTGTCTGTCCAACTAATACCCTGTGCTGCTAAGGGAAGAGAAGAGGCTAACATCACTCCTCCCATTAACAATAGTAATTTTTGCTTCATACTCATTTACCTTATTATTTATTTACATGAAAAAAGTTATCTATTATCTCATTAAAAAGCGACTCCCACAGAAGCCGTCAGGCTATTGGCAGAAGAAGGGCGCGTATCGTGTCTGTATGCATACCGCAGCTCCAGAAACAAGCCATAGTTTTTGTGCCGGAGACAATCTCCTCTCACTGCCATTTGAAAACCGGTCTGATTGGCTGACAAATAATCATAATTGCCATACACCGGCCGGTTCAGCTTCTCCGCTTCCTCTGTTTCGGCTGCTGCCAACTGTAACTCCGGAGCAAAGGAAGCGACATACCCTCCTCCCAATTCTCCACGCAGCAACCAACGGCCGCAAGGAAACATCGCCCTTAACATCAACTGAGAATGCAGCCGGTGAATTTCCATCTCACGGTGGGGATATACATAGCGGGTATCCGTATCGGTATACTCTATGGAAGGAAGGAGTGAAAAGACAATCCCCGACCGATAGGTATACTCGTAAAAACCCGACAGCACTCCACGGCCTATCCGATTCGTATACATTTTATCTTCTGCTATCTGCGGATAAATATTACCGGAAGCATCTCCGAACAGATTCTCCGTTCCGGTACGCCTGGTCAATGCGGCTTCCAGTTTCATCCCCCAACGCGAGAGTTTATCTTTGCCGCTACGCCAGGCAATCTCTCCTTGCAGGCCATGTTCTCCGACGGATGCCATCGGCAGCTCATTAAGGGAAGATATTATTTTATCAAAAGAGAAGTAATCGTAAAGCAAGGAAACGGAAAAACCTCCCTCACCGGCATGGAAGGGTGAAAGATTCACACTTCCGCCAAAAGAACGTCCTTTATAGAATGTCTGACCCTTTGCTCCGCGAAAACGATAATAATCGGTGCCCAATCCGGTGAAGTGATAAATATTGGGAACTCCTAATTCGTTGTAAAACTGCAGATCGTTGGTCTGCTTGTACTTGCGGGCATGCAACGAATATCCCAGCGCATAACGGTTGCCGGTTTTCCAGGACATACCGACTGTAAAGAACAAATCTCCCGTCAGGTTCTTGGGACGGGGGTCCGCATTCCGGTACTCGATATTGGCACCGTAAGAGCCTTCGGCGCCAATGGTATATCCTCCTTTACGGTAGGCATATCCTCCGGAGAAATAATATTGTTCGGATTTCAGGTCACCACCCACTGTATCTCCCATCACATAGGGATACAACAGCAGATAATCCGAGGTTTCATTCCAACACCGTCCGGTTTTCTTCCCATTCTTATAGCGGGCTTCTCCCCACAGGCTGCTACTCCCCTTACGGATAAAAGAGCGTACGTCCACTCCCCCCATATACCGGCCATCCCCCTCTTCCACCAACGAAGGCTGTTCTTCATGAATATACTCTCCTCCTGCACGCAATTCATTCAGCGTCGAAGGATGCCAGACATATTTCATCGCCGGATTATCATAAACCAAAGAGAAGAAACCGTTTTCTGCCGCCGTACCGTTGCTCCGCATACGTCCGGACAAGGACAGGCTGTCTGCTTCGGCAGCATGCAATCCCGAAAAGGAAAAGAATAAAACAGTCATTAAATAGTATCTCATGATCGATGTCGGGGTTAAAGTCATTCTACAACGGGTTGTACTCCGTCGTATGTCAATGTTTCGGCTTTCTTTCCATCGGCGCTTATCGCCGTCTTCTGTTCTTCGATGAGAGAAGGAATGCACTCTGTATTGAAATCGTCCGTCGAGTTATCCGTATCCTGCAATACCCTGTGGCCGCTCTCATTCAGATAAAGCATTTTCCGCCGGACACTCTTGAAGTAACGGTCCATGTCATAATCTATCTTTCCACAATGAGTCCATCCGGCATCAATGGTGGGCGGCAATACGTTCCATTGCCGTTCTGCCTCCACGCTGCAATTCACTCCGTCGACAATCCAGTTGTTCGGCAGTTTATAGGCTTTCTGTGACCAGGGATAATTGCCTTGCGGGCTCGATACGATGTATTCATACCGATAGAAGAACTTTTTCAGATACTCCTCTTTCGGAACTTGCATACGCGCCAATGCGTACGAACGGAAACCGCGGTTATGGAGTATAAAGACAGAAAGCGTATAGCAGTACCATTTATCGAGGTTCTCCACCGTTTCACTGTCGATGTCCATATTGCCCGGTGATGTGGAGACATCATACCATTCAAAATCGGCTTTACTGAGATCGAAGGAGTTCGGGTTGGCCACCTGATGGTTGATACCGGTATCGCAAATCACCATACTCTCACCAGGCTGCACCGGATGTTCCTGACCACTGCCCGGAACGACGTAAATGGCGTGCACCGTCATCGTATCCTGACGGATATCCGGAACGTAATCAAACTTCTGCGTAGAGACAAATTTGGATTCTACCAGTGCCAGCCCGTCGGCATACAGCACATGGTCTGTGTTATTGTAGATTTTCACATACGAATCGCCATAATATTGTTTGCCGCTCTCACGCAACGTACCCGTAAAGAAGATCTCTTCGATGATAAAATCATCCTTATCGATGAGCAGATGGGCATTCATCGTCAATGCCACATTTCCGGATGTCAGATTCACATTTTCCAAAGCACCGCGCAGGCGTCCTTTCACCGTATTCCCCTCGTTTACATAGGTTACATCGGCTTTGTAGAAACAGTTGTACAATCCCTGAGGCAGTTCCGGCTTTTCAGTGGCAGGCACCTTCACAGACAATCCGCTGGATATATTCTGGAAAGTAAGGGTGTCGTTCGTTATCGATGCACCGGACAGGTTATCGGGAAGTTTCACGGTAACCCCGGTAACGGTTCTTGATACATCCTCCAACTCATTACAAGCAGTAATACCTGATAACAGAATTACAATCGCCAATAAAAACAAACTCTTTTCGTACTTCATATAATAGAATAGAATAAATTATTTATAAACTGAAATTCAACTCCATGCCGAAATAAGGATCCACATTCCGGCGTACTGTCTGTCCGCGACTTTTAAAGTCGGGAGTATAATCCAAAAGCTTATTGGCAAAAAATGCCAGATTAAGGTACTTCCCTATTTTCTTCGTAACTTTCAGATTGACATAGAAAGCCATCGGCACGGTATATTTATCAAAAGTTCCCGAACTGATGGGAATAATCAGATGTTGCAGGAAAAGGTCCTCTCTCGATGCCTCCGTATAGGGATGTTCCTGTCCGTCCTCTGCCCACAAATAACTTTCGGGGACTCCGTCACGATAGAATGCCTGCTTGCTGGTAAACCACATACATTGCAGCGAGGTGGAGAAAATCAATCCCCACTCCGGTATCTGTGTATCGAGCATCAGGTTCGTATTGAACTGCTGATAGACATTCCCGTCATCCCAGTTATAGATACCGATGTACGAATCGGATACCGCCTGGCCATCCACCATCTCGGATACGGTACGCGGCATGCGGATGCTGTTGGTGTAGGTAGAACGGAACCATGCCCCACTGAGATTTACCACTGTGCGCAGCGGCTTGATACGTTGTGAACGGAACTGGAATTCCACTCCCTCTTTCAGCAGACGGCTTCCATTGGTTGCTTTATTGTATCCTCCCAGAACCTTCCTGTCCGTGTAAGGCAGGTCGTCCAACGATGGAGGTCCCTGCAGAGCCGAACCGGTAATATTGCTTATATCGTAATCCTTATAGGTATACGAGGCATAAGTAGCCATGTAGCGGAATCCGGTATTCATGGACTCGCGGAAATAGCTTACCGACAGGCGGTTTCCACCGTATGTAAAGTCCGTGCGCAACTCCCATTTCTTATTGCGTGCCGGACGCAACTCGTAATTGGTACGGTCTTCGATATAGCTTTTTATGTTGAAACGGCTGTTCTGCTCCGGCTTCAGAACATCGTAATAGCCGAGCTGCACAATGTCTTTATAATAAGCATCGGGGAAGAGATAATCGAGCGTAGGCATCTTGGTAGTCCAGCCGATGCCGCCACCCAATGCGATTTCGAGGTTATGTTTTTTGCCCAAGTGGATTGCAGGGAAATTCCACAACCCGTTGATACGGGGATCCAGGTAAAACTTATTGTTCAGAATGTATCGTTTATTGAGCCCGACAAGCGCCATTGCACGTATACCGCCCATCAGCTCCAACTTATGCCGACCGATCTTCGCCGTCATTACATCTTCTGCAAATACCCCCACATTCTGCAATGCAGGAATGTCTTTATAGGCTCTCGGGCGACTGTTCCATCCGCCGGTAGTCAACGGACGGGTAAGGTCGTACACTTGTCCGCGACCGAAATTCTTTGTATAGCTCCATTCGCCTCCCACCTTAGCATTATTCTTTACCGGACCATCGGTAAATGAAAAGTCTCCTTTCAATTTGACAAAGGCATTGAACGGTTTTCCATCCGAAAGATAATCTGCCACATACTCTTTGAAAAGAAGAGCCGCATCATGCTCGCCCTCGCCCGTGGTGGAAGGGACAATCATATAACGCTGCGGAGCCACCAATTTACGGCGTGTCAGACGATCGAACTGTGCATTGGCGGATGTATTCAGCTCAACACCCTTGACTGCCTTTACTTTTGGGAAAGTCCAAAGGAAGTTGTTGGTCAGAGCTACCCGATTGTAGGTAGATTTATAAGTATCCGTGTTGCCGTAGTTCAGCTCGGGATCTTCTTTGGCATTATCAAATGAACCGGTATAGTCGATGCCCGGCGCATAGCGCATGGTCCAGTTATCATGTATATAATTCCAAGTAAAGCGCAAAGAAGTATTCATGCGCTTGTAGTTCACCAGATTGTTACGGGGATCGGGTTTGGAATCCAGATAGCCTGCATCCACATTCACCACCCCGTCTTTGGCCCCCGGCAAGGCAAATCCCTTCCCGGCAGAGAAGAGTTTACTGTATCCGTCTGCCTTGAAACGTGCATTGAGAGGAGTCAGTTTGCGTATCTTCTTTATATTGACAATTCCACTGGTAAGATTACCGTATTCGGCGGACGGGATTCCTCTCACTACTTCCACGCTCTCGATGTCGTCCGTGGAAATAGAACGCATATCCACTCCCCGGTTGACAATGCTGCGGCTGCTCTCCGCCGAATTATCCGATACCGGCGAAGATTGAAGATTAGCATCGGTATTGATTGGGATGCCGTCTACTACAAATTGTGTTCCGAGTGAGGTAATGGAATAATCGCTTCCGGCGCTCCCCTTGGTTCCGTCAGATCTGATAATACCCGTTTCGCGCAGAGTGATTGTATTGGCAGACCCCATATCCGGATCACGCGACATCCCTCCGGGCAACAACTCCATCAAATCGGCAAAGCTGGTGGGCTGCAGGTGTTGCATGGCCGGACGGTCTATCTTTGAAGAAGAGACGAGCCCTTTCGACTCCGTAGCTGTAATAACGACTTCCTTCAACTGGTTGTCGGAGCGTAGTCCGATAGTCATATACGTACTTTTCGTCAAGTCTATCGTACGTTGCAGACGCCCGTAACCAATAAAAGAGACTGTGAGTTTATAGGCGCCCGGAAGAACATCGGTTATCCGGAACGTTCCATCATCACCGGCTATGGCCGAATACCGGTGCGTATTTTCACTCTCCAACAGAACGGTTGCATAAGGAAGCGTTTCAAGAGTAACCGCATCGCGTATAATACCGTTAAATATCAACTTATCTGCGGCACAAGCGTTCCCTGCATACACTAATAGAAATAAAAATAAGAAACAATATCTCGTCTTTTTTTGTCTCATAAGTCCAGAACGTATTTCAAGCTACAAAAAAAGACAAAAACAAGAAAACGAGAAATACCTACAAATTAGTATTCATTTATAGGATCGTACTCAACTTTAGGTAGTTTTCATTCCACACAACACAGTAGAGGTTAAGTCTTTACGACTATAGAATTCAAACCGGATGATCGAAGAAGAAAATATCTAAAGAATATGGAAAGGTAACATATTCCAACTTAAAAACAGTCTGAGTTCACCATGACCGTCATCCCGGTGCTTAC
>CAVCAX010000241.1:0-3234 GCA_963599995.1 Coprobacillus sp. CAG:698
GTGGTAAATGGGTATTCAGCAATTTGAAGGACAAAGGCTTGATAACGAAGATCGAAATGACTTCTACGGGAGATGCTTATCTGGATAACTTCAGTGGCGAACCTCTGGATCTGTTGGTTTATATAGCCAACCGGACGGTTCTGGAAAAAGATCGGGTGACGCTGACTGCTACGGTTTCTACCGGTGTGGCGCCTTATACCTATATGTGGAAAAATGCCATGCAGGAAGTGGTTTCTACGGAGGTTTCTTATGAATTCGATGCTAAAAACACAACTGCATGTACGTTGACAGTAACTGATGCGTGGGGAGCTGTAGATACAGATAAGGCAGTGATTACCGTAGAAGGTAATGCATATACGGCTACTTTCGAAGATGTTTATCTGAAAGAAGATAGTTATTGGAACGGCGAAGGGGAAGATGATTTTGCCGGTAACGGAACTTTCTCTACACTTTATAGTGGTTCATATGCTTTCAGTAACAACAGACATACATCTACCTATTGGTCGGGGTTTGCATGTTCCAATCAGACATCTGTGGAATATTCCGGTTTGAGCGACCAATATCGTTCGGCGGTAGGAAGTGGACATAATTCTGATAATTATGCGGTTTCTTATGTCTATACAGGCATACCTCATGAAATCGATGTGACGAATAATAAAGCCGAAGGAGATTCCATTCGTGGATTCTATGTATCCAATACGGCATGGGTGAAAGAGTCTGTTCAGAAGGGGGACGGACAATCGGATGTTGCCGGAGGTTTCGTAACCGGTGATTATCTGAAATTGATCATTACAGGAAAGGCGGTAGATAATACGACAACTTCACTGGATTATTATTTAGCTGATTATACTTCGAAGAAAGAAGCCGATCATTACTGTCTGGATACTTGGCAGTGGATAGACCTTCGTCCGTTGGGTAAAGTGAAAGCTGTTTCGTTCCGGATGGAGGGTACGAAGCAGAATTCATACGGACTCACTACACCGACCTATTTCTGTATGGATGACTTTAACGGTTATCGCGAAGTGAAACAAGGAGCAAAACAGGATGTCGGTTTCGAGGAGATGGCTATCAATCTGGCTCAGTTCTTTACCTTTGATGATGCCGATGCTTCTATTGACTATCGGATTGAAGAACCGTTTGATGATGAAGTGGCAGCCATCACATTGGAAGATGGAAAACTGTTGGTTACCGGTAAGAAAGACGGTTCCTCCCTGTCGTTACTGGTTAGTGCCGTTCAGAAAGGAAAGATACAGTTTGTACAGATTCCGTTTACTGTTGATAAAACGATCGGTATGGAAAATAATTACATTCGTGTTTCCACTTCTCTCTATCCGGTTCCGGCTATCGACAAACTGAATATTGTGACAGAGTTGGAAAATTACACCATCGAAGTGATTGCCGTAAGTGGTGCGAAAGCACTGATACAGGAAAATAATTCCGGTGATGCAACCATCTTGGTCGGCGGTCTGGAAAAGGGTATGTATCTTTTGAAACTGTATAACGCAGAACAGACAGTTGTGAAACGGTTTACAGTGAAATAAGATGAATTGAGAATTAATTCAAGGAAGAACTAATTCAAGGGAGAATTGAGAAGTAGGCTGAGCTATCATGCTGTATACTACTTCTCAATGCTCCCTTTTTCATATAGTAAATTTCCTGCTTATTCCTTCCGTTCTGATCAGATAAATGCCTTTCGGTAAAAGGAGGGGCAGGATTGATTTTCCTTGACCGATTCGTTCTGATTTTAGTAGCACTCCTTGCAGGCTATAGATTTCTAAAGTACATGCACATTGGCTTGTGACTGTCAGATTTCCGTCTCGGTAATCGATTTCGGGTTTCAGATAGTGGGAATGGATGGAAGTGGCAGTCGGATGCAGATCGTTTATCGAAAGGATTTCGGTAGACAATTCACCGAGCCATCCGCATTGTTGGTTTATGGCAGTATACACTTTGATAAAGTCTATTTTATCAAGGAAAACTGTTTCACCTGTTTTGTCCACAGCCCAATCAATTTTGAATTTGGCTCCATTGGTATTGTTCGGTTTGTTATCGGCATAGCCGAATGCATAAGCTACCTGTTTCCATTTCTCCGGATTACTACTGATTTTTACCGCATTATCCGGTAGCCTTGTTCCTGTAAAGGTCAGTGTCCGTTCGTTGATCCACGAAGGGTAATGGGCCTGTTTGTGCCCCTGTGAACCCATATATTGAATAATTCCGCTTTCTCCTTTACTATCAATCCACTTTATGTCTTCATCGTTTCGGTCGGGCTTGGTGTAAGTCACTGTATAGTTTTTGATACTTTGCGGATTATTGTATTCCGAACCTTTCAATTCGTACCATTCATCGTCCGGAAGCCCGTTACGGTTGGCGTCTGTGGATACCAATACAATACCGGGTTCCGATGAAATGCCGTAAGGACCGTCCATGGCATTGGCATCTATTTTGAAGTCATACTCACCGGGCACATTGATGATGCTGTGGTCGAATCCTACAACGATGTATCCCCCGAAACCTCCCAAGCAAACCAGTTGGGTTGTTTTGAAAGCCTCCAGACATTTATTGCAGATCGTTTGTTCGTTATCTCCGTTTGCATAGGCAGGCAAGAGATTAATGAACTGTCCGGGTGCCGGACGGTATTCGAAAATTTTGGTGACAGAGGATTCCTGCGCTTTCAATAAAGGATTGAAAGAGAGCAAAATGCTTACCGAAAGTATTATTTTTCTCATACAGATTTGCTTTTATGCTGATATTGCTTTTTATAATCCGGTTGTCATTGCAGATCCGGTTGTCATTATGGCTCCGGAGGGCAGGTGGTAAAGATAAGCAATTAATTCTATATTTCCGGTACAAGTATGAATTGTGCATCCGGAAAATACTTTTCCATCTGTTTCCGGATAAATATCAAGGTGTCCTCCTGTATCGTTTTATCAGCTACGGTGGGGTAGAGATTGTACATCACGGTGTCGAGGCGGATTCCCCGGTGGCGTATGGCTTCGAAGCTGAGCAGTGTGTGATTGATACTTCCTAATTTGCCGGATGTGACGAAGATAAGCGGGTATTGCTTTTGCGCTATATAGTCGATTGTGAGCAGGGCTTCGGTCAGCGGTACCATAAGTCCGCCGGCACCTTCCAGCAGAACGGTGTCATACCGGCGACTGAGTTCGGCTGTAGCCTGTTCCATTTTATTGAAATCGATGGCACGTCCGTCCAGTCGTGCGGCAAGATGTGGGG
>CAVCAX010000241.1:3244-9730 GCA_963599995.1 Coprobacillus sp. CAG:698
GGATAAGAGAATATTTCAGGCATGGTGAGTCCTTCGCGGTCTTCTTCGGTAGGGGAAATCCCCATAATACGGCGGTGCAGTTCGATGTCTTCGGAATAGCCGACATTACCTGTCTGTATAAATTTCTGTGTGATTGTCCGGTTACCTTTTTTATTGAGTTCACGAGCCAGGAATCCGGTGGCATAGCTTTTTCCAGCATCTGTATCGATACCGGAGACAAAAAATACATTCTGTTTCATAGTTCTCTTTTCTTTTTTGCGATAATATAAATAGGGTGATAAGTGAGAGGGATGGATTGGTTACTGCCGAACAGGCGGGTATACTCTTCACAGAAGCGGGTCAGTTCGCGCCGCGTCCAGTGTTGTTTTCCGATTCCCGTCACTCCAGTCTCTTTCAGGTGGTAAAGCACTTGCAGGGGTGAGGAAAAACGACGATATAGCTTTTCCTCTTCCGCATGAACGAGGTCGTAGTGGGGGGCAAGTGCTGCTTCGAGTTCCGAAAGAGAACGGTAAGGAAGTCCTTGTCCGGTCACACTACGTATTTCTTTCATGTTTTCCTGTCCGAAAGTAGTGAAGGCAAGATATCCGTTTGGACTCAAGCAGTTGTGGCAACGGCGGAAGAAACTTTCCGGATTTTCGAACCATTGCAGGGTAGAGCACGAGGTCAGCAGTTCCGTATCTTGGGGGAAGTCGAGTGTTTCGGCATCTCCGGCGAGGAATACGGCACCTTGATCGAGCAGATCGTGGCAACAGGCTTGCATTCCGTTGCAGAGGTCGTTCAGGAAAAACTGTTCCGGCTGCAAGGTACTGTAAAGCAGGCGGGAATAGTATCCTGTGCCACAACCGAACTCCACAACCTTCTTGAAAGGTGCTTCCGGGAGATGTTGCTGTAACAAGCTGTTCATCTTTTCGGCTATCTGCTGCTGTATATTGGCTTTTCGGGCATACGTACCGATGGCTTTTGAGAAGCGTTCGGCTATCAGGTCTTTGTTCATAGTTCTTTCAGGTACTTGATAAAGAGGGATTCGTCATAGTGGGCTTCGTTTCCGGTTATAATGTCTCCTTCTTTAATGATTCCTATTTCACTCTTTTTCTTTTCAATGTTTTCCTTCCCGATATAGTCTTTCCCGATATTACTCTTTTCGGTACTGCTTTTCTCAATATTCCCCTTTTCTGTATTCTCTTGAGTCATATTTCCGTCTGTATCGGAGGTGAAAATTCCTTTCCAGGCTGTACGTTGGTTGGCAGGGGGGAAGATACGGTCATTTTCACCGATAACAGCCTGTTCCCATGTGAATGTGCCGGCAGGAAGTGTCCGGTATTGTCCAGCAACGGCGGCAAGTTCTTCTTTCAGTTCTTCTATGCCCCGTTGGGGAGATGTTAGCTGAAAGCGGGCAAAGGCATTTCCGTCCGTACACATCCGGCGTTGGAATTTTCGGAGGGTTGCTTCGTTCAAACCCTCCAACGTTCCCATGAAGATAGCAGGAGGGATTCCCCGCTTCTCGTCTATAAGAAAAGGAGTACCGTTGATGGCGATTCGTCTGCGGATGGGCAGTGAGGCATTTGACAGAACTTGTGATGCTGCCCATACTCCCATTGACCATGCCACTACATCGATAACGGCATAACCGGTTAAGAGAGAAGCATCGAAATCGAGTGTCCGATAGTCATAGCAAATCATCAAGTCACTATCTTGGGGGGCATATTGCAAAAAAGGATGCTCATCCATTCCCCAACCTGCAAAAAACAGCAAAAGACGCGGACGCTTTTGCGGAGATGACCCATCGGTATGCGGTGACAGTTTGTGGCAGTGTGACGATACAGTACGGGCATATTCCGCTGTCATACAGATATATTGCTTCATCAATTCTTGTGTTTAAGTGGTCATTATTGAGATTTCTTCTTCGCTAATTTCCGCTGTTAATGAGAAGCGGATGCGCGATGTCCCTTCCGGTACCGTAGGCGGACGGACGGGCAGGGCATAAAAGCCTTTGCGCTGTAGCTCCTCCGCTTTTTGGATGGCAATGCTGCTTTCTCCTGTAATCATGGGTACGATATGGCTGCTTGAAGGGCAGCTGTATCCTTGGTGTTCCAATGCCTCCTTGAGCTTGCTGCTTACCCATTGCAGATTTTTACGCTTTTGCCGGAAGTCCGGCAGACGGGTGAATACGAAAGAGGTCCACTGAATGATTACCGGTGGCAGGGCTGTCGTAAAGATAAAAGTACGCATCTTGTTGACGAGATATTCCCGTATTACTTTCCGGCAGACAATGTAAGCACCAGCCGATGCCAATGCCTTGCCGAATGTGCCTACCAGAAAATCAATGTCGGAGATACATCCCTGTTCTTCCGCGCATCCCAACCCTTTTTCACCTCGTACTCCGAAGGCATGTGCTTCGTCTACGTACAGCCATACATTGGCATATTTTCTTTTCAGACGGACCAGCTCCCGGAGATCCGCTTCGTCTCCGTCCATGCTGAAGATGCTTTCCGTGACGATGATAATCCGTTCGTATTCCGTGTGGTTTGCTTCGAGCAGCCGTTCCAGCTGGTCGTATTGGTTGTGCCGGTACCGGATGCTTTTGGCTGCCGACAAACGTATGCCGTCTATCAGGCTGGCATGCACCAGCTTATCTGCCAGAATCAGTGTCCGGGCATTGCTTACAGCCGGCAGGATACCCGTATTGGCATGGTATCCGCTGTTGAATACCAATGCCGCTTCCGTACCGAAAGCCGTGGCGAGTTGCTGTTCCAGTTGCTCGTAGGCTGTGAAGTTTCCCGTCAGCAGCCGCGAGGAAGAGGAGGTGGGCATGAATGTCTCCGGTGTCAGTGTTTCCAAAAATTCCCTGCGTAACTCTATATCGTTTGCCAATCCCAGATAATCGTTTGATGAGAGGTTCAGCATCCGTTGTCCGTTTACAATAACGTTCCGTCCCTCATGCAGGATATGGGGCAATTTTCGCAGGTTACTCTTGGCTTCCAGTTCCTGCAGTTCCTGTTGCATTTGTTCGATGAGGATCATATATCGTAATTAGTCATTATTTTTACAATTCCGCTTGTCAGCCGGGTTAATTGTTCCGGTGTGATGATGAATGGCGGCATCAGGTATACCAGTTTGCCGAAAGGCCGTATCCAGATACCTTCTTCCACAAATCGCCGTTGCATATAGGCCATGTCTACCGGCTGCTTGGTTTCGATCACTCCGATGGCCCCCAATACCCGTACATCGGCTACGGAAGGGAGTGCACGTGCCGGGGCCAGCTCCCGTTTCAGTTGCTCCTCGATGCGGTGTACCTTTTCCTGCCATCCGGATTCCAACAATAATTTTACCGATGCGCAAGCTACCGCACATGCCAACGGATTACCCATGAAAGTGGGCCCGTGCATGAAAGCGCCGGGGGCATGGTTGGAAATCTTGTCTGCTACTTCATTGGTGGCCAACACGGCAGACAGCGTCATGTAACCTCCCGTCAATGCCTTGCCGATACACATGATATCCGGTTCTACGCCAGCGTGTTCCCATGCGAAAAGCTTCCCTGTGCGGCCGAAGCCGGTGGCTATCTCATCGAAGATGATAAGTATTCCGTGCTCACGACACAGCTTCTCGGCTTCACGGAGATATTGGGGATGATAAAACCACATGCCGCCTGCTCCTTGTACGATGGGTTCGAGGATAAGTGCTGCCAGTTCGTCGGCATGTTCTTCTATCACTTTTTTTAGGGGCAGAATATCATCGGGGTTCCATTCTCCGTCGAAACGTGATTTCGGTTGTGGTACAAAGTAGCGGATAGGCAGGGCAGAGCCGAACAGAGAGTGCATGCCGGTCACCGGATCGCAGACGGACATGGCATTCCACGTATCTCCATGATACCCGTTGCGGATGGTGACGAAATTATTCTTCTCCGCTTTTCCGGCAGCATACCAATATTGCACGGCCATTTTCAAGGCCACTTCTACTGCTACCGAACCGGAGTCTGCATAAAATATCTTTTGCAGGGAAGGAGGTACCAGTGGCAGCAGCAGCTTGCCCAGTTCGATGGCGGGATCATGGGTGAGACCGCCAAACATCACATGCGACATCTTTGTCAGTTGCTCCCGAACGGCATTGTTCAACACCGGATGGTTGTATCCGTGCACGGCACACCACCACGAGGACATTCCTTCGACGAGTACGGTTCCGTCGCTCAAGGTGATCGTTGCCCCGTCCGCCCGCGCTACTTTGTATACCGGTAGTGGGTGAGTGGTCGAGGTGTATGGATGCCACAAGTGTTCGCGGTCGAATTGTGACGCCGGAAATTCATATCCGGCTTCCTGAATCATAACTTTGTCTTCCGATACCTTTGAGCCGAGGGTCGTCAGCAGATCTCCCACGATTGCCGAATTGATACCGATGTGCAGTGCGCGTTTCATCGTTTCCGGTGAGAGTTGCGAACGTCCTCCGGCAAAGCGGAGATAGGCCGTCGGGTTGATAAAGCGGAAAAGTGCGATGGCGGTTAAAACTTCTTCGTCGCTTAAAGAAAGCGTATGTTCGAGAGGGGTTCCCGGAATGGGGCTGAGCAGATTGATCGGGATGGACTGTACTCCAAGTTCTTTGAGGGTGAAGGCGAATTCGATGCGTTGTTCCACCGTTTCTCCCATGCCGATGATACCTCCGCAACAGATCTCCATGCCCACTTGCCTTGCGGCACGCAGGGTGGTGAGTTTCTGCTCTTGTGTATGGGTGGAGCAAAGCTGTGGAAAGTATGAAGGAGCTGTTTCCAGATTGCAATGATAGCGGGTGACACCGGCGTCATACAGAGCGCGAAGTTCATTCTCTTCCAGTAGGCCCAATGAAGCGCATAGCTGGATGGAAGAGTGCCGTCGCATGTGGCGGACGGAGTCGCAAAGTTGGGTAAGTTGTTTCGGGGAGGGTTTTCGTCCGCTGGTGACGAGGGAGAATCGGGCGACGCCCTGTGATTCATTGTGTTGTGCTTGTCGGAGGCATTCGTCTTTGTTGACGAGGTCGTATATCTCCGCTTGGGTTTTGTAGTGGGAAGATTGTGCGCACCATTTGCAGTTTTCCGGGCAGCGTCCGGACTTGGCGTTGATGATGGAGCACATGTCGAACTCGTGCTGTGCACGGGCCACGGTAATCTCATGGGCAGCTGCATAGAGTGCCTCTTTATCGGCTGTATTAGCCAGCCAGGCTGCTTGCTCGGGCGTTATGTCGATACCGCCCAGCACCTGGTCTTTCATTTCTTCGATAGTCATAAATAAATTGAATGGGATTGTTTGAGCCGCTTTCTGTTTGGAGAGCGAACGTTCCGTCACGTTGAGATGCAGTTGCCCGATAGTGACCTGGCGCCCCAGACTGGCAAAGGCAGCATACCCTTTCCGACTCCAATAATGGAAACGGCTGATAGGTTTACGGGTGTGGCGGATAGTTTTCATTCTTTTTCTTTGTCTTTTCAGAATGCAGCAAATATTTTTTGAATGCGGCAAATGTACAAAGAATCTTTTGAATGTATGTATAGCCTGCTTAAATAATGCAGAGGAAAAATTGAACAGGCTCTACATTTCCTTTTTCTTTCTTTCATCTGCATCATGATATTGAATAGAAAAGTGTATCTTTGCGTTTAAGTATTTTCATAATAAAAGCAACGGCCTTATGATTGATTTGAATCGTAAACTTCCTATAGGAATTCAGACATTTGAGAAAATTCGTAAAGAAGGGTATCTTTATGTGGATAAGACTGAATTAGTCTGGAAAATAGCGAGTACGAGCACGCCTTATTTTTTAAGTCGTCCCCGCCGTTTTGGCAAGAGTTTGTTGTTGTCTACTTTCGAAGCTTACTTTGAAGGGAGAAAAGAACTTTTTGAGGGTTTGGCCATAGAGAAGTTAGAAAAGGAATGGAACACTTATCCGGTGCTGCATCTTGATTTGAATGCCGAAAAATACGATTCTCCGAAAGGGCTGCATGCTATTCTTAGTAATCACCTTACTCAGTGGGAGGCTAAATATGGAAAAGGAGACGATGAAGTGACCTTGTCCAATCGTTTTATGGGAGTTATTCGTCGTGCAGCAGAATCGACCGGAAAGAATGTTGTTGTCTTGATTGATGAATACGACAAGCCGTTACTTCAAGCCATGCAGAATGAGCCGTTACTTTCTGAATTCCGGGATACTCTAAAAGCCTTTTACGGGGTACTGAAGAGTGCCGACCGTTACCTGCGTTTTGCTTTTCTGACGGGGGTAACAAAATTTGCACAAGTCAGTGTATTTAGTGACTTGAACCAGTTACAGGATATCAGTTTATGGTATGACTATGCCACCGTTTGTGGTATCACGAAGGAAGAACTGACGGCTGTCTTTCGTCCGGAATTGGAGGATCTCGGTAAAGTCAACGAACTGTCTTATGAAGAAACGGTGGATGAAATGACTCGTTTGTATGACGGTTATCACTTTCATGCGTCCGGTGAGGGAGTCTTCAATCCGTTCAGCGTGCTC
>CAVCAX010000241.1:9740-18550 GCA_963599995.1 Coprobacillus sp. CAG:698
AAGAATTCAATGATTATTGGTTTCAGACCGGAACCCCTACTTTTCTTGTAGAGCTGCTTAAGCAAAGCGATTATGATCTTCGGGTTCTGATTGATGGTGTGGAAGCTTCTTCTGCTTCTTTTTCCGAATATCGTGTTGATGCGGAAAATCCTATTCCTTTGATTTATCAAAGCGGTTATCTGACGATAAAGGAGTATGATAAAGAGTTTAAAATGTATCGTTTGGGATTTCCGAATGATGAGGTAAGGTATGGCTTTATGAATTTTATTCTGCCCTTTTATACTCCTATACCGGATGGGGAACATCGTTTTTATATTGGTAAGTTCATCCAAGAATTGCGTAGTGGTGATGTTCCTGCCTTTCTCACCCGTTTAAAGGCTTTCTTTGCTGATTTCTCATACGAACTGAATGAAGAAAAGGAACGTTATTATCAGGTCATTTTTTATTTGGTATTCAAATTAATGGGGCAGTTTACCGAAGCGGAAGTGCGTAGTGCCTGCGGCCGTGCAGATGCTGTCGTGAAAACTCCTAAATATATTTATGTATTCGAGTTCAAGCTGAACGGCACGTCAGAACAGGCTTTGCAACAGATAGACGATAAAGGATACTTGATACCTTATCTGTCCGATGGGCGTGAGGTTGTAAAAGTGGGGGTAGAGTTCAGTGCCGCCACCCGGAATATCAGCCGTTGGCTAATTGAATAAGTCGTTATTTCTTCTTCCTGTATTGCTTTTTCAGATAGAAGTTGAATCCGGCATATACTTGTAATGTGCCGAAACCATTGTTCATCGAAAAGTTATCCCGGTAATAATCATACGTTCTGCCGACAAAGGAAGTACCGGCAAAGTATTTACTGTTGTTATAGACCACTCCTGCGCGCAGGATGAAGTCTATATTGAAGTTTTTGTACCAATCATTGGTTTGCGTCTCTATCTTTTCGATGCGTGATGTCTTGTAGGCTACGGCGGGAGTGAGCGAAAGACAGGCCAGCCAATTGCGGGCAAATACCCAGTTGTAACCATATCCTAACGTCAGGCTGATGTTGTTATATTTGATATGTTCCACTTTCATATCCTCATTCATATCTTGCTGGACGGCCTGCGGCAATCGGGTGTAGTCGAAGTCCAGATCATGTGTGGAGATAGAGAAACCGGCAATCACCGAGCCGGCGCTTCGTCTTTGGTTGGTACTTTGGCTGAAAGCTGCCGGATATGAAAAACGACGATAGTTGAATACATAGAAGAGGTTCAAGCCCTTTATGTCTACTTTCAGACCGTCAAAACTTTCGGAATAGTCACTGGCAATATTATCAAAACCGGTTACCTTATGTATTTTGTAGTCGTTACCTGTGCGGCGGTAGAAAATATCTACTCCTAACTTGGCGCTGTAAAGGCTTAAATCGAACTCCGTACCTTTTCTTTTTCCTTTTTGCTTGCCGTAGAGTCCATCCGTGTCGATAGACCACCCTAAGAAGATCCATCGCCAACCGAAGTAAGGACCGATCTTGTTGCGCGGATTGGGAGAGAACCGCAACCGTTGTGATTCGGGAATACTACTGCCTACGGCATAATATTCATAATTGGTGAAATGATCCAGCATGAGGGCATAGTTATATCGGTTAGGCCCGATATAAGTCGTATCGATATCATTGGGATTGAACAGATAATTGAAAGCCCTTATGAAACCATTGGGACGCTTTTTCGTTTGCAAACTGTCTGCTGCCACAACCGCTGTTTCAATCTCTCCACTTTGAGCAAACGAAGAAAACGGAAATGATAAACAAAGGAATAATAACAATGTGCCAATGTGCCGATTAAATAATGTGCTAATGTGCCGATATGCCAATGTGCCAATTGGCTGCGCTGTTCGGTGGGGGAGCACATTGACGTCTTTTCCCATTTTCTTATTTTCTATATTGACACTCTTTTTCATTATTCTGATTCTTTACATTTCCCAATTTCTTCATTCTTCCATTGGCACTGGTACATTGGCACATAATTCCATTTCTTCATTCCTCTATTGACACATTGCCCCATCATCACATTATATTAAAATTGGCACATTGGCATATTATTTATGCGAATTTAGCGTTTCCTCTCCGTTTATGCTAATATTCCTCTAAAATTTGTTTTCTTTCTAAAACAAACTTCCGCAATTTTCTGTTTTATAGCACATACAATTCAATCCTAAACCACAAAAAAATTATGAGAATCAATCTACGTTTAGTATTAACGTTTCTTGCTATTGTTGTGTCTGCTACTTTGTGGGCGGCTGTGCAGCAAGAAATACGAATTTCGGGTACGGTGATATCCGATGGAGAGCCGTTGCCCGGAGTTTCCGTACAAATAAAAGGCGAGACCACCGGGACAATCACCGATATGGATGGAAAGTATTCTGTTTCCGCCCCTTCGGATGCTGTACTCGTTTTCCGCTTTGTCGGACTGAAAACAGTGGAACAGCCGGTCAACGGACGAAGCACGATTAATGTCACATTGGAATCCGACAGTAAAGAGCTGGACGAAGTCATGGTAGTGGCCTATGCCACCGCTAAGAAATATAGTTTTACCGGAGCCGCTTCTACCGTAAAAGGAGACGAGATAGCGAAGTTGCAGGTAGCCAGTGTTTCCCGTGCCCTTGAAGGTACGGTTTCGGGTGTGCAGGCCAGTGCAGCCAGCGGACAACCCGGCACGGATGCGGAAATTCGTATCCGGGGGATTGGTTCCATCAATGCTTCCAGTGCACCGCTTTATGTGGTAGATGGTGTCCCTTTCGACGGCTCCGTCAACTCCATCAATCCCGATGACATCGCTTCGATGACTGTATTGAAAGATGCCGCTTCGGCCGCCCTTTACGGTTCGCGTGGTGCCAACGGAGTGATTATCATCACCACCAGGCAGGGACAGACGGATTCTAAAATGACCGTCAACGTGAAAGCCTCGTTCGGAGGGGCCAACCGTGCCGTGCGCGATTATGACCGTATCGGTACCGATGACTATTTTCAACTCTACTGGGAAGCACTGCGCAACCAATACGCCAAGGATACGCAAAACTATACGCCTGCCACCGCTGCCGCACAAGCTTCTAAAGACCTGGTGACGAAACTGATGGGCGACGGACCTAATCCTTATGGCACTGACTATCCGCAACCGGTAGGCACAGACGGCAAGCTCGTGGATGGCGCCCACCCCCTTTGGGATTTCGATTGGAGTGACGCCATGGAGCAACAGGCTTTGCGTACCGAACTCAATCTGAATGTATCCGGTGGCGGACAGAAGAACCAGTATTTCTTTTCCGCCGGCTATCTGAATGACAAAGGGATTGCCCTCGAATCGGGCTACCGGCGTTTTAATCTCCGCTCCAATATCACCAGCGAGATGACTTCCTGGCTGAAAGGGGGTGTCAATATGAGCTTTGCACACTCCATGCAGAACTATCCGGTCTCTTCGGATACGAAAACCAGCAATGTGATCAATGCCGGCCGTACCATGCCGGGGTTTTATCCCATTTATGAAGTAAATGCCGACGGTTCTTTAAAGACCGATGCGAACGGAGAGGCTATTCCCGATTTCGGGTCCTACCGGCCTTCCGGATCTACATCGAACTGGAACTTGCCGGCTACGCTTCCTCTCGATAAGTCGGAACGGATGAAAGATGAGTTTTCCGGACGCACTTTCCTGGAAGTGACCTTCATTTCCGGATTAAAATTCAAGACAAGTTTCAACTTTGACCTGATCAATTATAACTCACTCGACTTCACCAACTCCCTTATCGGTCCTTCCGTGACCACCGGAGGAGGGTCGGACCGTGTGAACACCCGTACCTTTTCGTGGACGTGGAACAACATTGTCACTTACGATAAAACCATCGGCGAGCATCATTTCAATATCCTTGCCGGGCAAGAGGCCTATTCGTACCGTTATGACGAACTCTCTGCATCGCGCAGCAAGATGGCTTTGCCCGATATGCCCGAACTGGCGGTAGGATCACAGCTTACGGGCGGTTCCGGTTACCGCATCGACTATGCTTTGGCAGGATATTTCACCCAGTTGCTTTATGACTATCAGAGCAAGTATTTCTTTTCCGCTTCTTATCGCCGCGACGGATCTTCCCGTTTTGCTCCGGAGACACGTTGGGGTAATTTCTGGTCATTGGGTGCTTCCTGGCGCATCGACCGGGAGAATTTTATGATCTCCGCCTCCGACTGGCTTTCTGCCTTGACTCTGAAAGTCAGCTACGGTGCACAGGGAAACGATAACTTAGGTACCTATTATGCCAGTAAGGGGCTTTATGCCATTGTCTCCAATCTGGGAGAGAATGCGCTGGTTTCCGATCGCATTGCCACTCCGAAGTTGAAGTGGGAAACCAATCTGAATTTCAATGCCGGTGTCGACTTTTCACTTTGGAACAACCGCGTATCCGGTTCGTTCGATTTCTTCCGGCGCCGTTCCAAAGATCTGCTGTATTCGCGTCCTGTGGCTCCTTCATTGGGCTATAAGTCGGTGGATGAAAACGTGGGTGCTTTAAGAAATACCGGTATCGAGCTTTCTCTGAACGGGACGTTGGTCAACACCCGTGATTTTATCTGGAAATTGGGCTTCAATCTGACGCATTATAAGAATGAGGTAACCGAATTGCCTCTGAAAGATATGCCGCCTTCCGGAGTTAATAAACTGGCGGTGGGACGTTCCGTTTATGACTTTTATACCAAAGAGTGGGCGGGGGTAGACCCCGAAAACGGAAATCCGTTGTGGTACATGGATATTCTCGACAAGGACGACAATGTGGTGGGGCGCGGGACTACCAGCGTCTACAAAAATGCCACCGATTATTTTGTCAATAAGTCTTCCTTACCCAAAGTTTACGGTGGTTTCAATACCTCCTTTTCGTACAAAGGGATCGAATTATCGGCCATATTTGCTTATAGTGCGGGCGGATATATCATGAACCGCGATGTTACGATGATTCTGCATAACGGCAGTTCCGCCGGCCGCGCATGGTCAAAGGAGATATTGAACCGTTGGACTCCGGAAAACCGTTATACGGATGTGCCGGCACTGGCTACCACTACCAATAACTGGACGTCCTATTCCACCCGCTTTTTACAGAACAACTCGTATATGCGGCTCAAGAACCTCACTCTGTCTTATACGCTTCCGAAGCAGCTTGTCGGCAAGGTGGCATTGAGTAACGTACAGGTTTTTGTGCAGAGTGATAACCTGTTTACCATTCACCGCAATCAAGGTCTCGATCCCGAACAGGGGATTACCGGATTGACCTATTACAGGTATCCTGCCATGAGATCTTTTACCGGGGGGATTAATGTGACATTCTGATTTATTGCTTCGGTTTATGATTTATGAATAATGAGGAAGGGGAGTACCCTTGGTTCTTTTGTTTTTAGGAGAAGACGAACTCTGTATTTCCTGACTCACAGTTTAAAAAATTACGATTATGAAATATATATTTTCTTTGGTTTCTTCTCTGCTTCTGTTAGCAGGATGTAGCGGTGATTTTCTCGATAAAGAGCCTACGGATTCCGTAAGCTCCGATGAAGTCAGTGTACCCGGCAATGCCGAACGGTTATTTAACGGCGCCTGGTATAACCTTTTCGAATATGTCTATACACTTGCCAATAGCGGTTACCGTGGACTTCAGTGTCAGGACGACATGATGGCGGATGACGTGGTTTCCCGTCCGGCTTATGGCTTTAACTCGTCTTATCAGTTCAATGATATTGCCATACCCAACAATATCCGTACCTCTTTTGCCTGGTATCTGATGTATAAAACGATTGATAACTGCAATACCGCCCTTGCCATACAGGGCGACACGGAAGCGCTCCGTCAGGCGCAGGGGCAGGCGCTGGCGCTTCGGGCTTTCTGCTATCTGCATCTAGCACAGCACTACCAGTTTACCTATCTGAAAGATCCTGCTGCCCCCTGCGTTCCCATCTATACCGAGCCTACCACGGCTGACACCGCTCCCAAAGGGAAATCTACCGTGGCAGAGGTCTACCGTCGCGTGTTTGATGACCTGACCCTCGCCAAGGAGTATCTGAAGAACTATACCCGTAAAGGTGACGGACAGAAATTCAAGCCCGATGTAAATGTTGTCAACGGGCTCCTGGCCCGCACTTATCTGCTCACCGGACAGTGGGAGGAGGCTGCAAAAGCTGCCGTTGCCGCCCGTCAGGGATATTCGCTGATGACCACTGCCGCCGAGTACGAAGGGTTCAATAACATTTCCAATAAAGAGTGGATCTGGGGGCATCCGCAAACGCTTGCCCAATCCGATGCTTCTTATAATTTCTATTTCTTGGATGCCACCTATGTCGGTGCTTACAGCAGCTTTATGGCCGATCCCCATTTCCGGGATACGTTCTCCGAGGGCGACATCCGTCTGGAACTTTTCCAATGGATGCGTGAGGGGTATTTGGGATATAAGAAATTCCATATACGCACTGATGATACGGCCGATATCGTGTTGATGCGTGCCTCCGAAATGCTGCTGATAGAGGCTGAGGCCCTTGCCCACGACGGGTTTCCCGAAAAGGCGGTGGTTCCTTTGAATGAATTACGTCACGCCCGTGGGTTGGGCGATTATGATTTAGCCGGTAAGTCACAGCAGGATGTCATCGACGAGATTCTGATGGAGCGCCGTCGGGAACTGTGGGGTGAAGGGTTCGGGATTACCGATATTCTGCGTACACAGCAATCCGTAAAGCGCAGCATGCTCTCTGCCGAGGAACAGAAACAGGAAGTGGATGCTTGGCAGGAAGGCGGAGGATTCGCTAAAAGAACTCCGTTGGGACATTGGTTCGTCACTTTCTCCGGAGGAGATGCATTCGTCCCGAACAGCACCAATTATCTGTATGCCATTCCGAAAGCGGAGACGGATGCAAATCCGAATTTATGAGCGGTGTTGCCTATGTGCTCCCGATGGTAAGCCTTATTTGTTGGAGAACATCCAGGTCCATTTATGCCAGATGCTTTCCAAGGGTCCTTGCTTGTGTCCTGATAACCACCATTTGCAGAACCATACCTGGAGGAGGAACAAGGCAAAGCCGATCAGTACACTGACTGTGTATCCGCAGTAAGGGGCCAGATATAGTCCGATCGGGAAATAGATCACCGCCCCTGCTATGGATTGGGTGATGTAATTCGTCAAACTCATCTTGCCATAGAAACGCAGACCGGCTATTGCATTCCTGAACCTCTCTTTCTGATAGAGAATAACGAAAGAGGCCACCAGCACAATGGTGAATGCAAACTTCTGCCACATGTCAAAAGCAGTGCCTACGGTTTGTTTTATCAGATTGCTGTCGCTTTGCATAATCAGCTCTTTGAGTGAATAGAGCGGTGCAAAGCAGATGGCAGTGATGATCAGCGCCTTTATCCAGAATTTCAGGTGCGGTTCCGAGGTGACGAACAGCTCCTTTCTTCCTATATACAGTCCCATGAGGAAAAGCCCGGCTGTTTGCAGGAAACGTCCGGCACCGATTGCCCAAAACAGGCTTGCCTTTTGCCCTAAGGTGATATTCCCTAAAAGGAAGTCCCCAAGGTTTCCGGCTTTTGTATACTCCGCCACTTCCTGATACATGGCTCCTACGCCCAAATCGGGCAACGTGTATGAAGAATCGAAAAGAAACATGACATAATGATACCACTCTATGGGTTGCAGCAAGAAGAAAACGGCTGTGATCAAGATTGCTTTATCACTCCATTTACGCACTAAAAACAGGATAATCCCCACGATAGAGAAAAGCAACAGGACATCTCCGGCAGGGAAAAAGGCTGCGTTCAGTGTGGCAAAGGCCACCAGTAAAACCAATCTCCATAGAAAGCGGTAGCCGAAGTCTTTTCCTTTCTTTTCCTGATTATGGCATTGGATGTAGAACGTGAATCCGAAGAGCAGAGCGAATATCGCGTATGATTTTCCGGCAAAGAGTGAAAAGATAACATTGAAAGTTCCGTTATCGAGTATGTTCAGCCATTCGGGCGAATCAGCGGGATAGACAGGAAAGATGAAATGCTCTACGCTGTGTACAAGGAGAATAGCCATTACAGCAAAGCCTCTCAAGGCATCTATCACTTCGATACGTGGTGTTTTGTTTACGGTTGGTTGCATGGGTGGTGTTTTGTAGGGGGGCGTTTAATTTATATTTTCTGTAAAGATAGAATAAAAAAACGGGGAAAGCGGTGAATGGATAAAGTAATTGTTTTTTTAATTGGCTAAGATTGGATGTTATATCCCAAATATTTATAACTTTGTAAAGTAATTCAATATCTTATCTCACAAAAGAGAAACTGCAATTGGGAGACCTCTATGTAAGAAAATATATATTACGCTTGTTTTTTTAATTATTGGAGGCTCTACCGCTTTAATATTTCATTCAAGGATGAGATAGCGTGAACATCCGTGGATATATCTATACCTATTTTAGAGCTTATGGTATTCACATTAAATACATATCATGAAGAATCTTTATTTCGTTTTGTTCTTTGAAGCATTTCTTGTATTGCCATGCTTGGCAACTTCAATCGATATGCCGTGGTTTAGTGAACCGCTCCAAAAAGGTGTTTATTTGCTTAACAACTCAGATGAGTTTTTTGAATTTTTAGAATTGGTAACTCAAGGGAAATCTTTTGAGAATGATACTGTTATTATTTGCCGGGACATGGATGTTTCTCATGCGCCAACAGCTTTTGGTAGTTTCAAAGGTACCATTGATGGTCAAAAGCACAAAATTTCCGGAGTTTCCCGATGCCTGTTCTTTCGGAATGACGGGACAATAATGAATTTGAATTTAA
>CAVCAX010000241.1:18697-20927 GCA_963599995.1 Coprobacillus sp. CAG:698
CCGGTTCTATTTCTGGTTCCGCTGATATTGCTGCTATTTGCATAAAAAATTACGGCTCTATTACCGGATGCTCATCTTCTGTAAACGTTAAGGGGAGTTCTCAGGATTATATGTATGTCGGGGGGATTTGCTCATATAATTATGGTAATATTGTGGATTGTATTAATACCGGTTCTGTGGTATGTAGTTTGGGCGCATGGTCGAAAACTGTCACACGTTGCGGTGGCATTGCAGCCTATTCTCAGGGGAAAGGAATTGTATATTGCCAAAATTCAGGAACGGTTGTTACGTATGGTGTGTATTCTTCATTGACGGGAGGTATAACAGGCGACTTACAGAGTGGCAAGATCATTGGTTGTACGAATCGGGGGAAGATTGTAAGTGAAATAAGATCTGCTACAATATCAGATCATGTGACTGCTGATTACAAACTTCAATATACAGGAGGCATAACAGGGCAAGCGCAGGAAAATTCTGTCATCAACCGGTGTCGCAATTATGGTGAAGTTTCTAGTAATTTTCAATATGTGGGAGGCATTGCGGGGCAGATGAGTAGGACATCAATTTATAATGTTGTGAATTATGGTAACATCATTTCAACTGATGGTTGGGGGTATGCTTGTGCAGCCGGCATTACCGGTTATTCTCATGGGGTCTATGATTATTATTACTTCTATAATTGTGTAAACCATGGCAATATCTCTGCAACTGCCCATTATGATATTGCAACGTCTGCCGGAATCAGTATGGAGTTGACAAAATGCTATGTTGCAAATTGTTACAGTGATGGAAGTGTCTCCTCAACGGTATTAGGTGGAACCGGTGATAGAGCGTTTCAGATTTCTCAATATGAATATGGCGATTGCCAAATAATGAACAATGCAAAAGGCGTTGCCGAAGCCAATGAATTTATTTCCGGCACACAGGATTTGGACTGCAATTTGCTTACATGGATAATTCAAGATAATAGAATAGACTTCATGGATTCGTTCTTGTCTTATCCTATTCCTTCTCATGGTGATTGTTCTTTTTATGTGTTTCCTGAAGATTCGAGAATATATGAATTGGTCATAACTGATGGGGTATACCGGAAGGGCAATAATGTCCAAGGAAACTCTCCGGTGAAAATAAGAGGGTTGCAACCAGAATCTAAATATAGTTATACATTGAGAGATGATAGCGGTGAATTTACTGATTACGGTAATTTCTCGACACTCTCTCCAACTTTTACTTTTTCTGTTTCGGATGTTCATTATGATCAATTGACCGTTCATCATTCTTATGGTGCTCAAGGATTGGATTCATATTCTTGCAATTTGAAGATAACCAATTTGGATACCTCCGAATCTGATATGGTTAATCTGAATGATACAGTTTCCGTTTTGGATCAATTTGATGAGGAGACCTCGTATGTTCTGCAACTAAAATACAGCTTAAATGGAAAAGAGTATAGTGGTAAAATAATAAATGTGACCACTAAAACTGTTTCACCTGAATTTAGCCTTCTCAAAAGTACTCCCTATTCATTAAGGTTGAAATGTGATAATTATGATGAATTAAAAGTTTATAATCCTCGTATTTATATTGAATCACCGCAATTCTTTGACTATGGGAATCCTGTTTTAGGTGAAAGTGAGAGCTTTCCTTTGGATAGTCATGGGGAGGTAACGATAGATAATCTTCAATATGATTATTCACCAATAGTCAAAAGCGAGTACACATTTAGAGGGGAAAGGCGTCAACGAAGTTTAAGTACCCCCTTTAAAACCGGTAAATGGGGAGGTGAAGGGGTTATTCAAGTATCAAAAAATGCTGCAATGATACACGGCCTTTGGGGAGGTTTAGGTGAAAAGATACCAGATGAATGGAATAAATACAGTGATTATAAATATGATCTTCAATATTTTGTATGTAGGGATGCATTGGAAATTGACTCGAAGCCAGAGTTTCGAATTAAAGGAGCATGCATTGACGGTAAATTTGATTATGCGGTTACTATTCCTCTTTCCAGTGCGCTGTTTCAGTACTACTTGCACATGCAGTCAAATAGAAAATATTATGGCAAATATCCGGAAAAGAATGGTGAGTGGAAGTTAATTGATGCTTCTGCTCCGACGGTTGATGTCGTTGAACCCCGTTTCTATGCTGTGCGTTTTGTGAATAATACAATCAGTTTTAGTTTTATTGACGGAGAAGAACTGACAGACGGTGTATTTCTGCAATATAAAGT
>CAVCAX010000242.1:0-14010 GCA_963599995.1 Coprobacillus sp. CAG:698
ACTCGCGACCCTAACCTTGGCAAGGTTATGCTCTACCAACTGAGCTATTTCCGCAATTAAAGTCTTTCATCAATTTATCATTTCTAAAAGACTGTGCCCAGAACAGGACTCGAACCTGCATGCCTCTCGACACACGCACCTGAAACGTGCGCGTCTACCAATTCCGCCACCTGGGCAAAGAAAGGATTTCCAATATTTCAAAGAGAGCGGAAAACGAGACTCGAACTCGCGACCCTAACCTTGGCAAGGTTATGCTCTACCAACTGAGCTATTTCCGCATTTTTCGTTTGCGGTTGCAAAGGTAGGGATTTTCTCTAAACGTGCAAACATTCCGCACACTTTTTTCGCAAGAAAACTTATCCTTTGCCCGCCCCGAAAAACAATCTATTTGATTATCAACTCATTCTGTCACGGTAATCTTCATAAGAAAATTCCTTGTATATTTCGGCTGTTCCCTCTTTTGTCCACAATGCAATGGCAGGATGATGGATGCCGTTGAACATATTCGTTTTGACCATCGTGTAATGTATCATATCTTCAAATACGATCCGTTCACCGATTTGCAATTCATGATCAAAGCTCCATACCCCCATGTAATCGCCACTTAAACAGGAATTGCCACCGAGACGGTAGACATAAGGGCCTTCATTTCCCATTTCCGCTCCGCGCACCACAGGCTGGTAGGGCATTTCAAGACAGTCGGGCATGTGACAGGTGAAACTGACGTTCAATATGGCTGTTTTAATGCCACGACTCTCTACAATATCCACAACCTCGGAAGCCAGCACCCCTGTTTGCCAAGTAAAAGCCGAACCGGGTTCAAGAATGATGTGCAGATGAGGATAACGGGATTTCAATCCTTGCAGCAGCCGGATAAGATGTTCCGTGTCATAGTCCTTGCGGGTCATGAGATGCCCTCCCCCTAAATTCAGCCACTTTATCTGTGGAAACCAACGGGAAAACTTCGCTTCAAGGTGCTGCAAAGTGCGTTCCAGCTCAAAAGAGGAAGATTCGCAATGGCAATGACAATGGAAGCCTTCAATTCCTTCCGGAAGCGTATCGGGCAATAAATCGGAGGTAATGCCGAAACGGGTACCGGGAGCACAAGGGTTATATAGCTCCGTTTCAACCTCGGAATACTCGGGATTAATGCGAATGCCGCAAGAAATGCTCTCTCCTCCGGCTGCCACCAATGGATAAAAGCGGCGGAATTGCGTCAGGGAATTGAAGGTAATATGACTGCTGCAACGCATGATTTCCGGAAAATCAGATTCGGTATATGCCGGCGAATAGGTGTGCGCCTTACTTCCGAACTCTTCCAAAGCCAGCCGGGCCTCATACACAGAACTCGCCGTAGAATGTGCGATGTACTCTCGAAATATAGGGAAAGAGCGCCACATGGCAAAAGATTTGAAAGCAAGGATGATTTCCACTCCCGCCTTATCGGCCACACTCTTTATCAAATTCAGGTTCTTTCTCAACAGTTCTTCTTCCATGATGTAACAAGGAGAAGGAAATCGGGTAAAGTCTATCATATCAGGATATAATTTTAGTAGTTAGCAGACAGATTGATGATGCAGAAGTACACAATGTTTCCCATACCTCCCACCTTATATATTAGGGTGCGTCAAAATTCTGTCCGGCATCATTTTAAGAGTTATCTTTAGATGTTTTTCTGTCTTTAAGAGAAGAAACAACCTCTTATCTCTTTTTTTTCTGATTATCTCTTTCTTTTCTGAGTAGGTAATGAAAACTCCTGCCAGTCGCACTCGGAATAATCTCCGGCAGCGATGGTAGCACGCAATACCACCTCACCGCTTTTCAATTTCTCTCCGCCATGTATGGTGGCAGTATAGCGTATCCCCTCACCGGGAGCGATTTTTTCTATCATCACCGATGGAGAGATATAGATATTCTTCATTCCGGTCACCTCTTCAAGCGCAGGCACCACATCGTAGACCGGAGTACGCCCTTCATTCACCACTTCAAAAATCACCTTGCTGCTTTCACCGGCATCAATCACATGATTGCGGTTCGTGTCGATAAAACGAATGTTCCGTATTTTCAAATCCGGCATCTGTGCCGGACGCTGAAATTGAGGTCTGGAATCATATCTCTTTTCTATTGTTTCCACATACCCCTCTTCCCGGTCACGCGCTGTTGATACGGCATTTCCAATGGCGGCACCGGCAATGGTTCCCACAATAGTACCGATAGCCGAGCCACGGTAGCCGCCTCTCCATCCATGATTATTCTCACCGATAATTCCACCGATGGCACTACCCACCGAACCTCCGATAGAAGCCCCCGCCATAACGGCTCCGGGATTTCCGGACATACGTCCACTGACACAACCACCCAATAAAAAAGCCGGTAAAATCATCCAGACAGTCAATTTATTCATAGCTTACTTATTTTGTGCCTGCCATGCCCCAAAGCACGGCAAACGGTTATTATAAAAATATCAGCCTATCACTTTAAAACGTGCGAAGCGCAATAACAGTTGCTTCTCACCGGCATTTTTAAAGCGAATGGTAGCTTTGGCATTATCGCCGCTTCCTTCTACTTTCAGCACCTCGCCCAAGCCGAAACGCTCGTGTTCGATCTGTTGTCCCGGCCGCACGGATACAGGCGAAACTCCACCGGCAGCAGCTGATGCTCCGGCTGAACGGACAGCCGCTCCACTATCGGCGGCAGCAACAGAAGAAGAAGAAGAAGCCGTCGGAGTTATCTTTTTCAAATTACGCGGAGGCAATGTCGGATTAATAAGTTGCACTTTGGGGTGTTCGCGACGGAAACGTTCGGCGCTTTCGTCTATCCGACTCCCCAATCCGGCCTCATGCGGCAATTTCAGAAAACGGATGTCGATATCTCTCAGAAAACGGCTCGGAGTGCCGAATTCCATCTTTCCATAGCGGAAACGGGTCTTGGCAAACGACAGGAAGCAATGCTCTTCGGCACGGGTAATGGCGACATAAAACAGCCTTCTCTCCTCCTCCAACGCACGGGGAGAATCTCCGGCCATCCCGCTTGGGAAAAGATTCTCTTCCATTCCCACCACAAACACATTGGCAAACTCAAGTCCTTTGGCAGAATGGACAGTCATAAGGGTTACCTTCTCACCGTCCTCCTCCTTATCGGAATCCTGATCGGTAAGCAAAGAAACTTCCGAAAGAAAATCGGTCAAGGACACATTGGGATTCCCCTCTTCCTGCCGGACGGCACAGAAGTCATTGATACCGTTGACCAATTCTTCGATGTTCTCCTTCCTGCTTAAATTCTCGGGCAGATTATCCTGACAGACATCATTGAAAATGCCGGATTGACGGATGATTTCCGTACCTATCTCATAAGCGTTCTTCTCTCCTTGGGTGGAGATGAATGATTCTATCAGCCCGCGGAAATCCTGCAACTTATTGTGTATACCTTTATTAATAGTAAGGCCGTAAGTCTGAGGTTCACAGAGAACCGCCCACAGACTGACCTTGTTCTCCGTTGCAGCCGCTATGATTTTTCCTACCGTAGTATCCCCAATGCCGCGCGCCGGATAGTTGATGACACGCTTGAAAGCCTCCTCGTCATCCGGATTCACCACCAGACGGAAATAGGCAATCACGTCTTTAATCTCTTTACGCTGATAGAATGAAAGCCCGCCGTAAATCCGATAAGGCATTCCCCGTTTACGCAGAGCCTCTTCAAAGATACGGCTCTGAGCATTTGTACGATACAGAATGGCAAAATCCGAATAAGAATAGTCGTGCTCGCGGCGCAAAGCCGCTATCTGGTTCACCACAATATCCCCCTCTTCCACATCACTGTAAGCCTGAAACACCCCAATGGGTTCTCCCTTTTCCTTTTCGGAAAACACCTCCTTGCGTATTTGCCGTTCATTCTTCTCAATCAGACTATTGGCAGCACAGACAATGGTCTGAGTGGAACGGTAATTCTGTTCCAGCTTGAACACTTTCGTATTCGGATAAATCTTCGTAAAATACAAGATGTTATCGATGTCCGCCCCCCGGAAGGAGTAAATGCTCTGGGCATCGTCGCCTACCACGCATACGCGTTGATTCTCTTTGGTGAGCTGGAGCACGATGCTGTGCTGGGCATAATTCGTGTCCTGATACTCATCTACCAGCACATAGCGAAATTGCTCGCGGTAGCGTGCCAGCACTTCCGGAAAATCACGGAATAATATATAGGTATATACAAGCAGATCATCGAAATCCATGGCACCCGCCTGACGGCAACGTTCCCAATAGCGGCGATAGATATCGCGAAGTGCCGGAACCTTGGCAGCCTGGTCTTCTGCAAACGCTTCCTTATTTGCCGCATAACCGGAGGGGGATACCAGATGGTTCTTGGCATTAGAGATGCGCGCCTGCACCATACCGGGTTTGTAGGTCTTTTCGTCCAGCTTCATCTCTTTGATGATGGAACGCAAAAGGCTCTTGCTGTCTGCCGAATCATAAATGGTAAACTGTGAAGTAAAACCGATATGCTGCGCCTCGGCACGGAGAATCCGCGAAAAGACGGAGTGAAACGTCCCCATCCAAAGATAACGGGCACGCTGCCCGCCTACCTGACGGGCGATGCGCTCTTTCATTTCACGTGCGGCTTTATTGGTAAAGGTAAGTGCCAGAATATTCCACGGTTCATACCCATTCTCCAACAAATGGGCTATCTTATAGGTCAGCACACGAGTCTTTCCGGAGCCGGCACCAGCGATCACAAGTGATGGCCCGTCATTGTAAAGCACTGCATTACGCTGACTTTCGTTCAGTTCTTCGAGGTAGTTTTTTTCCATAGCGGCAAATTTATAACATTCATTTGACAATAGATAGAATTTTACATACTTTTGCGACACAACCCACCCAAAGAGCACGAATGCGCCAAAGATGAATCCAAACAGTTTCCGATATTCAAGCAGGTTCTAAAAACATTTACGGCTTTTCATCTGTTAAGGATATATACATAATAGCCGAACATTATGACTATATTATTAATGTCTTTAATAGTTATGACCATGAATTACGAAATGCCTAAACTTCCATACGCAAACAATGCGCTGGAACCTGTAATCAGTCAGCAAACCATAGATTATCATTATGGCAAGCATCTGCAAACCTACGTAAACAACCTCAACAACCTGATACCCGGAACGGAATTCGAAGGCAAAACGGTAGAAGAAATCGTAGCCAAAGCGCCGGATGGAGCAATTTTCAATAATGCGGGGCAGGTGTTGAACCATACATTATATTTCCTGCAATTCGCACCGGCCCCTTCACAGAAAGAGCCGTCGGGCAAGTTGGCGGAAGCGGTCAAACGTGACTTCGGAAGTTTTGAGAACTTCAAGAAAGAGTTCAACGCCGCCGCAGTTGGCCTATTCGGTTCGGGATGGGCCTGGCTGTCTGTCGACGGGAACGGCAAGTTGCATATCACCAAAGAAGCCAACGGAAGCAATCCGGTACGTGCAGGCTTGAAGCCGCTATTGGGCTTCGATGTGTGGGAACATGCTTATTACCTTGATTTCCAGAACCGGCGTGCAGATCACGTAAACGCTCTATGGGATATCATAGATTGGGAAACCGTCGGCAAGCGGATGAGAGAATGAAAAGATAAGGACAGACACAACTGCCTGTGATCGTATTTTGAAACCTGCGTGTAGAATATCTGACCTCGTCATGGAATTTGAATTCCGGACAGAGCAGAACTCTATATGCAGGTTTTTATTGTTTTCAAATACCTTTCCGGCCGATGCAAACAGGACGTATCCGTTTTGTTACATTACCGGAAACATCGACGGAAGCAGTAAATGGAAGCACCGGCAGAAAGTACTGACCGGAAGCATCAACCGGAAACTTCAACCGAAAGAGGAAAATACGGGAATCCCACAAAAAAGTCTTCGTTTTATTTTTTTTTCTGCTTCTTTTTCATTTACTTTGCCACCGTAAAGACAAAGGGGTGCCCGACAAGACGGGCTGAGATCATACCCTGGAACCTGATGCAGTTAGTACTGACGTAGGGATTGTGTTACTTCATTACCGCTCTCCATATCAATAGCACTCTCTTTGCATTTACTTTCATTATCATCATAAACCTAATTTTGTAGCGATGAAAGTACAAGTTAACAACAAAGAAGTGGAAACAGCCGATGCTTCTACCATTACACAGCTTACCGTACAAATGGGACTTCCCGCCCAGGGTATTGCCATTGCAGTGAACAACAAAATGATTCCGCGTACGGAATGGGAAAGTTTCACCCTCAGCGAGAATGACAATCTGGTTATAATCAAAGCAGCTTGCGGAGGATAGAGTATGATCAGCCTGCAATTCATCACTCACCACACCGAGAAATATTCTTACCTGGATTCTGCCCGCATGGCACTCGAAGGCGGGTGCAAATGGATACAGTTGCGCATGAAAGAAGCACCGTTGGAAGAGGTGGAAGCCGTTGCCTTGCAATTAAAACCGATGTGTAAGGAGCACGAAGCCATTCTGATACTGGACGACCATGTGGAACTGGCCAAGAAACTGGAAGTGGACGGTGTGCATCTGGGCAAGACGGACATGCCGGTGGCCGAAGCCCGCCAACTGTTAGGCGAAGCGTTCATCATCGGCGGAACCGCCAATACATTTGAAGATGTAGAGATGCACTATCGTGCCGGAGCCGACTATGTAGGCATCGGCCCGTTCCGTTTCACCACCACCAAAAAGAATCTGAGTCCCGTATTGGGAATAGAAGGATACGCTTCCATCATCTCACGGATGCAACAGGCGGGCATACAGCTTCCGACAGTGGCCATCGGCGGCATCACCTATCAGGATATTCCGGACATCATGAGAACAGGAGTCAGCGGCATTGCCCTATCCGGCACCATACTGCAGGCCGAGAATCCGGTAGAAGAGACCGCAAGGATATTGTCGGTCTCCCTCTGATTCTCTCTCCCGCCCCCATTTAAATCATAAATCATAATTCATAAAATATAAATCATGAAACAGCTTACTATTGCGGGACGTACATTCAACTCCCGACTATTTCTTGGCACAGGAAAATTCAACTCAAACGAGCTGATGGAACAATCTTTACTCGCATCGGGCACCGAAATGGTAACGGTGGCCATGAAGCGCATAGATATGGACAACAAAGAGGATGACATGTTGAAGCACATCATCCATCCGAACATCCAGCTGCTGCCCAATACATCGGGCGTACGAAATGCAGAAGAGGCCGTATTTGCCGCACAAATGGCACGTGAAGCTTTCGGGACGAACTGGTTGAAACTGGAGATTCACCCCGACCCCCGCTATCTGCTTCCGGATTCGGTAGAGACATTGAAAGCCACCGAAGAGTTGGTTAAGTTAGGGTTTATCGTACTTCCCTACTGCCAGGCCGATCCGGTGCTCTGTAAGCAGTTGGAAGAAGCCGGTGCAGCAACCGTGATGCCCCTCGGTGCGCCCATCGGAACAAACAAGGGACTGCAAACCAAAGAGTTCCTGAAAATCATCATAGAACAGGCCAACATCCCGGTAGTGGTAGATGCTGGAATCGGTGCGCCAAGCCACGCTGCCGAAGCGATGGAACTGGGTGCGGCAGCCTGTCTGGTAAATACAGCCATTGCCGTAGCCGGTAACCCGGTAGAGATGGCAAAAGCCTTCAAGCAGGCCGTAGAAGCAGGCCGCATGGCATACGAAGCCGGATTGGGAACGCAGGCAGACAACCTGATAGCTGAAGCAAGTTCACCATTAACCGCCTTCCTTGATTAAGGACAGAGATGCATATAACATGCCTCAACTTATCACCAATCACTAATTAATACCTCTATAACATGGAACAAAAGATAAAATTCCCCCGTTCAGAGAAAGTGTATCTACCGGGAAAACTGTTTCCCGAAATACGTGTTGCCATGCGTAAAGTAGAACAGGTGCCCAGTACAACTTTCAATGGCGATGAAAAGATTATAACTCCCAACCCGAAAGTGTACATATACGACACCAGTGGTCCTTTCAGCGACCCCGAAGTATCCGTAGATCTGAAAAAGGGATTGCCCCGCATGCGTGAAGAATGGATTCTGAAACGCGGCGACGTGGAACAACTGCCCGAAATCTCTTCCGAATACGGCCGCATGCGTCGTGACGACAAAAGTCTGGACCATCTCCGCTTCGAGCATATCGCCCTGCCATACCGTGCCAAAAAGGGAGAACATATCACCCAAATGGCATACGCCAAACGCGGAATTATCACTCCGGAAATGGAGTACGTGGCCATCCGTGAGAACATGAACTGCGAAGAGTTAGGCATCGAAACCTATATCACCCCCGAGTTTGTCCGCCGGGAGATAGCCGAAGGCCGTGCCGTATTACCCGCCAACATCAATCATCCTGAAGCGGAACCGATGATCATCGGCCGCAATTTCCTTGTGAAAATCAATACGAACATCGGTAACTCCGCCACCACTTCCGGCATCGACGAGGAAGTGGAAAAAGCCGTATGGAGCTGTAAATGGGGAGGAGATACGCTGATGGACCTTTCCACCGGAGAAAACATTCACGAAACGCGTGAATGGATTATCCGCAACTGCCCTGTACCGGTGGGCACCGTGCCCATCTACCAGGCGCTGGAGAAGGTGAACGGCAAAGTAGAAGACCTCACTTGGGAACTTTATCGCGATACACTGATCGAGCAATGTGAACAGGGAGTGGATTATTTTACCATTCATGCGGGTATCCGCCGCCACAACGTACATCTGGCCGACAAACGCCTTTGCGGTATCGTTAGCCGTGGCGGAAGCATCATGAGCAAATGGTGTCTGGTGCACGACCGTGAAAGTTTCCTCTACGAGCACTTCGACGACATCTGCGACATCCTGGCACAGTATGACGTGGCCGTTTCACTGGGCGACGGATTGCGCCCCGGCTCTATCCACGATGCCAACGACGAAGCACAGTTTGCCGAACTCGACACCATGGGCGAGCTTGTTGTACGTGCTTGGGAAAAGAATGTACAGGCATTCATCGAAGGTCCGGGACACGTGCCCATGCACAAGATAAAAGAGAATATGGAGCGTCAGATCGAGAAATGCCACAATGCGCCGTTCTATACCCTCGGCCCGTTGGTTACGGACATCGCTCCGGGCTACGACCACATCACATCGGCCATCGGTGCCGCACAAATAGGATGGTTGGGCACAGCCATGCTCTGCTATGTCACTCCGAAAGAGCATCTGGCACTTCCGGATAAAGAAGATGTACGCGTAGGGGTCATCACCTACAAGATAGCCGCCCATGCCGCCGACCTTGCCAAAGGGCATCCCGGGGCACAAGTACGCGACAATGCTTTGAGCAAGGCTCGTTATGAATTCCGCTGGAAAGATCAGTTCGACCTTTCACTCGACCCGGAACGCGCTTTTTCGTATTTTCATGCCGGACATCACACAGACGGAGAGTATTGCACCATGTGCGGTCCCAACTTCTGTGCCATGCGTCTGAGCCGTGAACTCAAAAACGCGAAGAAAGAGGAATAAAACGGCAATGGAGAGAACAGACGAATTCCGCAATGCACTGTCGGTTCACATTTCCCAACTGGACATAAAGCCATTGGTAAAGGAAATCAGCCACCATCCGGAGTATTTTCCCGATATATACCGGCTGACTTCCGACAGTAAGACACTGGTATCATGGCGTGCCCTATGGGTGTGCGTGAAACTGAGTGAGATGCATCCGGAATGGTTCGTTCCGCTATACGGGGCACTGGCCGACCGGCTGCTGACCTGCAAGCACGATGGTTCGAAGCGCCTGTATCTTTCCATACTCTTCAATCTTCCGGTACAGGAACCGATATCGGTTCCACTGCTGAATTTCTGCTTCGACCGTATGTTTTCGCCTGCCGAAAGCATTGGTGTGCAAGCCTTATGCATCAAGATGGGTTACCGGCTCTGCGAAAAAGAGCCGGAGCTGATGGGCGAACTGCGCATCATGCTGGAAAGTGCCGAAACGGAATTCTTCACCAAAGGAGTAACGGCTACTGTCCGAAATACACTGAAGAAAATGAGGAAGAAGCAGTCGGGAAAAGAGTTCGGCAGTTAAGTAACCGGACACTGATAAGCCGTCCAGCCGGATAAATAAGTAGTTTAGCTGGGTAAACCAGTTGTTTAGCCGGGCAAGCAAGCAGTTCAGCTGGGTAAGCAAGCAGTTCAACCGAGCAAGCAAATAGTTTAGTACCGAGCAAGCAAGCAGTTTAATACTGAGTTGATAAGTAGTCGAACAGTCAAATAATTAAGTAGTTAAGTAGTAGAATCAAAATGTTTTCAGACGAATTAGAACAAATATCATGGGAGGAGACGACAAAAGCCATCTATTCCAAAACTGATGCCGACGTACGTCGTGCATTAGGTAAAGAGCACTGTGATGTGAACGACTTCATGGCGCTCATATCACCCGCTGCCACCCCTTACCTGGAAGTGATGGCACGGCTCAGTCAGAAGTACACCATGGAGCGTTTCGGAAAAACGATCTCCATGTTTGTCCCCTTGTACCTCACCAACTCATGCACCAATTCATGCGTCTATTGCGGTTTTCACATCAGCAATCCGATGAAACGCACCATATTGACCGAGGAGGAAATCGTAAACGAATACAAAGCCATCAAGCGGCTTGCTCCTTTCGAGAACCTGCTGTTGGTAACAGGAGAGAATCCGGCAGCCGCCGGAGTGCCTTACATAGCACGTGCTTTGGATCTGGCAAAACCCTACTTCAGCAACCTCCAGATAGAAGTGATGCCCCTCAAGGCGGAAGAGTATGAAGAGCTGACTCACCACGGACTGAACGGAGTCATCTGCTTTCAGGAGACATACAACAAAGCCAATTACAAAATCTACCATCCCCGCGGCATGAAGTCCAAATTCGAGTGGCGCGTCAATGGTTTCGACCGCATGGGACAAGCCGGCGTGCACAAGATCGGTATGGGAGTGCTCATCGGCCTGGAAGAGTGGCGCACGGATGTAACAATGATGGCTTACCATCTGCGTTACCTTCAGAAACATTATTGGAAAACCAAATACAGCGTCAACTTCCCGCGGATGCGTCCCTCGGAAAATGGCGGTTTCCAACCCAATGTCATCATGAGCGACCGTGAACTGGCACAGCTGACCTTTGCCATGCGTATCTTCGATCACGATGTAGACATCTCCTACTCTACCCGCGAAAGCGCCGAAATCCGCAATCACATGGCAACATTAGGCGTAACCACCATGAGCGCTGAAAGCAAGACCGAACCGGGTGGATATTACAGCTATCCGCAGACACTGGAGCAGTTTCACATAAACGATGACCGCAAGGCCGTGGAAGTGGAAAGAGATTTGAAGAAACTCGGTCGCGAGCCGGTATGGAAAGACTGGGATCAAAGTTTCGACAATCTGAAAAGGGTGCAGTAGCATCAAGGTTACTCATACTGCATTTACCTCAAAAGAAGCTTCAGGGCGGACACATCCAAAAGCGTTTGCCCTGATGATTTAATGCGTCTGCCCTGAAAGAAGCTTAGAAGATAAGTGTTTCACAGCTGTGAGACGATCATCTCACAACTGTGAGACGCGCGTCTCTCAGTCGTGAAACGCACGTCTCACAATTGAGAAAAGAAGATTGTTACGGCAGCTTTTCATTCAAACTGTAGTAGCCTTTCATTCAAACTGTAGCGCCTTTCATTCAAACTGTAGCGCCTTTCATTCCAATCTCAGCAGTCTTTACTTCAATCACGGTAGTTTTTTGGCATAAAAGACAACAGTTATTCACTTAGTTTGTAGCAGCTTTTCATTTAAGCCATTGCTGCAATTATCATTAACAACTATAAATACATCATTAACAACCATAAATACATCCGAATATGCGTTATAACCGTCAAATCATTCTTCCCGAAATAGGAGACGAAGGACAAGCCAAATTGAAAGCGGCCAAAGTCCTGATAGTAGGCGTCGGCGGACTGGGATCTCCCATCGCCCTCTATCTGGCAGGAGCCGGAGTAGGAACCATCGGACTGGTAGACAACGATGAAGTAAGTATCAACAACCTGCAACGGCAAGTGCTATACAGCGAAAAGGAACTCGGAGAGACCAAATCCGTACGTGCTGCCATGCGCCTCACGTCGCTCAACAGCGAAATTACAGTGAACCCCTATCCGGAACGCCTGAGCAAGGACAATGCAGGCAAACTTATCCGTGATTATGACATAGTAGTGGACGGGTGTGACAATTTTGCCACACGCTATCTGATCAATGACACCTGTGTAGCACAGGGAAAGCCCTATGTCTACGGAGCGATCTGTGGTTTGGAAGGCCAGGTGTCTGTCTTCAACTACGGAAACACCCCCAAAACATACAGAGACCTTTATCCCAATGAAGAAGAAATGCTGCGCATGCCCCCTCCTCCCAAAGGGGTATTGGGAGTTACCCCTGCCATCACAGGAAGTGTGGAAGCTACCGAAGTGTTGAAAATAATCTGTGGTTTTGGAGAAGTTCTGGCGGGCAAATTATGGACAATTGACCTTCGGACATGGCAATCTAACATATTTTCACTATAAACGTTGGTATCGGATATAGTTAATTGCTAACTTTGCTAAACCAATTGTTTAACAAAAGAAATGAAGCTCATTGTAGTTACCACCCCCACCTTCTTCGTTGAAGAAGACAAAATAATTACTGCTCTTTTCGAAGAGGGTTTGGACATTCTACACCTTAGAAAACCGGAAACACCTGCCATGTATTCAGAACGTCTGTTGACGCTGATACCGGAGAAATATCATCGTCGTATCGTGACGCACGAACATTTCTACTTAAAAGAGGAGTTCAATCTGATGGGAATCCACTTAAACAGCAGAAATCCCAAAGAACCTCATGACTATGCCGGGCATGTAAGTTGCTCGTGCCATTCGGTAGAAGAGGTGAAAAACAAAAAGCACTTCTACGACTATGTATTCATGAGTCCTATCTACGACAGCATCTCGAAAGTGAATTACTACTCCACCTACACGGCCGAAGAACTGCGCCGGGCGCAGAAAGAAAAGATTATCGACAGTAAAGTAATGGCGCTCGGTGGCATTAATGAAGAAAACATCTTAGAGATCAAAGATTTCGGTTTCGGCGGAGCCGCAGTACTCGGCGATGTCTGGAATAAGTTCGATGCTTGTTGCGACCGTGATTATCTGGCGGTGATAGAACATTTTAAAAAGCTGAAGAAACTGGCAGACTGATCTTCATGACCTAAAGACATAAAGGGAAGGTGTGTCGAAATGTCCTTTTCAAAGGATTCCGACATACCTTCCTTGTCACATCGACATCGGCAAAACAGACAAGTTGTTTAGAATCTGTATCCCAAAGTAATGGCGCAATTTATATTTTTAGGATTAGAGTCGAGACCCAAATCCGCCAGTTCCACCAAACCGAACTGACCGTCGATACCTACAACGATCCTGCCAAACTCAACAGCCACTCCTGCTCCCAGACCGGCATCAAAACGGTCAAAGGCATCACTCCCGAATGTTTTTTCCTTGATATCCATAATTGAGCCGCCGCTACTCACCTTTGTTCTGGTTTTTCCTCCTACTCCACAAGCCAGATACGGACCGGCACTTATCACAATATTCGTATGATTAGCCACGCAGATACAGGCAGCCATCATAATCGGCAATTCAAAATACATGGCATTGAACTTCATTTCAACTTCACTACTGTAAACAGTAGCACTGAACTTTGCCCCCTTTTGAGACAAAAACAAGGAAGGCTGCAACAGCCACGTATCATTAAAGGCATATTCCATCCCCACTCCCATTTTCACCCCGACCTTGGCGCTCACATCCAGATCACCCGTAAAGTTACTGATATTCATACCGACTTTAGCATTCCAGGAAACTTGCGAAAAACCCGCTACGGACCACAAAGCGAACATCGCCAATAAAATACCCTTCTTCATAATTTTCTTTATTTTTGATTAGTACAAAGTCATTTAATCTCTGTATCCAAG
>CAVCAX010000243.1:0-7364 GCA_963599995.1 Coprobacillus sp. CAG:698
TTGCAGCAGGATGCACAAACAGCCCCAAAACTGCCAACAGTGACAACACCGGTGCAGATACCACGCAGGTGGCAGACATGCACAATGCAGAGACCTCACTCGACTATTTCGGAGAATACAAAGGGACCATCCCCGCAGCAGACTGCCCGGGAATAGAAGTCACCTTAACCTTTAATAAGAATCATACCTATACAGTAAAATACATCTACCTCGAAAGAAAGGACGGAGAGTTCAGTGATACGGGCACTTTCAAGGTAGAAGGCAATACCCTGACCGCTACTTCCAAAGACGGCGGAAAGTCGTATTACAAAGTAGAGGAAGGGCGGATCGTGATACTCGATGCCGACAAACAACCCATTACCGGAACGCTTGCCAACATGTACGTATTGAAACAGGAAAAAGTATTCTGATACCTACGGGTGCGCCATCTTACGCGCACCCATCGATGTTCCCGGATTTATTACAGTGTACCTTGCTTCAATTGCTCTGCAAACTGATCGATGCGATGTAATTCTTCGGGAATCTTTATGTTTTGCGGACAATGATGCACGCACTGGTTACAGGCGATGCAATGATTTGCCTGGCGCAGACGCGGCACACTGCGGTCATACCCCACCAGAAAAGCACGACGTGCCTTGCGGTAATTCTCGTCCTGACTGCTCTTGGGCAGATTTCCCTCATTCACACATTTGTTGTAGTGTATCAGAATAGACGGAATATCGATGCCGTATGGGCAAGGCATGCAATATTTGCAATCGTTGCAAGGCACCGTTGGATACTTAAGCATCAATTGCGCTGTCTCTTCCAGAAACGCCTTATCTTCACCGTCCAATGGAATCAGCGGAGAGAAAGTACGCAGGTTGTCCTGCAGATGTTCCATATAAGTCATACCGCTCAGCACCGTAAGCACATGCTCCGGCGATCCGGCAAAGCGGAAAGCCCATGAAGCGACGCTGTCTTCCGGACGCCGCTGTTTCAGACGGGAAACAATGTGATTGGGGACATTCGAAAGACGGCCGCCCAGCAGAGGTTCCATGATGATGGCAGGGATATTACGCTTGGTCAGCTCGCCATACAGATATTCGGCATCCGTATTACGGGGATTTACCTCCTTGGCATGTTTCCAATCGACATAATTGAGCTGGATCTGTACAAAATCCCATTTTATCTCATCGTGCCGGGAAAGCAGATAGTCGAAAACTTCGATATCTCCATGATAAGAGAAGCCGAGGTTGCGGATACGTCCCGCTGCACGTTCTCCGATCAGGAAATCGAGTATGCCGTTATCCAGATAGCGCCCTCTCAAGGCCTCCATCCCGCCCATACCGATGCCATGAAGCAACATGTAGTCCAGATAATCCACCTGCAGCTCTTTCAGAGAATTACGGTACATGGCTATAGAAGCTTCCCGACTCCATGTATCAGGCGAGAAATTCGACAATTTGGTAGCTATGAAATACTTGTCACGCGGATGACGGCTGAGAGCGACTCCCGTAGCATACTCCGAACGCCCCTTGCAATAGGCGGGTGACGTATCGAAATAGTTCACTCCATGCGCCAGTGCATGATCAACCAACTCATTCACCATCTCCTGGTCGATCTCTTCCTGACCGTCTTTCTTTACCGTCGGCCAGCGCATACAGCCATATCCCAAGATGGATACCTTGTCTCCCGTAGAGGGGTTGATGCGATAAGTCATCTCGCCGGTAGGGGCGTTTCCGGAACCACCCGTCCCCGTTGCCGAACCCTCCTTCAGGCTGCAGCCGTACAGGGCGGCCGTAGTAGTTGCAGTGCCCACTCCCAGCACTTTCAGAAATTCACGACGATCGATCTCTTTCCTATTTTTCTTAGCCATATTTATTTCCTCCCTTTTTTCCTTTTCTTAAATGATTTTATGCACCAGATGTCCCTCTACATAAATGGCACTGAACGGACGTGCCGGACAAAGATTCTCGCAGGCACCGCACCCGATACAGCGTTCCGTATTGACCACGGGGATCTTAAGGGAATCAGGAGAATCCGGTTCGGAAGCCACCATCTGGATAGCACCCGTCGGACAATGGCGGGCACAGTTTCCACAGGACACCCCGTCCGTCAACGGAACACAATTCTCCTTTATCCACACGGCATGCCCGATCTGGATAGACGACTTGTCGGCCGTAGTGATCGGAGAAATGGCACCGGCGGGGCAGACATCGGCACACTTGGTGCACTCCGGCCGGCAGTACCCGCGTTCATAAGACATCTCCGGCTGCATCAGCTTCATCAAGCCGGTAGCCGGACGAAGCACCTCATTGGGGCATACCGATACGCACAACTGACAAGCAGTGCAATGTTGCGCCAAATGACGGGCGCTCAGTGAACCGGGAGGGGTTATCGCCGTTGCCCGGTCCGGTATCTTCTTGTCTTCAATCACCGCCAGACCGCCATCCACTTTCTTCTCCTGCGCTTTCACTGCCGCAGTGGCTGCCAGCACAGCCGTTGCCGTAAAGAAACTGCGGCGTGCCGTATCGATCTGTCCGTCCGTTACCTTACCGGTCGTTTTTTCCACTCTCTTACCGGACGGATGCACATAAGAGATCGCTCCTTTATGGCATTTCCCGATGCAATCCATACACGTCACACAACGGCTATAATCTATCTTATGCGCTTTGACATCGATGCAGGAAGCCTTGCAATTGCGGGCACAAAGATGACAGTTCACGCATTTCGACGAATCGATGACCGGCTTCAGCCAGGAGTACCTTGCGATAAGCCCTAAGACTGTGCCCACCGGACAGATGGTATTGCAATAGGTCCGCCCGCCACGCCAAGCCAACACGGCAATCACCACAAAGGAGACCGCTGCAATCAGAAAGGTCGGCAGACTTTTCATCCATACGTCCACAGAATAGAAAGCGTAGCTGTCGGCACGCTCCGCCAGCCATGCCAACAGATTGTTGCCCCACATATAGACAGGCTGGAACAGATTGGATGCAATGCGTCCATACGAGCTATAAGGTGCCAATAAGGCAACCAATGACCCGACACCGGCAACCAATGCCACCACAAAAATGCCGAGCACTCCATAACGCAACCAACTCATGGCTTTTGAATAGCGGAAACGGTTCTTCTTTCTCTTTCCGGCTGCCCATGATACAATGTCCTGAAACACGCCGAGCGGACAGATTACCGAACAATAAATACGTCCGAAAACAACCGTCAGAAGAACAAGTGACACAACGACTCCCAGATTCAATGCCAACAACGCCGGTAAGAACTGTATCTTTGCCATCCAGCCGAACCACGCGTGAATCGTTCCCGTGAAATCCAGAAACAACAACGTAATCAACGCAAAAAATAAGGTAGCGAATAAGATTCTGATTTTTCGTAACATGGGCAATTTCATTTAAAAAGAATTAATCCGATACAAAAATACACATGTTTATTCAATTGATTACTACACAAATTACAGATATTAATACCCATTTTACAGTTTTCTGTTAAATTCAATAAAAAAGAGAGCGTGTCAAAGCTCTCTTACTTATAAATAAAGGGGATGTATCGAAACTCCCCTTTAAACGAGACCACCCTCGCTACAGCTATCTGTAACGGGGGTGGTCTTTACTTATGGGTGTTTTGACGCACCCTTTTCTATCGTTTCAGGTGTGTTATTTTCCTACAATCACCTTTTGCGTCGTTTTTTGTCCTTCAGTTTCCAACGACACCAGATAAGTACCGGAAGGCAGATGTTCACGCCGGGTCGTTCCGGGTTCGATCTTCCCCTTGGACAGGCATTGGCCGGTCATTGAAAACAGTTCGTACTGTCCTGCTACCTCTGCCCGGGATTTAATCAGCAGGCAGTCTTTATCGGAAGAAACCGTAATTTCCGACAGTCTGTTCTCCCGGATTCCCACACCGTCGGAAGCTTTGAACAACTGCCATTCCGCCAATTGGAACAAGCCGGATTTGTTGGTCACATTCAGCTTGAAACTCTTATATGCTCTATCAGATGTAACCGGATATTCCAGCATCGTGTAGCGTCCCAAAAATTTCTGATTGTTTCTGGCATCCAATTTATACCACCGGTTACCGTCAACCGAGCCGTATAGGATCCAGTCTGCCGGATCACGGTCGGGAGAATCATTGGCGGAAATCAAGGCATATCCGTCTACTTTGACTGCCTCCGGCAAGTCGTACTGAATCCAGATGCTGTTGCCCTCGGATACCGATGTACAGAACTTGGTATTGATATTTCCATCGCTCAAATTGTTATATCCTTCATGAGGAATCGTATTGAACTGGGCGCTCATCGTGCCGCCGTATTCCGAATCCATCAAAGAGCTCCGCAAAGGTTTATCACAACCGAACAGCTGAAGCTCTGCAATAGCCAGACGGTCGCTTCCGTTGACTTTCGAAACATTCAAACGGAAATAATCATAAGCAGTGAAACTGACGTTCTCATCAAAGACCTTCGTTTCGTTTGCAGAGAAGGTAATATCTGTCTGGCGATCGATCCTTCTCCAGGAAGTAGATGTTTTGGAACGCCCTTCCAGTCTCCAGGACATAGGAGCCTTTGAAGCATCTCCGCCGGAGGTTATCGCATACGCTTTCAAACCGGCAGGACGGGGCAGTTCTACCGAGAACCAACATTCTGCCTGATCGGAAAAATCCGTTTCCAGCGTTGTCTTGGCAACGTTGTCCCACAAGGGAGCTACGTCCAATCCGTCGAAAGAGGAGTCCATCGATACCATGGAATCCGTCTTGTCATATTCGGAAACCCGGATAAACAGATCGGCCGGCAGATCAGGGATGTTTGCTTCGGGAGCGATGCTACGGGCAATGATATTGGCCAGGAGGATATAACCTTTGTCATTGGGGTGAATCTTATCCCCCGTCAGATATCCTTTACCCTCAAACGGAGTGTGACAGTCTATGATGGTCGCACCGGTCTCTTTGGCAACCTGATCGATCATAGGCATCATCTCTTCCGTCATGACCTTATCCTCATTAATCCAATTGCCGGGACCGAAAAGAGGAAGCGGATAACAGATATAAATCTTCGGTTTGCTGGCAAGCTCCTTGAACGAATTCACCAGTGCGATATAATCACCGGTATACTGGTCTTTGATGTTGTCCCAGTTTACCTTTTTGGCATCATTGGTACCCAACTTGATCACGACGATATCCGGATTGGATTTCAATGCATTCTGATAGCGTTCATGATCCCAGTAAGAAGCGGCGGACCCGTCAAACTCCTTACCGTTTTTCATCAGTGTACGCCCGCTTGCACCGAAATTCAGGACTTCGTATTTCTCGGTTCCTAAGTCGCGCTGCAACACAGACGGGTAATTGGTCGAACCGGAAGACGCTCCGATTCCTTCGGTTATACTATTACCGATACATGCAACCCTTATCTTCTGCGCAAAGGACTGCAAAGGATAAATTCCTCCCAACAGGAACAATACCCCAAAGTAAATCCAATAAAGTCTTTTCATAATTTCCACGATTCAATAAAAGCCTGTTTAAAAGCCTGTTTAAATTTTCCTTTCAAAAGAACAGTGAACAAAATTTAAACAGGCTCTAAAACAATTCCATCATTCCATCTCCGGCAGATTGTTCCGGAGATGGAATGACTGGATATTTTTATTATTTCACGATTAATTTTCCGGTTTTGATCTCTTTGCCGTTATCCAACCGTACGATATAAATACCGGCCTTCAAGCCATCTGTCGGTATCACGCTGTCTGTGGGGAAATAATATTCCGCCAGCAGAACACCCTGAAGCGAGCAGACACTTACCTGACCGTTGTCGTTCAAATGTACTTTGGTACCCCGAGATACCGGATTCGGCCAGATGGACAATTCACCTGCGTTTGCCGCATCGTCCAGATTTTTAATACCGATCGACCGGTTTGACTCGTACACCTCAAATTCCTTGATGCAGGTAGTTCCCTGTTGTGCAGTGCTGGGAACGGTCAACCGTACATAACGTGTTTCTACCGGTTTGTCCAATGAAATGACTTTTTGGTCGATATTCACATCTGCAAATGTTTGCTCACCTACAGTCTCCCAATTTGTTCCATCCTGGCTGATAGCAACCCGGTATCCGCTGATGCGGTCCAGAGAGTCTGTCAGGACAAATTTATCGATGGCGTATACCTTCTCCAAATCGATTTCCAGCGTTGCCGTTCTTTTGGTAAATGTCCAGGCGGTACCTTCCCGTCCGTCCAAGGCATTGGCTGCGGTCAGCATCTCGTTGGTTCCGGCAGAACAGTTCATAATTGTCTTTCCTACGCTGATTACACCGTCCCGGTCAATGGCCTCCTTGAACTGTCCATAGATGTCGAATCCGTAAATACGGATGGCGTTATCGCCTTTAGAAGGAACAAACTTCACGAAGCGTGCATCTACCGGATCAAATGATTTCACTTTCTCGTCGACTGATGCAACACCCGTCTCACGGATGATCTCCTTCCAGCTTCCCTCCAATGTATCGGTGGTGCTGACATAAACCGAGTAAGCGGGAACATTCGCCCAGCCGGATTCTACCGTCTTGCAATCACGGAACTCGATGTGATTAATCGTATAGATATCGGCCAAAGAGAAGATGACGTACGGAGCGGCGGAAGTATCACACCACTTCATATTGTCACCGGTCAGGTTTTCTTTCCAGCCTCTCAACAGTTTGAAAGGATTTTCGTGAGCACCTGTCATGCCGCTATAACTATCGATATTGACAATGCGTTTACCTTTGCCGTCGGGAGATGCTACGCTCAACAGACGGTTCGTGTTATACAGCATGATCGTGTAACTGTCCTTGTTCTTTCCGTCTTCAGAAACCACTTCCACATTCAGCTCGTTCAATCCGTCGGCCAGTTCAATTTCTCCGATGCCGTTAATCTTTGCATATTCGCTGGTAGCTTTTGCAGCAACCACCACTTTCGGAGATTTTGTCTCCATCCGGTACAGATGAGTGGAGGGGCTGAAAGCGGGATCCAACTCGATACCTTCAATGCTCAATGACTCGATTCCGGCAATGGCGGATTTATCTGCCCGGTAAACTTTTACCGTATACACCTTTTCAGCTGTCTTATCTGCGGATTTCACTGTAATGAAGAAATTATTCTCGCCCAAGGCCAATGACTTCTCTCCCAGATCTCCACTGATTTCGCTTTCCGGATTTCTGGCTTCCGCCTTTATGGATACCTTCTCCACCTCTTTCGCAACATTTACCGAATAAGCCGTGCGTTCTGCATCGAAAGCCGGTGTCAGGCTGTTTCCTTCAACCTGCAAAGTAACCAGGGAAGCATCGGCGGCATTGATATCCAACTTACCGAAAATATTGAATTCGTACAGATTCAACGCACCGGAAGCTCCCAGAC
>CAVCAX010000244.1:0-5886 GCA_963599995.1 Coprobacillus sp. CAG:698
ACATTTTGCCAAATCATGCTCAGAAAACTTATGAAATAAATTCAAAACAGATTCTTAATGTAAGTCGTAAGTTCTGAGTACATAACTTATATTATTAAATCCCCGATAGCCTCTGATTCGTCAAGCTATCGGGTTTCATTTTTTCATATACCTTAGCCTGCGAAAATACAGATCATCCCAAAAGCACAGTTCCCATCCCGTCTGACAAAGCTGTTCTCCAAAGAGGACACTATTTTCAAGAGAGGACACTGTTCTCAAGAGAGGACGCTGTACCCCAAAGAGAAACCGGAAGTAAAATAATTAGTCAAACCATACCTGTTTCCTTTAGAAACTGTTTTGATTTTTATGAGTGCCCTATTCGGATTTGTTTTTCGTTCACCGGCAACTTTATTCTTAATCTTAAGAGCATAACGGCATACACAAGGCCATTAACGGTATATACTGCAAAAGGCAGAATAGAGAACGAACGGAAAAGAAGATGGGATTAATCCGAGAGGTCCCCAATAAATTTAAAAGAATCCTTATAGAAATCGAAGCATTTTCTGAGTTTGTCGATTATAATGTGTACATTTGCATAGCTAAAAAAGAAGAGACAGTACCGATTCGTGTCCGGAAACAGGAATGGCACGGATACGAACCGCTACTGATTTCCTCTTTCAAGTAACAAACAATTCAAGAAGAAACTCAACAAATAATTCAAAAAGGAAACCCGACAAACAAATCAAAAAGGAAGCTCATCTATATGAAAGTGTTAATTGTATTCAGAGAAAATGCCACGGACAATCTATTCGTTCCCGTACTTTGCGAAGCCATCCGCAGAAAAGGTATAGATGTACACTGCTCCGACCGGGATTTCTGGGAGAAGGACGACCCTTATGATGTCATCCATTTCCAATGGCCAGAAGAGGTGGTAGGCTGGAACTGCACGGACCCGTCCGTGATAGACCGCCTGCGCCAACGTATCCGTCACTTTAAAGACAACGGAAGCAGAATCGTATATACAAGGCACAACGATTGCCCGCACTACAACGCCAACCCCGTCATAAAGCAAGCGTACGAGCTCATTGAGTCGTGCAGTGATACAGTAGTGCACATGGGGCAACACAGCAAAAAAGAATTTGAGAAGAGACATCCCGGCTGCCGGAATGTCGTCGTGCCCCATCACATTTACGAAAATACCTACAACGAAAACATCTCGCAGGAGGAAGCCCGCAGGCATCTGAATCTTCCGGCCGACAAGATGATCATCACCGCTTTCGGCAAATTCCGCAACCGCGAGGAGACAGGCATGGTGCTGCGCGCTTTCTCTGCCTTGCACGACAAGAGGAAGTTCCTGCTGGCACCGCGGATGTTTCCGTTCGCCAAGCATCCGGAACAACGCAACCCGCTGAAAAGACTCCTCTCATGGACAGGATACTACCTCGTGCCCGCCCTGCTCCGCCTGAGAAACATCCGTGCCGGTGCCAACGGAGAGCTGATAGACAACCGGGAACTCCCCTACTACATTGCCGCGTCAGACATCATACTCGTACAGCGGAAACGGATACTGAATTCGGGAAACATCCCCTTAGCTTTCCTCTTCCGGAAGGTAGTGACAGGGCCGGACTGCGGAAACGTGGGCGAACTGCTGCGCGAGACCGGAAACCCGGTCTTCTCCCCCGATGATAACGGCAGTGTCGTGCAGGCATTGCAGCAAGCCATACGGCTGGCCGGACAAGGCAAAGGGGAAGAGAATTACCGCTATGCCCGGCAACACATGAATCTTGACACAGTAGCAAACGCATATATCGACGCTTATGGCAGGTAACCTCAAACAACAGCTTTTCTCGGGCGTGTTCTACACCGCCCTCGCCAAATACAGCGGTATCGTCATCTCCCTCGTCGTGGCAGGGGTACTGGCGCGACTGATCAGTCCCGACGACTTCGGCATCGTAGCCGTCGCCACGGTCATCATCGCCTTTTTCAACCTCTTCACCGACATGGGTATATCGCCCGCCATCGTGCAGAACAAGACACTGACGGAGAAAGACCTCTCGGAAATCTTCTCCTTCACCCTCTGGATGGGCGCCGGACTGGCAGCGCTCTTCTTCGCTGCCTCATGGCCCATCGCCGCCTATTACGACCGCCCCATCCTGCGCACCCTCTGCCAGCTGCTCTGCGTGAACCTCTTTTTCGCCTCTGCCACCATCGTGCCCAACGCCCTGTTTTACAAGAACAAGGAGTTCAAGTTCATCGCCCTCCGTAGCTTTGGCGTACAGGTGGCAAGCGGTGTAGCCGCCGTCGTGGCCGCTCTGAACGGTGCGGGACTGTATGCGCTGGTCATCAATCCGATACTCTCCAGCATCCTCCTTTTTGTCATCTCGCTGAAGCGCTACCCGCAACGGCCGGCGATGACACTCGGCTGGAACGCTCTCCGCAAGATATTCTCTTACTCCGCCTACCAGTTCCTTTTCAACGTCATCAACTACTTCAGCCGCAACCTCGACAAGCTGCTGATAGGCAAGTATATGGGCATGTCGCAACTGGGATATTATGAAAAATCATACCGTCTGATGATGCTGCCGCTACAGAACATCACCCAGGTCATCACCCCGGTGATGCACCCCGTATTCAGCGATTTCCAGAACGATCCGGAGCGGCTCGGCTCGGCCTACGAACGCATCATCCGCCTGCTCGCCTTCATCGGCATACCGCTCAGCGTACTGCTGTTCTTCACCGCCGAAGAGGTGACGCTGATTATCTTCGGACAACAATGGCTGCCCTCCGTACCGGTGTTCCGCATACTCACGCTCTCGGTGGGCGTACAGATCATCCTCTCCTCCTCCGGAAGTATCTTCCAGGCGGCGGGAGACACACGCAGCCTGTTCATCTGCGGGATGTTCTCATCTGTGCTCAACGTGGCGGGCATGCTGCTCGGCATCTTCCGGTTCGGCACACTCGAAGCCGTGGCATGGTGCATCGTCACCACGTTCTGCATCAACTTCATCCAGTGCTACTGGCAGATGTACCGCGTGACGCTGCGCCGGAGTATATGGGGCCTGTTGCGCCAGTTCACATCGCCCCTCATGGCGGGCATGCTCATAGCCGCCGCCCTCATCCCGGTGCATTACCTGACCGACGGAGGGAACATTTTTTGGACACTGATAGTTAAAAGTACCGTAAGTTTTATTATCTTTGGCATTTATATACAAGTCACGCATGAATATGATCTGATCGGGAAAATACGGAAACTGAAAAAGACAAACCGCACCGACACAGGCCATGCAAGCAAACAATGAAACAAACAGAGAAGAAGAGATGAATATCAGACAGATAATCGCTACGATACAGTATAAGATAAAGTACGGCAGCACGGTGGAATGGTACAACTTCTGGTACATCGTGTTGCGGAAGCACCAAAAGGTCATACCGCAGGTGGCTTCCATCGACGATACCATCCGGCGAATTGTTGACGGCCACTGCTCCGTGAGCCGCTTCGGAGACGGAGAAATGCTGCTGACCTCTCCCGACAAGAGCATCCGGTTTCAGAAAGGAAACGAAAAACTCGCCGCACGGCTCAGAGAGATATTGATGAGCAACCACGAGAACCATCTGGTATGCATCTCCGATGTCTTTTCCGACCTTCACCGCTACAACCGGAAAGCGAGACGCTTTTGGCGGACACACTTCTACCTCTACGGTGCATGGTGGGACCGCTACCTCACCGAAAACCGCCTTTATTACAACACTTTCGTCACCCGCCCTTACATGGATTTCGCATCCAAGGAAGCCTGCGGACGCTGGTTCAAAGACATGCAGCGCATCTGGGAAGGACGCGATGTGATATTTATCGAAGGCGAGAAAAGCCGTCTGGGAGTAGGTAACGACCTTTTTGACGGAGCACGCAGCATCCGCCGTATTCTCTGCCCGCCCTCCGATGCCTTCGACCGCTACGAAGAGATATACAAAACTGCATGCCGGTTCGAAAAAGAGGCACTGTATCTCATCGCCCTCGGCCCCACTGCCACCGTATTGGCCTACGACCTCTACCGGACAGGACGCCAGGCCATCGACGTGGGACATGTGGACATCGAATACGAATGGTATCGCATGGGGGCAACCGCCAAGGTAAAACTGCCCGCGAAACACGTCAACGAATCGGCCCCCGACGGCAGGCAGGTGGCAGATGCCGGAGAGACATACAGACAACAAATTGTGGCACATATCCGATAAAAATATGCATACAACCGACAAAAAGATACACACAGCTGACAAGAATATGCACACATCTGATAAGAACATGCACACATCCGATAAGAATATGCACACATCTGATAAGAATATGCACACATCCGATAAGAACATGCACACGTCCGATAAGAACATGCACACGTCCGACAAAGGCATGAGGGTCTTGTTCTTGATATTCCACGGTTTCGATGAAGCCAACGGAATCAGCAAAAAGATCCGCTATCAAGTGAAAGCATTGCGCGAATGCGGTACGGATGCCCGGCTGTGCTATTATGACGTAGACGCCGACGGACACCGGAAATGGATGGTAAACGATGAAACCATCGCCGACCTCGGACAAGGAAAAATGGCGAAAATAAAAAGAAGACTCTCCTACAGCCCCATCTGCCGGTATGCACAACGCGAGAAAATCGACTTCGTATACATACGCTCTTATCACAACGCCAACCCTTTCACCATCCGGTTGGTGAAACAACTGAAACGGCAGGGAGCACGGGTGGTGATGGAAATCCCCACCTATCCATACGATCAGGAATACGTGACACCGAGCATGAAAGCGGAACTGATGATCGACCGCCTTTTCCGCCACCGGTTGGCACACGCCTTAGACGCAATCGTCACCTTTTCAGATGACAGAGAGATATTCGGAGCACCCACCATACGCATTTCCAACGGCATCGACTTCGACGCCATCCGCCTGAAACAGCACGTCAACGACACCACCCGGGAACTGCATCTGATAGGAGTGGCCGAGGTGCACTACTGGCACGGATTCGACCGGCTGGTACGCGGACTGGCCGAGTATTACAAAAACCGCCCCGAATACAAAGTGTACTTCCACATCGTAGGCGAACTGAGCGGAGAACGCGAACGGCAGGAGATACTGCCCGTCATACGGGAGAACGCACTGGAACCCTACGTGATTATGCATGGCGCACAGCATGGTGAGGCACTGGACCGGCTGTTCGAACAGGCGGACTTCGGCATCGGAAGCCTCGGAAGGCACCGGAGCGGAATTACGCACATCAAGACACTGAAAAACAGAGAATATGCCGCACGGGGACTGGCCTTCGTCTACTCGGAAACCGATGAGGACTTCGACAGACGCCCTTATGTACTGAAAGTGGCTGCAGACGAAAGCCCCATAGACATAGGTGGCTTAATAGCGTTTTACCGCACACAGACAATGACGCCTGCAGAGATACGCGCCAGTATTACCGATCTGTCGTGGAACATGCAAATGCAGAGAGTGCTGAACGGAGTATACAAAAAAGAGTAACGGAAATAAAAGAATATACGCCAAAAGAATAATAGAAATAACGGGATACACCCAAAAAGAGTAACAGAAGTAACAGAAATAACGGAATATATAAAAAAGAATAACAGATTCTATGGATACCCCCTTGAAAATAGCCTACTGCATCCCTGCTCTCTATTACCCCAGCGGAATGGAGCGGGTGCTGACGCTCAAGGCCAATTATTTTGCCGAACATTTCGGCTACGAGATACACATCATATTGACAGACGGAAAAGGAAAAGCGCCTTACTATCCGCTACACCCCTCTATCCGCATACACCAACTGGATATCGGCTTCGAAGAGCTCTTGGGGCAACCGCTGTACCGCCGTCTGTGGATGTACCGGAAAAAACAAAACA
>CAVCAX010000245.1:0-3643 GCA_963599995.1 Coprobacillus sp. CAG:698
CCGGGAGAGATTGTCTGCAAAGGACCGAATGTCATGTTGGGATATTACAAAAACGAAGAAGCCACGGAGCAGGTGATAGACAAAGACGGCTGGCTGCACACCGGTGACCTCGCCTTGAAAGATGCCGAAGGAAACATCACAATCAAAGGACGCAGCAAGAACATGCTACTGGGACCGAGCGGCCAGAACATCTATCCGGAGGAGATTGAAGATAAGTTGAACAACCTGCCTTACGTATCGGAAAGCATCATCGTGCAGCAGAACGACAGACTCGTCGGACTGGTTTATCCGGACTTTGACGAAGCCTTTGCACACGGTCTGAAAAACGAGGACATAGAGCGTGTGATGGAAGAAAACCGGGTGACACTGAACACCATGCTACCGGCCTACAGCCAGATTTCGAAAATGAAGATATATCCGGAAGAGTTCGAAAAGACTCCGAAGAAATCGATCAAGAGGTTCTTATACCAAGAGGCAAAAGGTTAATAATAATGTGCCAATTGTCAATATGTCAATATGCCAATTAGGAAATACCCAACGGCCGTGATCATTTGCGACACAACAACTTGCGGTCATGGCAGGACGAAACTAAATAAAATAGGAAACAATGAATAAAAGAAATTTATTTTTATCCCTTGCATTGTTTTTGATGGCAGGTTCTACTTTGTCTGCACAAAACAAGAGTGCGGGTATCAATCTTTCGATATGGAAGGGGGTCAGTACACAACCCACGGACAGCGCCCAGACTACTTATTTCAACTTAGGTATCCTATCGGCGATGAGCCGGTTAAACGGTATGGGATTCAACGTATTAGGGAGTGTCGTCAGCCGAAATATGAACGGTATACAGGCATCGGGACTTGCCAATATGGTGGGCGGAAACATGCGTGGTCTGCAACTCTCTGCCATCAGCAATATCAGCGGTAATAGCATGACCGGACTTTCTGCCACGGGACTTGTCAACATTGCCGGTGACAACAGTAAAGGCGTGATAATCTCCGGACTGACCAGCATCAGCGGCGACCATACATACGGTGTGATAGCAAGCGGCGTGATGAACATATCGGGTGACAGAGCCGGCGGCGTACAGTTGGCCGGACTCGCCAACGTCACGGGTTCCACTTTCAACGGAATCATGACCGGAGGTTTATTGAACGTAGTAAGCGAGAATCTGAACGGTGTGCAGTTGACGGGCCTTGCCAACATAGTGGTCTCACGCATGAACGGTGCACAGATAGGTTTGGCCAACTATGCAACGAAAGCGAAAGGATTGCAAATCGGTCTGGTGAATTACTATAAGGAGGAGATGAAAGGATTTCAGTTGGGACTTGTCAACGCCAACCCCGACACAAGAGTGCAAATGATGCTCTTCGGCGGAAACGCCACCAAAATCAACATGGGTGTCCGGTTCAAGAACAGATTATTCTACACCATCATAGGTGCCGGCACACATTATCTTGACTTCAGCGACAAGTTCTCCGCTTCCGTGTTTTATCGCGGCGGTATCTGGTTGCCTTTGTGGAAAGACCTGAGCATCAGCGGTGACTTGGGCTACCAGCACATCGAAACCTTCAAGAACAAAGACAATGGCATTCCGGCACACCTGTACGGCCTACAGGCCCGCTTGAATCTGGAATATCAGATCACAAGTAAATTCGGAGTTTTTGCAACCGGAGGTTATGGCGGCAGCCGGTATTACAACAAAGATGCCACTTACGACAAAGGGGCAATTGTAGAAGCGGGGATTGTGCTGTTTTAAGCCTCTCCCCAACCCTTACTTTACTGCTTCTCCTTTATCAACCCCGTCCTATACGCCACCAGCAATTTCTTCAAATCCTGGATTTGCGTTATCAGTTCTTTTCCCTTATCCGTATCTTTCACCATCATACGTTGGGAATTGAACTCGATGACAAATGTGGTCGATTTGATGTCCTGCCCCTCTTCGATGGCTTTCTGGGTAGATTGAAACGGCTCGTGCTGTACTAATTGCAGACCGTGGGAGTGATAAACCAGGGTATATCCGGCAATACCCGTTTCCGGCTGGTAGGCTTTCGAGAATCCGCCGTCGATCACGAGCAACTTGCCTCCCGCTTTCATCGGCTGTTCGCCTTTGATCGTTTTTACGGGCACATGGCCGTTGATAATATGAGTATGTACGCCGGTAACTCCGAACTCTTCCAGAATCCGGTCGCAAACGTCTTCATTGTCACGTAGCGTGTAATAATAGCCTTTCTGCTCTTTGTGCAACGCCTTGTCGGCAATGAAATAACGCTCAAAGGTTGCCATCTTGTCTTTATCGAACGACGGAGCATCCGGACCGCACCACATATACCAGATGTAATCCATGGCAAACAGCTTCTCTTCATCACCTTCTTCATCGAAATAGGCGGTACGGATAAGCTGGTCGATCTTATCCATCAGATTCTTGCCCCAATACTCCTTTCCGCGAATATTGACATGCTTGAAACTGCCGTCCTCATTCAGAGGCACGGAGGCATGATACAAGAGGTTGGAGTTACACACCAGATACATGCCGCCATACGTAAACAGGCAACGCATGTGTTTCTTCAGCTTTTCGCTGTTCATGAACGAGTAATGCAGCTTCTCCACCAGTTCTTTTTCCTCCTCGGTCAGGCGATACGGATCTTTGGGATCTACCGTCGGGAAATTCGTGTCGCGCATCTCGTACTCCTTGCCTTCATAGACAAAAACACCGCGTTCAAAATCAATCTTCTCCAGCAGTTTCCGGTTCTCCATACCAAACTCCGGACGGCGGTTGATGATGTCTGCCTCCAGTTTAAACTGGATAATCGTAATCGCCTTGTGCATCTGTGTGATGAGCCGCAAAGTCTTTTCGTTGTAGGTAGAATCTGCAAAATTCATTTTAGGGGCAAAGATGGTGCAGGGATCATCGGCATAAGTATCCATGGCAAATGTAGCCAAAGGGAGAAGATTGATGCCGTACCCGTCTTCGATCGTAGCCAAGTTGCCATAGCGCATGGACATGCGGATGACATTTGCCATGCAACTGGTATTGCCGGATGCGGCGCCCATCCAGAGAATGTCGTGATTGCCCCATTGAATATCGAAATTATGATAGTCGCACAGGGTATCCATGATGATATGCGCACCGGGACCACGGTCATAGATGTCTCCCACGATGTGCAGCAAATCGATCGTAAGGCGCTGGATCAACTTGCACATGGCAATAATAAAGGCATCGGCCCGCCTGGTGGAAATAATCGTGCTGATAATCACGTTGATATAGGCGTGTTTGTTGGGTTCGATGCTCGATTCGTGCAACAGCTCCTGAATGATATATGAGAACTCCTTGGGCAAGGACTTGCGCACCTTGGAACGGGTGTACTTGGAAGATACATTCTGGCACACCTTCACCAGTTGGTTAAGGGTGATCAGATACCAGTCGTCGAGGTCTTTCTCCCGCTCCTTGACCAGTTGCAGTTTCTCTTCGGGGTAATAAATCAGCGTGCAGATCTCTTTCTTCTCCGACTCACGGAGTGTGTTACCGAAGATTTCATTTACCTTTCGCTTCACAGCACCGGAAGCATTCTTCAACACATGCTGAAACGCTTCATATTCGCCGTGGATGTCTGTCAGAAAATGCTCGGTACCCTTGGGGAGA
>CAVCAX010000245.1:3653-5093 GCA_963599995.1 Coprobacillus sp. CAG:698
ATTCAAGATCGCCTCCAGGTTGATGATTTCCGTACTGGCATCGGCAATGGTGGGAAAACTAAGCGACAGCAGTTGCAGATAGCGCAAATCACTGATAATGCTTTCAGGGGTTATGTTACTTTGGGCAGTCATTATATTTACGATTGAACGATTTACGATTTACGATTGAAAATTCTTTTATATGGTTCTTGATCAATACGGTGCTACATCGACACGGGTTGAATCAATAAGGTTTGAATCGACACGGTTTCAACCCATTAGGAACATGAGCAATATCTGGGCGATGATTACCCGCAAGAACATACACAACGGATATACCGTGGCATAGGCTACCGAAGGGTTGTCTCCCGGAATGGTGTCGTTCGCATAGTTCAAAGCCATCGGATTGGCCATGCTTCCGCAAAGCATACCGGAGACCGAACCGAAATCTATTTTCATCACCTTGAAGGCAATGGCTCCCACGATTACCGTAGGGATAACGGTCAGCCCGAAACCCAGACCGACCCATAACAGCCCTTCAGGACGAAATACGGTATCGAAGAAATGCGCTCCCGCATCCAGTCCGAGGCAAGCCAGATACATGGACAGGCCCAATGCACGAAGCATCAGATTGGCACTGCGAGTGGTATAGGTAATCATGTGCATACGGGGGCCGAACGTGCCGATAAGGATGCCGACAATGATCGGTCCGCCTGCCAGTCCCAACTTTACCGGAGCGGTGATGCCCGGAATGGAAATCGGAATGGCTCCAAGGGCCAATCCTAAGATGATGCCGACAAATACAGCGACCAGATTCGGCTCTTTCAAGCTCTTCACGGCATTGCCCAGGACTTTTTCTACATTTTGAATGGCAGCCGCCTCGCCTACCACGGTCAGCCGGTCGCCCAACTGCAGCGTCAGTTCCGAAGTAGCAAGCAATTGCACGCCCGAACGGTAGACACGGCTGATATTGATGCCATAATGATTGCGTAAACGGAGTGCTCCCAATTTTTTGCCATTCAGCTCGGGACGGGTCACCACGATGCGTTGTGAGATAAGCTGGCTGTCGATGGCGTTCCAGTCAATGTCTTCTTTGTTCCAGTCCGTATTCTCCTGCTCGCCGAAGAGAACGGTCAGCGCCAATACGTCTTTCTCGGAAGTAACGACCAACAGGCGGTCTCCCTCTTTCAGAATCTTCTCAGAGGTGGGAATGCTGACATTGCCGTCCCGCCACAAACGGGAAATCACAAACTTGGGATAGCTCATGTGGGCAATATCTTTGATACTTTTATTGAAAATAGCCGGATTGTGCACTTGAAAGGCTGCGATATAGGTCTTGTTGTTATCGTCTTTCTCCTTGACTTCCAGATCTTGCTTGCGCACCAGTGTTTTGCGGATAAGCAACACGGCAAAAATCACTCCAACCACTCCTAACGGATAAGTCACCGCACAACCCAAAGC
>CAVCAX010000245.1:5173-5819 GCA_963599995.1 Coprobacillus sp. CAG:698
ACCCAAAGCGGGTGTACTGCTCTCCAGCCCCATCTGCTTCAAGGCTTGTTGTGCCGCACCTAAAGCAGGGGTATTGGTAGTGGCACCGCAAAGGATGCCTACCATATTCGGCAGAGAGACACCGGTGGTATAGCTGCCTATCACCGCAAGCAATGTGCCCAGCAGCACCACTGCAAGCGCCAGCATATTCAATGTCACTCCACCTTTGCGGAAAGAACTGAAGAAACCCGGACCGACCTGCAGCCCCAAAGCATAGACAAAGATGATAAGACCGAAACTTTCGGCATAATTCAGCATTTGTGCATCTACCGAAAGACCGAAATGACCGGCAAGGATGCCGGCAAAAAACACGAAAGTCACTCCAAGCGATACGCCGCAGATGTGTATTTTGCCCAACCCTAACCCGATGGCGGATATCAACGATAATACGACTACGGCCTGCAAAGCAGAATGCTCGATGAACAGACTATATAACCATTCCATAAACAATAATTATTCGACGCGTGCCCTTTGGCAGACGAAACGCGTTATTTCGGGTGCAAAATTATATAGAAAAATCGAGTTTTTCTACACCGGCGTAATAAAAACCGAGGCCAGCCCCCAAAACTTTGCTTGTATCTTCGTTAAATTGTAACGAATGTCCTAT
>CAVCAX010000246.1:0-6408 GCA_963599995.1 Coprobacillus sp. CAG:698
CATGTACATCGTGACAAAGCGAGTAAATGAGGTTATTTATACCCGCTGTTTCACATAACAGAAATATTAAAATCAGCCAGAGTTTGCTTCCCGAAGGATTCTATTGGAGTGACTGTCTAATACGGTTTTATAAACTGGTAATTAGGCCTACCAATTTTGAAAATCGTTGTTTTGAGCCTTCGGTATGTTCTCTATCGTACATTTGACATACGTGTCTTCACATTGCAATAGATACTAGCTTTATAATGTTCATAACATGATATGATTTCGTGAGTTTTATTGATACAAAGTTATTAGGTATACAAGCAAATAATAGAAAGAACTATCAGAGAGCCACCTTCTAATGGGACTAAAAACGAAATTGGTTCTAATCAGAAAGGTGAATAGAACCAATAAAGGATGTGGACGCAATAGCCAAAGTCGGGAACCAATTGGATATTATTCCAAGTTAGATTGAGGATGCACTAATACGCAATCCTGTAAGTAGAAAACAGTAAAGTCTGTTTCAACACAGGGATGTCATACGGAGTAGCTACAACTTCTTCAATTCCGTAGCAGTAAGAAATACCTTACCTTCATTCAGAGCCAATCTTTTCTCTTGCGGTACGAGAGCGGTATGAAGTTAGTGCAAATTACTCAAAGAAAAATACCTCACCACCATCAGAACCGGCATATTTTCTCAACAAATCCTGTATCATGGCAGCAGTCTCAGGCAGGCCGTCTTTCCCGCTGTATCCATTGACAACAGCAAGAATATGAGTCGTATCCAATCCCATCTTCGTACGTTCATTATCACTGGTAGGCGTACCGATGCCTCCCACCTCGTCTCTATACACCGGAAGCCCTTCAATATTCAATACTCCCCGACCAATACCTTCAAACGGTTCGCCGGCTTTGCCTATTCCGAGTACCAATGTCTTGCCTTGTATCTTATCGGCATCGAATCCACCGATGGAATACCCCGTACGAAGTGAAACCAGATTAATCAGGTCAACCAACGTATCAATCTGATACAACGGAATCCCCCGCATCAGACGCCGGCGCAGAGCTTCGGCCGAAGGACGATAACGTCCGGGATCTTTTCCACATCTCTTATAAGCCTCACGCGTAGCAGCAATAGCCGGTTGCAACTTGATATCTTCCATTCTCGTGTTTGAAGTCAACTCCCGGGTAAAGGCATCGATTTCCTCCCATAACCCTTCACTGTGAGCCGTATTCTTCACTTCTGCATAAACAGCCACTCCCGCAAAACCGGGACATGCAGCCTTTATTTCACTTGATAACGTAATCATAAATAATGTGCCAATTAATAATGTGCCAATGTGCCAATATACCAATTAATCAATTATTTTTATTCCCGACAAAATGCGGCCGGAAGCAATTCCCAACCGCCGAGCCGAAAAGAACTCTTCATGATGAATATAAGTACAAATACCGGCTACCTCGATTTGTGAAGAAGGGACACCGAAGTCCAGCAACTGCTGACGGTTTGTCTCCCACAAATCGATATGATACTTTCCCGTATCTGCATTCCGGCAAGCTATCCGCGACATATCGAAACCATTCAAGCGAAAAGCTTCATAAACCTCATAACCCACCTCGAAAGACTCCAGCGAGATGCCGGGACCGATACAGGCCACCACCTCTTCTCCTGACGTGCCATAAACCGACCGCATGCGTTCCAAGGTATGACCGACTATAAAATTCACCGTACCCCGCCATCCGGCATGCACCGCGGCAATGGCCTGATGCTGCTTATCATACAACAATATAGGGATGCAATCGGCTGTGGAAATACAGATACAGCAACCGGGAACATCAGTCATCAATGCATCAATACCCTCCAACCGTCCACTTCTTTCTCCTTCCGGAAGTGAAAGAAAAGTCCTGTCTACCACCAGGTTTCTCACTCCATGCGTCTGATGCGGAATAATCAGTTCCGAAGGTTTCACGGAGATCGCCTCAAACAGCAACTCCTGATTCCGGCGTACACTCTCCATTTCATCACCGGAGAAAGGCGAACAATTAAATGTGGCATACGCATCCTTGCTGCAACCGCCTCTACGGGTCGTCACAAAATGAGAAATGTTGGAATACGAACCAAGCGACCCGTATCCCAACACTTTTCTATCTTCTGTAAGCGGAATCATTTCTCTTCCCAGTCTTCTTCTTCGTACTCGTATTCCAAGTCATCGTCATCCTCTTCGTCCTCATATTCATACTCAAGGTCTTCATCCTCTCCCATGTCTTTGAGTTCGTCCTGCAATTTACTTACATCTTTCGAACGATGTACGATGGCCTCTATCTTATTGCTCTCCTTGTTCAACTCTTCCCACAGAATATCTTTCAGAACAGAAATACCGAGACCGGAAACTGAGGAGATGAACACGTGCGGAATATTATCCGGCAGCGTAGGTTCTATTTCATCCATCAGCTCCTGATCGAGCATATCGCTTTTGGTAATAGCAAGCACCCGCTGCTTATCGAGCATTTCCGGATTAAAGGTACGCAACTCATTCAGCAAAATCTCATACTCCTTACGGATATCATCACTGTCAGCCGGGACCATGAACAGCAGTAGAGAATTGCGTTCAATATGGCGAAGGAAGCGCAATCCGAGTCCTTTTCCTTCACTGGCTCCCTCTATGATACCGGGAATGTCGGCCATCACGAATGATTTTCCATCGCGATAGGAGACAATGCCCAGATTCGGCTCCAATGTAGTAAAAGGATAATCGGCAATCTTCGGTTTGGCAGCAGAAACAGCCGATAGCAAGGTAGACTTGCCAGCATTCGGAAAACCCACCAGACCGACGTCCGCCAAAAGTTTCAGCTCCATGATTACCGTCATCTCCTGCATCGGTTCGCCGGGTTGTGCGAAACGCGGAGCCTGCCGGGTAGCAGTCTTGAAATGCCAGTTACCCTGTCCGCCACGACCGCCCTTCAGCAGAATCACCTCTTGTCCGTGCTCGGTTACATCACAGATGTACTCTCCCGTTTCGGCATTGTACACCACCGTCCCGCAAGGCACTTCAATCACTTTATCTGCTCCGTCCTTACCGAAGCTCCGGTTTTTACTGCCCGACTCTCCATGACCAGCCAACGCATGACGGTCATATTTCAGATGGAGCAATGTCCAATAGTTGCGGTTTCCGCGCAGAATAATATGGCCTCCTCTTCCGCCATCCCCCCCATCGGGGCCACCGTTAGGTACATATTTCTCGCGCCTCATGTGCGTAGAGCCTCTCCCGCCCTTACCCGAACGGCAGTATATCTTTACGTAGTCAACAAAATTCGATTCAGCCATACTATTTAACAGTTAGAAATTAGTAGTTATAATGCATTCACCTCTTTGCAGATATCCTCAAAGATAGCATCCATAGAGCCGAGCCCGTTGATATGACGGTACTTACCTTCACCTTTATAGAACTCTTTCAGCGGAGCGGTCTGCGTATTATATACAACAAGACGTTTCTTGATTGTCTCTTCATTATCGTCGGCACGGCCGGAATCTTTGCCGCGTTTGATCAGACGAGTCATCAGTTCGTCCTCCGGCACATCCAGGTCGATCATGACAGAAATATCCTGTCCGCGCTCTTTCAACATTACTTTCAACGCTTCTGCCTGCGGAATGGTTCTTGGGAAACCATCAAAAATCACCCCTTTGCTGTCTTTGAAGCTATCGAACACACTTGCCAGTATATCCACCATCAATTCATCGGGAATCAGTTGTCCCTGATCGATATACCCTTTAGCTGTTTTACCCAATTCTGTGCCGTTTTTAATCTCTGCACGCAATACATCTCCGGTAGAGATATGGTTGATACCATACTTTTCTACGATACGTTCACTTTGTGTTCCCTTACCTGAACCGGGAGCACCAAAAATTACAATGTTCAACATTTTGTTATTAACAATTTTACGATTAAAATCTATTACCTATTTGCAATCTATTATCGCTATTGATTTATTCTCAACCGACAGTTTCACCCTCTTCCGAACGCCTCACTGCTTTTGACAGTCCGAGCATTCCGAAACTGCGCCGAGAATACTTGATTACTGTTCTACCACCGTATAAATATCAGGATAGTTACGCCCGAATCCATCATAGTCGAGCCCGTATCCCACAATGAAATCATTGGGAATCTCCATGGCCACATATTCAATATTCAAATCGACCTTGAGCTTCTCCGGTTTCACCAGTAATGAAGCAATATGGATCTCTTTCGGACCACGCGTGCCCAAGGTATCGAGCAAACGCTGCATGGTCAGTCCCGTATCCACAATATCCTCTACAATCACGATTGTGCGTCCGGCAATATCCTCATTGATGCCGATCACCTCCTTTATCACTCCGGTAGACGATACTCCCTGGTAAGAAGCCAGCTTTACAAATGAGATCTCACAAGGGATTGTAATGTGTTTTATCAAATCGGCTGTGAACATGAATGATCCGTTCAGCACACTGAGGAACAGAGGATTTTTACCTGCCAGATCGCGGTTAATTTCATTCGCTACGCGAATCACTTCTTTTTGTATGTCCTGTTCTTTGATAGAAACAGTAAATAGTTTGTCTTTTATCTGAATGGTATTCATAACCGATAGTTTAAAAAAGTTGGGTGCAAAAATACGATTTTTATTCCACTCCGTGCATCATCTTCTGCAATTTCTTTGATAGAAGGAACAGAATCAGAGAAGCAACTCCCGACATCACGACAAACACCATAAAGAAATCATGCATGTCGGCAATCTGATACCCCAAGATACTGTTCACCTTTCCGGCCTCGGGATAGAGACCTGCGAGCATACCGGCAAACTTATTGGCCGTAGCCGTAGAGAGATACCAGATGCCCATCATCAACGAGGCGAAACGGGCCGGAGTCAGCTTATTCACCATTGACAGCCCGATGGGCGACAAAGCGATTTCTCCCATTGTATGTATAAAATACAACCCCGTCAGCCAGACAATGCTCACTTTCACTCCCGGTTGGGCGTCTTTTACTCCAAAACAGATGAAAAGGTAACCTAAGGAAAGAAGCAGCAACCCGATGGCCTGTTTGGTAGGCGAAGAAGGCTCCAGATGGTGTTTGTTCAGGAATCCCCATACACCGGGCATGATATAGGCAAGTATCACGACAAAGAACGGGTTGAAAGATTGAAACCAGGATGCCGGCATCTCCCACCCCAAGATATTCCGGTCGGTCTGATCGGCGGCAAAAAGAGTCAGAGAGGCCCCGGCCTGCTCGTAAGCCGCCCAAAAGAAGATAACGAAAAATGCCACAATATAAATTACGAAGATACGGCTACGCTCTATTTTGGTCAAAGAACCATCCAGCAGAATGGTAGTCGGAAAGACGATACAAGCTGTAAAAATGCCGATACTGATCCAATCGTCGCCGAACCATGTATAGAAAAGTCCCCCCAATACCAACGTCAATACAATCAGGATTACCGCATTCCGTCTTTTCCGGCTATTGCTCAATTGCGGGTGTACTATCTTCTCTTCCGCATCTATCTTCTTTTCCTTCTTTGCATCCGGAATGATCCCCAAAGGCTCTCCCGTGGGAGAAATCAGATACTTGTTCTTTTGTGTTTCAAACAGCAGAATTGTCAGCACAATCATAAATGCCGCTATCAGGAACCCCCATTTGAAATCTTCGGGATTACCCGTATCCCCGAAATATCCGCAGACCAACGGAGCGATAAACGAACCGACATTCACTCCCATATAAAAAATGGTGTAACCGGCATCAAGCCGCTTGTCTCCGGGCTTATAAAGCTGCCCCACCAACGATGAAACGGTAGGCTTAAAAGAGCCGTTTCCTAAAATCAGGAAAGTCAATCCGCCATACATCAGCCAGTGAGACAGTGCCACTTTATCGAGCATGGAAGCACTGAGAAACATCATCAACTGTCCGATTCCCATCATCACGGCTCCCCAGAAGACGGAACGGCGTATTCCCCAATATTTATCGGCAATGTATCCGCCAATCAAAGGGGTGAGATACACCAAACCGGTATAACTGCCATAAATGGATGCCGCCGACTCGGTATCGAACAATAAAGCCTGAGTCAAAAAAAGAATAAAGATGGCACGCATTCCGTAATAACTGAAACGTTCTGCAGTGCTTGTAGCAAAAATCAGATAAAGGCCTTTCGGATGACCTTGCAATGTCCCCATGAAATTCTATGTTTTGTAGTTTATACGGGACACAAAGGTACAAAAAAACAATAGATAACGGTATAAACTCAGTAACAACCGGTTAAAAAGTTCCTTTTCATCCGTTTTAATCTATAACCAAAAGTTTCAGTTATAAAATCAAAACTTGCAATTATATAAGCAAAAGTTCTGATTTTACAAACAAAAGTTTTAGTTATAAAAACAAAGATTACGTTTATAGTTATCCT
>CAVCAX010000247.1:0-3778 GCA_963599995.1 Coprobacillus sp. CAG:698
CACATCGGCAAGTTCCTGTGCATCCGTTTCCAGTTCCAGATTCAGTATCACCAGTTTGCCGTTCTCCACACGGACCTTGCGACGAACCTCGGTCTTGTATCCTACATATTTTATTTCAATATCATACATACCTTCCAACACACCACCGGCATTTAACTCAAAATTACCGTCCATATCAGTGACGGCTCCGGCCTGAGTGCCTATCAGACGAATCGTTGCTCCGATTAAAGGCTCCTTGGAAAGTTTGTCTTTCACAGCTCCTTTCACCTTGATATTAGCAGCCAGCGAAGAAAGTACACACAGCATACAAAAAAAGGCTGCAACGGAAAATCTTAAAAGAAATAGTTTTTTCATCGAACTTTGCTCTACGTTTTAAATCCGTGGGCAAAGGTAGGGGGTGGGTGTTACAACGGTAATACGGAGAAGATACAATTGGTTGAAAGATAGGTTGCAAGATTATTACACGACAGACAAGCTCAGTGCCGGGATATGCCACCGGCCTGTCACAACTGTGACATCGGCTTGGCACAACTGTGACACCACGATGGCACAACTGTGACAAGCCGGTGGCACAAGCCCCCACTCAGAACATCTCCAGAAAGCTTGCGAACAACTAATGGAAGAGATGTACGGACCTTAAACCAGCTTCTTCTTTTTCCGGTAGTTCTCACGAAATTCTTTAGGAGAGCAAGCCTTCTTCTTTTTGAAGATCCGGTTGAAGTTGGAAAGATTATTAAATCCGCACTCATAGCAGATTTCGGCTATTGACATGGTAGAATCCACCAACAGGCGGGAAGCAAAACCAAGACGTATATCAATGATATAGTCGGAGAGATTCTTACCAGTCCGCAGTTTGAAGAACCGACTGAAGGACACATCCGTCATTCCAACCATAGCTGCCAACTGCCCCAAGCGAATCTCCTCCTGATAATGGGCATTGATATACTCCTGCACCTTTTGCACACGGCGGCTGTCCGAATGAATATCTATCTTGGCAAAAGACGAACTGGACAATGTGCGGGCTTCTTCTTCAAAAAGGGAGAGTTCGTAGAGAATCGTCATAAACTTGATTACTGCATAGAATCCCTGTTTCTCAGAAGCAAGTGTATCGAGCAACGGATATATTTTAAGAATGGCGGACATCGGGAAACAAAGTCCTTTCTGCGCCTTATCCAACATCCGGCGGATAGAGTCAAACTGGTTCTTATTGATAAAGCTCTTGAAGAAAAGATCGGAAGAAAACTGGATCGTTATCTCCCGTATCTCTTTCGAACGACATTCGTTCTGTTCCCAGACGTGCTCCAGGTCTTTACCTGTTATCAAGACCAAATCATAGTCGCCTATCACTTCGGAAGAATCTCCGACTACCCTTCTCACTCCCGCCGCCTTCTCGGTAAAGTTCAGTTCAAACTCGGAATGATTGTGGATAGGATAAGTAAATTCTGTCTTATAACGTTCTGCAATATAAAAACAGTCCTTGTCTGATAGAGGAGTGATTTCGCGGATTATCTGATTTGGTAACGGTGTAGTCATGACAATGGATAGTTAACAGTGTTTTATTGTTCTAATACTTATTTCTCTATTTTTACTCCTATCCGGCGCAGGTCGGCACCCGAAGGATTCTGGAATACTTGCAAGTCAAATTCGGGAATAATGGCAAGCACATGATCGAATACGTCTGCCTGTATGCCTTCATAGGCAACCCAGACTTTATTGGCCGAAAAGAAATAGAGTTCCAGAGGGATACCGGTTTCCGTCGGCTGGAGCTGGCGGACCATGCAAGTCAGTTCCTGATTAACGGTAGGAAGGCTTTTCAGATAATTAGTCAGGTAAGCGCGAAAAACGCCCAAATTTGTCTGACGACGCCCGTTTACGAGTACTGAATTGTCAATATTATGTTCTTTGTTATATTCTTCCACTACTTTCTCCGTCCGGTCTACGTAATCTTTCAACAACTGTATCTTTCGATACTTCGCCAACATCTCCGGAGTACAGAAACGCACGCTGCTCATGTCTATATTGATAGAGCGTTTCACGCGGCGCCCACCGGACTCCTGCATTCCCTGCCAGTTCTGGAAAGAGTCACTAACCAGCAGGTAAGGCGGAATAGTGGTTATGGTATTATCGAAGTTGCGCACTTTCACGGTGTTCAAGGTTACTTCTATCACCGTACCATCCGCACCGTACTTTGGCATGGTAATCCAATCGCCCACTTTCAGCATATTGTTGGCAGAAAGCTGAATACCGGACACAAATCCCATAATACTGTCTTTGAATACCAACATCAGGACGGCAGCAGAAGCTCCGAGTCCCGTCAACAACACCACCGGACTTTGATTAATCAGAATACTGATGATGATAATAGCCCCTATAAAGAAAAGGATGACTTGTGCCGTCTGCAAAAGTCCCTTCAAAGGCTTGTCCCTATATTGCTCTTTCCGGCTGTATACCTGATAAATGGCAGTAAACAACGAACTGACAAACCGCAGGAATACTGCAAGGATATAAATCATGCAAAGCCTGCGTAAGAAATCGAGCAACCCGGAATCAGCGTGTTCGGGGAAAGCAATAGGAATGGCAATATAAATCAGAATCGGTGCCACCATTCTGCTAAGATGTACCATTACCTTATGATCGAATACGATATCATCCCACGTCGCCTTAGTTTGCTTCACCAGTTTTGCCACTACCCGCAAGATGATCGTGCGGCAGATTACGTTAGCCAGTAAAGCGATTCCGATAATAAACAGCAGCACTATCAGATTGTCAATCTTGTCAGCCCATTCTTCGTTCACTCCTGCCGATAGTAACGAGCGGTTGACTTCCTGCATCACTGCTCCTCCCAATTCTTCCACTTCCCCACTCGCTAATGCTACACTCACCGTATCAATTACTTCTTTCATAAATATTTTTTCTCTTTTGGTTTAGTTCTCTTTTATCTATTGTTTATTTCATTCTCCTTTCGCCAAGTATTCCTGAATGTCCTGCCGGAGCCATTCGTAATGAAAGAGCCGTTTATAGGCTACATTCTTTTTCAGCATGATCTCTACATTCACCTGACTGTTCTGATAACAGGTCAGTTCGTTTCTAAATTGTTCATTATGTTCTGCGAGGCGTTTGATCTCCTGCTCCCGTTCACGCCTCAGAGCAGTACAGACCGGAATCAGGAGTTTCATCACGACATTGTCCATTACGTGATGTCCCTGCATATATAAATAAGTCGTTTCGGGCATTAATCCCAGTTCCTTCAATTCATCACGTAAGTTGTTCACCTGATTGACAATACGGGGAAAACGTTTTTTCAATTCCGAAAGTTTCTGATTGACACGGTGTTGTAAAGCTTCCAGACTGTGTTCGGGATGCCTCAAACTTATCTCTTTCAAAGCCGTATATGTATGGAAGTCATACATCGGAAAGGTATAAGTATCACACTGGCGGTAGAACCAGATATTCCACAGGAAAAGCGGATATACGATTTCCGAGTAACGTTTCAGGTAAGCATCGAAATCGAGAATAAAACGGTCGTTCAACGTAGCCTGCACACACACTTCATGAAGACTTTCAGCAAAACAATGGTAGTTTTCAATGGCGTAAGTGTAGGTCTGGAAAATATATTTGTTCCGGTTAATCTTACGGGAGGTATTGGTAGCTCCTTGCAACAGAAAATCATAGTCACTGTCGACACAGGCAATCAGGCTTCTTCCCAGTTCCTTTGTATTCAGCGTATTCATCAACACCATTTTCTTCCCTTTTGCCAGGGAGGTGGCGGAAGGAAGCA
>CAVCAX010000248.1:0-7805 GCA_963599995.1 Coprobacillus sp. CAG:698
ATCCTAATAAATGAGGATTGCGTAACCGAGAAGTTTGCCGTTCCTTTGCAAGCAAAATAATAACATGATGAAAAGAAACTGCATTCTCATAGCTTTCACCCTTTTAGCGACAGGTTCTGTTTGGGCTGAAGAGACTCCTAAAGACACGATCAAGGTAGTAGACGTAGAAGAAATTCTCGTTATTGCCTCTCCGAAAGAGAACCGTAAACTACGTGAACTTCCGGCAGCCAGTACACTCTTGTCACAACAGGACATGCAGGCAAACCAAGTGACCAATCTAAAAGGACTGAGCACATTGGTCCCCAACATATTCATTCCCGATTACGGTTCCAAGCTGACATCGGCTATCTACATCCGTGGCATCGGCTCACGCATCAATACGCCATCGGTAGGACTATATGTCGACAATGTCCCCTACATAGACAAGTCCGCCTTTGATTTCAACTATTCCGACATCGAGCGTATCGACGTGCTTCGCGGACCACAAAGCACCCTATATGGACGTAACACAATGGGAGGCCTCATCAGAGTACATACCAAATCACCATTCAGCTATCAGGGCACCGATCTGCGTTTAAGCGCAGGAACGTACGGAAATTACAACGCATCGGTCACCCATTACCACCGGATCTCGGAACAATTCGCTTTTTCTGCCGGAGGCTTCTATGAACATGCAGACGGATTTTTCAAGAATGCAGCCAAAAACAATCAAAAGGCCGACCGTATCAATGCCGGCGGCGGACGTATCCGTGCCATCTATCTGCCGACAGAAAATCTGAAACTCGATTTCAACGTGAATTATGAGTATAGTGATCAGGGTGGATATCCCTATTTCTATATGGGAAAAGTCAATGAAGAAGAAAGGAAGAACGATCCACGACAAGACAAAACGGAGTTGATCTCCTACAATGATGAAAGCAGTTATTATCGCAGTCTGCTGAATGCCAGTGCTAACATCGAGTATCAGGCGCAACATTTCACACTAAGTGCCGTGACCGGTTATCAACATTTAAAAGACCGTATGCTACTCGATCAAGATTTCACGGAGAAAGATATATTCACTCTCAACCAACAACAACGGCTGAACACCTTATCTGAAGAGATCGTCATGAAGTCAAAACCCGGAGGTAATTGGCAGTGGACCAACGGTATATTCGGATTCTACCAATGGCTGAACACGGATGGTCCGGTTGAATTCAAGAAGGACGGAGTTACAGAAGTCATTGAAAATAACGCCAACAATAATTTCCCCCATTTGCCTGCCGCACCAACCATGAAGCTGACCGTCAACAACCCGACATTGAATGTCAGCGGTAACTTCGATACTCCGACATTCAGTGCCGCCATCTATCATCAATCAACTTACAATAATTTCCTGATAGACGGATTATCCATAACGGCAGGATTGCGCCTCGATTATGAAAAAATGTCGATGAATTACCATTCGGCTTCCACCCCGTTAGACTTCAATTTCAAATTTTACATGCAGATGCCGTCTCCAAGACCGACAATCGACCTTGAAAGCAAAAACATGATCGCTCCGGCCGGCATCAGCGGAAAATTATCAAACGATTACCTGCAATTGCTCCCCAAATTTGCGATTCAGTACGAATGGAAAAAAGGAAACAATGTATATGCCACCGTTTCACGCGGTTACCGTTCGGGAGGGTATAATGTACAGATGTTTTCCGATCTGATACAGTCTGAACTGAAAAATTCGATGAAGGCAGCCATGGTAACCAACAAGAATTTTGCATCCATAGCGAATATGATTGAAATGATGATGCCGGAAGAAGACATTGACATAAAAGCCTCCACCACTTACAAGCCCGAATATTCATGGAACTACGAAATCGGTTCCCATCTCACATTGTGGGAAGGGCGTTTATGGGCCGATCTTGCCGCATATTACATGGATACCAAAGACCAGCAGATTTCCCAGTTTGCCGAGAGTGGCTTGGGACGTATCACCGTCAATGCCGGCAAGAGCCGAAGCTATGGAGCCGAGGCTGCCTTACGCGCCGGCATCACCGATGCCTTCAGCATGAATGCATCTTACGGATACACCTATGCCACATTTACCGATTACGTCGTGAAACAAAAAGATAAAGACGGGAACTTACAGGACAAAGAAAATTACAATGGTAACTATGTTCCTTTCGTCCCCAAACATACACTCAACGTAGGAGCACAGTATATTTTCCGGATCGCCCCCCGCCACTGGTTCGACCGCATCCAGGTAAATGCCAACTTCAATGCTGCCGGACGCATCTACTGGACAGAGGCGAATAATGCCAGCCAGGCATTTTACGGTACACTGAACGGACGTGTCAGCTTAGAAAAAGGAAACGGCTCCATTGCCTTCTGGGTACGCAATGCGCTGAATAAAGAATATCAGGCATTCTATTTCGAGACAATGGGCAATGGGTTTATGCAGAAAGGACGGCCCATGCAATTGGGAGTGGATGTGCGTTGCCGGTTTTAAATATATGCCTTTGCCGGACAAAGGAGGAAACACAAGACAGCCATTGGGTTATCATTCATTGATCGCCCCGCAATGGGGACAGATGCCTTTATCATGCAGTTTTTCTCCACAATATCCGCAACGGTATCTGTAACCGCTTCCTTTGCGAAGTCTTTTGATAAATAGAAAGACAAAGCAAAGCAGAAAGAGATAACCGATATAAAACCGTGTAGTAAAAATAAAAAAGAAATAACAGAAAATGCAGCAGGAGGTCAATCCGAGGAGGTAGAAGACAGCCGCAGCCGGTGTGAGCTGCCGGAACAGGTCATCGAGCACTGCCAGAAAAACAATAAGAAACACCCAGATGCTCAATAGGAATACCGACAAGACAAACGGTACTTTGAAAGGAGAAAGCGTTGGATTAAAATAGAAATGCTGCCAGGTATCCGGAAAAAACACCTGCATCGTTTCATAGATAGTGGCACCAAAAGCCATCAACAGGCAAAGGAACAACGGATAAGCACTATCGATGTCATTGAAATAGACCATCTGCAACTGCTTGCGACGGAAAGCACGAAACAGATAAACCCCTATAAACAGGGCAAAGACAATGACAAAATACGACGCATGCGTATCGCTGAACAAATAAATGAACTGCGAAATACTATCCGTAGGAACAAATGAACGAATCAGCTCCTTTTCCCGTATCCAGCCCTGTACCTCCTGCGAGTGGGCCAGTTTCACCCAAACACTGTCTACGCTATCCGCCGGATGAACGGCAAACTCAGCCACAACAACCCGGTCTCCATGGTAAAGGCTGATAAAAGAGTCCTTAACCGGAAGCCGTTCCAAAACCACGGAATCCGTCTGTACTTCAAAATTTGTATTATAAGTATAATGCCGCTCGGCAAGATAAGTTAACGAATCCCTCGTCTGATCGCTCATGCCTTCTCCCTGAAGATCCGGCCGTGGATAGTGACAAGCAGTAAACGCCAGAAGACAAACCACGGAATAACACAAAGCGATACAGAGCCGTTTCGCATCCAGTCTCACAACCGCCCCCATCACGCATCGCATCACTCTATGGTAAAATGTTCTCATTGTGCAGCACTCACTTTCATCTGGCAATTTTTACAATCAAACGACAGGCGGAACTTCTTTCCATCCATCCCTACCAGATAATAAGGTTCCTTATAAGGCGAACGTTCACGCTGGTGAATAGGACACCACCCCATGCTATAACGCAGGCAGTGTTTGCAAAACATCAGCACAGCATCCTCCACCGGTTGTTTTTCGTAGGCAGGTGCCACTTCCTTCACTCCATGATCCTGATAAAAAGAGGCAGCACGGGTATTCATTACATTCCCTAAATAAGAGAGCGTCTGTTGCGGAAAAGCATGCGTGGTAGGTTTCCACACAGCCAGTTCACGATGATAATTCACCTTACGGGCCATGATCAGTTGCTCTACGAGCTGCCGGCGTAATTCAGCGAGTACGGAAGCCGGGATGAACCAATTCTCCGAAAAATCAATATCGATCCGTTCAGCTTCAAAAGGGGTATTTCCCAACTTCGCCAGTTGATTCTTGAGATTGTCCGCTTGCGGGGTACGGGCCGGTTCTCGGTCGCGCGGTAAAGCAAGTGTCACGCTGTTGTCATCTTCATCCGTCATAGTAAGTGAAAAGCCGAAATTGTTTTCCGCCAACAAGATGCATACGGCTATTTTTCTTTCGGACGACTTACGGGCAAGAATCCGTTCAAACTCCTGGTCGAAGTTCCGATACAGCACTGTTCGAGGTTTGATACGGGGCATCTCCTGCGGATAAAGTTTATTACCATCCACACGGTTGATTCGAAATCCCTGCAAACGTCCCTGTTCATCAAGATAACAAACACCGTCACCGTTATTAAACGACTTCACACCGGCCACCGTCAGGTAGTTTCCCCGACTCTCTTTCATTGTACCCATCTCCTCTCCCAACGATTTCGGAGTGTCAAAAGAAAAAATATCTTTGCTCCTTCCATGCAGAAAATAATGGGTAAAGCCGCGACTGAAACTCTTATCCAACTGCGGTTTAAAATCAAAACGACATTTTCCGGAAGAAGCACGGGTATACTCTTTGCGCCGCGAAAAAATAGCATCGAGCTTCTGACGGTAGGCAGCCGTCACATTCTTGACGTAAGAAACATCCTTCAACCGCCCCTCGATCTTCAAAGAAGAAGCTCCTGCATCCAGTAACGCCTCCAGCTCCTCACTCTGATTGAGGTCTTTCAACGAAAGCAGATGTTTGTCTTTCACAATCGTTTTCCCCTCTGCGTCTACCAGACTGAAGGGCAAACGACAGAACTGCGCACATTCTCCGCGATTGGCACTGCGTCCGAAGCAGGCCTGACTGACATAACACTGCCCGCTATAGCTGACACACAAAGCCCCATGCACAAAAACTTCAAGCGGAATATCGGGACACGCCTCATGTATCTTACCGATCTCCCGCAATGACAGTTCACGTGCCAACACCACTTGCCGGAATCCGGCGTCACGAAGAAATTTCACTTTATCCGCTGTCCGATTATCCATCTGCGTACTTGCATGAAGCGGTATGGGAGGTAAATCCAGCTTCGTAATGGCCATGTCCTGCACAATCAATGCATCCACCCCTATCCGGTACAGTTCCCTGATCATCTCCTCCGTCTCTTTCAGTTCCTCTTCTTTCAGAATGGTGTTGACGGTGACATAAATGCGTACATTATATAAATGTGCATACTCCACCAAAGCCGCAATATCCTCCAACGAATTGATGGCAGCAACCCGGGCACCAAACTTCGGGGCACCGATATATACCGCATCCGCCCCATGATTAATCGCCTCGATGCCACACTCCAGATTCTTGGCGGGAGCCAACAGTTCTATTCTACGCTGCTTTATCATTTAATGTCGTCGATATTGTAAGGAGTTTCCTGATAAACAAAGTAATTCAGCCAATTGGAGAACAACAGATTGGCATGAGCACGCCAACGGACAAGCGGTCCTTTCTCCGGATCATTATCCACATAATAATTGCGCGGCATCTCTATCGGAAGCCCTTTTGCCAAATCCCGCCGGTACTCTGCATCGAGCGTCAGGGGAGAATATTCCGAATGTCCGGTCACAAAAAATTCACGTCCGCCACGGGCCATCACCATATAAACCCCCGACTCTTTCGATTCGGAAAGCAACGTCAATTCCGGAACTTTCAGGATATCTTCTTTCCGCACCTCCGTATGACGGCTATGAGGCACGTAAAACACATCATCAAACCCTCGGAAAATAGGATGAAATGGATCGAGTGTATGATGTTCGAAGATTCCGAACATCTTCTTATCCAACGCGTATTTAGGCACTCCGTAATGATGATACAGTCCTGCTTGAGCGGCCCAACAGATATATAGCGTCGAAGTGACATGCGTACGCGCCCAATCGAATATCTCTATAATTTCATTCCAATAATTCACCTCTTCAAAATCCATCTGCTCCACAGGTGCTCCGGTGATAATCATACCGTCATATTTCTCATCACGCATCTTATCGAAATCAGTATAAAAAGCCTTCATGTGCTCAACCGGTGTATTTTTGGAAGTATGGCTTTTTATCTTCATGAATGAGATTTCCACCTGAAGAGGAGTATTAGACAATAGTCGGACCAGATCCGTCTCCGTAGTTATCTTCAACGGCATCAGATTCAGGATCACAATCCTCAACGGACGGATATCCTGTTGGGTAGCACGTGAGTTATCGATCACAAAAATATTTTCCTCTTTCAGCAGTTCTATCGCAGGCAGTCTATCGGGTAAATTTAATGGCATGAGGGTATTTACTATTTACGATTTAACGATTTATGATTGCCATTCGGCAAATTCTTTGCAAAAATAATGATTTCACCACAGAGTAACACAGAGTTTCACAGAGTTTTATCTCTTTTGAACATATTTCTCTGTGAAACTCTGTGTTACTCTGTGGTGAACTTATTCGAAGTAGAAAGTCAATACGATCATCCGGGACTTTACCTTGTCCAAAGATTCGGTAAACTTCATCAATGATTTGTCGGTAAGATCGTTACGATTCTTGTTTAATAGATCCGCCAGTCCGAAACAGAACTTCAGCTCCGGTATCAACTTAAAGAAAGGAAGATAAAAATCACATCCCAGTCCCACCTCGATGTAACAGTCGAAAGGTTTCACCAATAGCGGACGAGATTTTTTCACACTCAAATCATAAGTCGGACTCAAACCGACCATCGCATAAGGGCGATAATTGTTGAACCGCTCCGCACTGAATTTCAAATCGACAGGCAAAGACAGATAGGCAGATTTCACATTCTGCGATTCGGTTTCTCCGCTCGTCTGCTCCCGGAAAATAACTTTTTTGTCTCCAAAGTGAAGTGTAGGCACCAAACGGAGAGCCATATACTTATTCAAGTACAATTCTCCCAATACCCCCACAGAAAAACCGGGGGAATATTCGGGCACATCGGCAAACCATACCTGACCGTCCTCCGTGGTGTAGCCATTATTGACAAACTTGAGATCTTGCATGTGAATACCGACCAAAAAGCCATAGTGCCAAATCCGCTGATCGATATACGGGCGGTTCTGCACCTTACGCGTCTGGGCGGAAACACCGGCAACCAGCAGCGAGACTATGAGAAATAACACAAAACGTTTCACAACAATAAAAACGATTTTATAATCAAATTATTGTTTTTCTTATTTAGAAGGGATACAAATTAAAGGAATTTAATCAAGAATCAGTATAACGAATGAATAAAACATGTATTTTTGTCCGTGGAATTAGTACTAATAATTTAAATATTAAAGAAAATGGCTTACGTAATTAGTGACGATTGTATTGCTTGTGGAACTTGTATTGACGAGTGTCCTGTAGAAGCTATCTCTGAAGGTGATATCTATTCTATCAACCCGGATGTATGTACTGAATGTGGTACTTGCGCAGATGTTTGTCCTTCTGAAGCAATTCACCCGGCTGAATAATACAATCTAAAAGAACTCCCCAAAGGCTGCTTCCATCAATAGGGAGTAGCCTTTTTTTATTTTGCAACCTTTGTTGCCCAGAAAAAAGGATATTCACTTAAGTATTAGTATCTTTGAACCACTGGAAACAACTTTATGGCTAATAGACTCATCCATGGAGTAGTTGTGATTTGCTTTCAAATTTATATCTTTGTAACTGTTTTACAAACAAAAGCCTTTTATTCACTTGACAAAATATACTTTATGAGAAACTTATTTTTATCTCTTTTTTTGATCTCATCTGTTGTCTGCTCCGCTCAAGACACGGATATCAAC
>CAVCAX010000249.1:0-1130 GCA_963599995.1 Coprobacillus sp. CAG:698
ATACGATATATACGGGTAGGGAAAGAACACGCCTCTTATTTACAGATTGTTATATCGAAGGAACAACCGATTTTATCTTTGGTCCGGCAACGGCATTGTTTGAGCGCTGCACGATTCACAGCAAACGGAATTCATTCATTACGGCCGCATCGACTCCGGAAGATGTGGAATTCGGCTATGTATTCAAAAATTGCAAGCTGACTGCTGCACCCGGAATTACTAAAGTGTATCTGGGGCGTCCATGGCGTCCGTATGCTGCCACTGTTTTCCTTAATTGTGAATTCGGCAACCATATCCGTCCCGAAGGCTGGGATAACTGGCGTAATAAAGAGAATGAGAAAACTGCCCGTTATGCAGAATTCGGCAATACGGGTGAAGGCTCCGCCACAGCCGGCAGAGTGAAATGGGCTAAACAGCTGACCTCTAAAGAGGCACTACGCTATACGGTTGAAAATATTTTTGCGGATAGCAGTAACTGGTATCCGTATAAGAGATAAGAGAGTCTCCTTATTATAAAGTCGTGATGACCCCTGTAATAAGGACGATATTCTTTGCAGAGGAGGGTGTACGGCAGTGCTGTTACACCCTTTTTAGAAAGTCTGCCCGCATCGGACTGAAGCAGTCAATCAATATTCCTGCTTCCAGGCAGACGCAACCGTGTTCTGCATCCGGTTCAATATATACACCATCTCCGGCTTCTACTATTTGTTTCTCCCCGTTTACGGTGAATTCAAACTTACCGCTTGCCACATAGGTGGTCTGCGTATGATAGTGTGTATGAGGTGTTCCGATAGCACCGGTCTCAAACTTAACTTTTACAAGCATTACCTGTCCGTCATATCCCATGATCTGGCGGACTACACCTTCGCCTGCCGGCTCCCATGTCTTTTCTTTTTCTAAAATGAATGTTTTACTTCTTGTTTTCATACCTCATGCTTAAAAAAAACTGTTCAAATATACAATTATTCCACCTAATGCAACGCTTTTTACACGTTATTCAGATAAAAAGTCTGTAAGTTTGCGCATAATAATATGTAATTCGACAAAAATGAAAAACAGGCTGGTTGTTCTTTTAAGTTTCTTTTTTCTTCTTTCTGCTTTTAAGGCGGATAATAGACCCGTGCTTACCA
>CAVCAX010000249.1:1140-8719 GCA_963599995.1 Coprobacillus sp. CAG:698
TATGATAGGTGATTCTACGATGGCTAACAAAAATATCACCGGAGGAAATCCTGAACGGGGGTGGGGAATGATGCTTCCCGGATTCTTCAGTGAAGAGGTTCGCATCGACAATCATGCAGTGAACGGACGGAGCTCCAAGAGTTTTATCGATGAAGGCCGTTGGGACAAGGTCATTTCTCAAGTGAAAAAGGGAGACTATGTGATTATTCAGTTCGGACATAATGATGAGAAGCCCAAGGCAGACCGTCATACGGAGCCCGGTACGACTTTTGATGCCAACCTCATCCGCTTTGTGAATGAAACTCGTGCGAAAGGGGGAATCCCGATACTTTGTAATGCGATTGTACGGCGTAATTTTGTCCGTCCGTTAGACGAAAGTATCAGTAAGGACACCCGTCATGATGCCGGAGAAGTGGAGCTGCCGCAAGAAGGCGATACCTTGTATGATACACACGGTGCTTATCTCGAATCTCCCCGTAATGTGGCGAAGAAGCTGAACGTACCTTTTATCGATATGAATAAGATAACCCATGAGCTGGTTCAAGGTTTGGGACCTGTAGAATCGAAGAAGCTTTTCATGTGGATAGAACCCAACAAGGTACCGGCTTTCCCGAAAGGGCGTGAAGACAATACACATCTTAATATATATGGCGGTAGGGTAGTGGCCGGTCTGGCAGTGGATGCCATCGCACAAGCTGTTCCCGAACTGGCAGAATACGTGCGCCACTATGATTATGTGGTAGCACAAGATGGTAGCGGTGACTTTTTTACTATTCAGGATGCCATTGATGCCGTACCCGATTTTCGTAAAAATGTGCGTACCACTATTCTTGTCCGCAAAGGTATATACAAAGAGAAAGTCGTGATACCGGAAAGTAAAATAAATATTTCCCTGATAGGTCAGGAAGGGGCGGTAATCTCTTACGATGATTATGCTGATAAGAAGAATGCCTTCGGAGAGACGAAGGGAACATCCGGTTCGTCTTCCTGCTATATTTATGCACCGGATTTTTATGCCGAGAATATAACGTTCGAGAATACTGCCGGTCCGGTGGGGCAGGCGGTAGCTTGTTTTGTGTCGGCAGATCGTGCTTTTTTCAAGAATTGCCGCTTCTTAGGGTTTCAGGATACGCTTTACACTTATGGCAAAAACAGTCGCCAGTATTATGAGGACTGCTACATTGAGGGTTCTGTCGATTTTATTTTCGGTTGGTCTACAGCCGTATTCAACCGTTGCCACATTCATAGCAAGAGAGACGGATACATAACAGCTCCTTCTACCGACAAAGGGGTAAAATACGGTTATGTATTTTATGATTGCAGTCTGACTGCCGATACGGGTGTGAAGGGAGTTTATCTTTCCCGTCCATGGCGTCCGTATGCGAAAGCGGTATTCATACATTGCGATATGGGCGGGCATATACAACCTGCCGGGTGGCATAACTGGGGTAAGAAAGAGGCTGAGAAAACGGTGTTTTATGCCGAATACCAAAGTCGTGGTGAAGGGGCTGACCCGAAAGCACGTGCTGCTTTCTCCCGACAATTGAAAAATCTGAAAGGATATCGTATGGAAGATATCCTGAAAGGTGAGGATGGCTGGAATCCGGTGAAGAATGGAAATTCGTTAGTAAAGGTAGTGAGATAAATTTATAATAACAGCCCCGAATGTTGAAGCGAATCGTTTTTAGTGTATTGACAGTTGTCGCTTTTTTGTCTGCTGCGGCACAAGAAAGCACTTCCTGTGAGATAGAAAAGGATTATCCGCTTTTTCTGGAAAAGATGAAGCAGGAGCTCACCTATCCCATGGCGTGGGGAAATAGCTCCCAAACCGATTTTACCGAGTGGCGGAAAATGGCCCGTAAGGTTGTTCTGGATGCAATGCTGACTCCGCCACCTGTTGCCGGAGAATACGACATGGAGGTTGTGGCTGTAGAGCAACGGGTGGGTTATGAAGTCCGGAAGATTCGTTTCAACCTTTCCGCTTATTCCCGGGTTCCCGCCTATCTGCTGGTACCTGAGGGGAAAGGTCCGTTTCCGGCTGTTGTGCTATTGCATGATCATGGGGCGCACTTTTCGATAGGGAAGGAGAAGATGATCCGCCCTTTCGATGTTGATTCGCTGACATTGGCAGATGCCGATCAGTGGGCGCATCAATGTTATGATGACCAATATGTCGGTGATTTTCTGGCTTCTAAAGGGTATGTGGTGATCTCCATAGATGCTCTTTTCTGGGGAGAACGTGGGCGGAAAGAGGGAGTGCGTTATGAAAGCCAGCAGGCTTTGGCGTGTGTCTTTGAAATGTTGGGACGCAGTTGGAGCGGTACGATTTCGTATGAGGATATGTATACTGCCGACTTTCTTGCTTCTTTGAAAGAGGTCGATGCAGACCGGATAGGCTGTATGGGGTTCTCGATGGGGGCTTATCGTTCCTGGATGTTATCGGCATTGTCAGATAGAATAAAGGCCGGTGCGGCTGTCTGTTGGTTGACGACAACAGAATATCAGCTTTCATCTCATTACGGACGCGGTAAGGGGGATTCGAATTATGCCAATGTGTTGCCCGGTTTAAGACGGTACTTGGATTATCCTCATATCGCTTCCATAGCCTGTCCTAAAGCGATGCTTTTCTTTAATGGCCGGCATGACAAACTGTTTCCTGTTCCGGCGGTAGAAGAGGCATATTCCCAGTTGCGTGCCGTGTGGAATAGCCGGAACGCCGGTGATAAACTGGTTACAAAATTATGGGATTTGCCTCACTTCTGCAGTAAGGAGATACAAGCGGAAATATTGTCTTTTTTCAATAAGCAACTTTCAAAATGATACTTGGTAAGCAGAATGTTTCAGGAGCGTTTTTTTTACATGTAACTTTTCCTTTTATACCTATCCCAACTACTTAAGAGATACTAAATGAGGTATATCGCCCCCATGTTTTATTAAAATAAAAGTAAAAATAGGGTAAGATTCGCCTTAATTTGTATCTTTACAGCATGGAATTTTATAAAATGATGAGAAGGACCTTATTTCTGATAACATTTTTGAGCATTGCCTTGGCAATTAGCGCTCAGCGAGACTGTTTCTTTACCCATTACTCCTCTGAAGACGGTTTGTCGCAAAATACTGTAATGAGCATATTGCAGGACCATAAAGGGAATCTTTGGTTTTCCACTTGGGACGGTATTAACCGTTTTAACGGTTACTCTTTTAAAACATATAAGGCACGTCAGGGGAATTTTATCAGTTTGACAAATAACCGCGTCGACCGGATGTATGAAGATCCGGACGGATATTTGTGGCTGTTGACCTATGATAATCGGGCACATCGTTTTGATCCGCGTACGGAGACCTTTGAACAGGTACCTGCTGCCGGACAACCAGGGAGCAATTCCAATGTGAATACGATCAGCGTCCTTCAAGGAGGAACGGTCTGGTTGCTTACAGAGAATGACGGTGCGATACGTGTCACAACTTCTACCCGGACCGGTCGCCTTGTTACAGAGATTTATTCTGCAAAGTCGGGGCTTTTTCCTGCAACGAAGGTCTTTAAGGTGTACCAGGATGCTGATAATAATGAATGGATGCTTACGGATAATGGCTTGGGCTTGATTCGTCCGGGAGAGAAAACACCGGTCTCCTATTTTGTAGAGACGAAAGAGCGCTTTTCGGACCCGAAGCAGGCTTTCTATGCCGTACAGGAGAATGAAACGGAGATTTGCTTCGGGTCGGACAGAGGGCGCGTGTGGCGCTATCAGAAGGGAAACGGGCAGTTCGAATTGCTTGAGTTGCCAACCCGCTCACGCATCAGTTCCATCAACCGTGTGCAACCGGATAAAGTCGTGATTACTACCTCTACAGACGGCTTCTTTACTTACAATCTGAAAACGAAAGAGTATGTGCATTATTCTCACACAACTTGTCGTGATCTGCCTTCGGCCCCTATTGTATCAGCGTATGTAGACAAAACTTCGGAAGTGTGGTTTGAGCAGGAAGAACCGGGAGTTGTCGCACATTTCAATCCTTTTACCGGAAAACTGAAACGTGAGCAGATACGTGTGGAGCCTACTGCTGCCGACCGTTCACGGCCTTCTTTTCATATACACGAAGATGTGAACGGATATCTTTGGGTACATCCTTATGGGGGTGGATTTTCTTTTTATGACCGTGAAGAGAACCGTCTTGTTCCTTTTTATGATGAGTTGGGGAGCTCGGACTGGCGTTTCTCTAATAAAATACATTCCAGTTTTTCCGATACACAAGGGAATCTTTGGATTTGTACCCACTCCAAGGGGTTGGAGAAAGTGACATTCCGTTCGGTTCAGTTCAGTATGCTGACACCGGAAGAGCATAATTATGAGTCGCTGAGCAATGAAGTGCGAGCTCTTTGTGAGGATAGCAATAAGAATATATGGGTGGGGTTGAAAGACGGGCGTCTCCGCATATATGATTCTGACCATAAATACTTGGGCTTTTTAACTGAGAACGGAACTGTTTCCCGTTCGGGAATACCGATGAAGGGTACGGTTTATCATATCATGCAGGATTCCAAAGGAGTACTTTGGATAGCGACGAAAGGGGATGGTCTGGTATGTGCCGAGCCGACAACACCGGACGGACTGTCTTACCGGTTGTCCCGCTATCGTTATGATGAGGATGATATGTATAGCTTGAGCAATGATAATGTGTATTGTGTTTATGAAGATCATAACGGACGCATTTGGATTGCAACCTTTGCCAACGGAATTAATTATATGTCAAAGGATAAGGACGGAAATACGGTTTTTGTCAATCACCGCAACAATCTGAAGGGGTATCCGATCGATCTGTGCTATAAAACCCGTTTTATTACTTCGGATGACAATGGGCACCTTTGGGTAGGGACAACAGCCGGAGCGGTTGCTTTTGATGAGAACTTCAGTACTCCTGAGGAGATTCAGTTCCATCATTTCTCCCGCAACCCGAATGATACGAAAAGCTTGAGTAATAATGATGTACACTGGATTATAGCTACTGAGAAGAAAGAACTTTATCTTGCTACTTTCGGTGGCGGACTTAATAAATTTCTTTCCATCGATGAGGCTGGAAAAGGGGTGTTTAAATCTTATTCCGTGCTTGACGGACTTCCTTCGGATGTGCTGCTTTCCATTCGGGAAGACGATAAGCACAACTTGTGGATAAGTACGGAGAATGGCATCAGTAAATTTATTCCCGATGAAGAACGTTTTGAGAATTACGATGACCGCAGCATCACCTTCCGGGTGCGTTTTAGTGAAGCTGCTTCAACGGTGACTTCCACAGGAGAGATCCTGTTTGGTGCCAGTAACGGGATTTTTATGTTTAATCCCGATTCTATCAGTAAAAGCCGTTTTGTACCGCCTATTGTATTCTCCAAATTGGTGATTGCTAACCAGGATATTGTTCCGGGAGATCATTCTGTATTAAAGGTCGGTTTGGATGATACGGAAGAATTGGTGCTTTCTCATAAAGAGAATATCTTTGCTATTCAGTATGCGGCGCTCGATTACACCAATCCGCAGAATATCCAATACGCCTATATCCTTGAAGGCTTTGAGAAACAATGGACTTACGCCGACAGATTGCGGAGCGCCACTTACACCAATTTGCCTAAAGGGCATTATACATTCAAAGTCCGTTCAACGAACAGTGACGGCGTTTGGGTATCCAATACCCGGTGTCTCGACATTGTCGTGTTACCGTCATTCTGGGAAACGCCACTTGCTTATTTCCTTTATGTAATGTTCATTCTGCTTATTATTTTTGTGGCGGTTTACATTCTCTTCACTATTTATCGGTTGAAACACGAAGTGTCGGTAGAGCAGCAGGTGTCGGATATAAAACTCCGGTTCTTTACCAATATTTCGCATGAACTCCGTACTCCGCTGACCTTGATAGCCGGTCCGATAGAGCATGTCCTGAAAAACTCGAAATTGCCGGAGGATGCACGCGAACAGTTGGTAGTGGTGGAACGTAACACGAACCGCATGCTTCATTTGGTCAATCAAATCCTTGATTTCCGTAAGATTCAGAATAAGAAGATGAAAATGCAGGTACAGCGAGTCGATGTCGTCTCCTTTGTCCGGAGGATAATGGATAATTTCGAATCGTTGGCAGAAGAGCACAGCATCGACTTTTTGTTTGAAACAGAAAAAAAGGAGCTGTATCTCTGGGTCGATGAAGATAAATTTGAGAAGATTGTATTCAATTTGCTTTCCAATGCTTTTAAATATACTCCGAATGGAAAGCTGATCCGTGTCTTTATCCATGAAGATGAAGATACCGTTGCCATAGGTGTACAGGATCAGGGAATCGGCATTGCAGAGAATAAGAAAAAATCTCTCTTTGTACGTTTCGAGAATCTGGTAGATAAGAATTTGTTCAATCAGGCAAGCACAGGCATCGGCCTTTCGCTGGTGAAAGAGCTTGTCGAAATGCACAAAGCGACTATCTCAGTAGAAAGTAAGTTGGGCGAAGGAAGCTGTTTCAAGGTCGATTTTCTTAAGGGAAAAGAGCATTATGATGATACGGTTGAATTTATTCTGGAGGATGCCGCTGCTCGCCATTCCATTCCGGTGATGGATGCTACGGCATCGGTTATTCCTATTGTTGATCCGGAAGTAGCTTCTTTGGAGAAAGAGCCGGAAGAGGATTCCAACAAGGAAGTGATGTTGCTTGTGGAAGACAATCAGGAGTTGCGTACTTTCCTGCGTACTATTTTCTCACCGGTGTATCGTGTCATTGAAGCGGTAGACGGCATGGACGGTTGGAACAAGGCGCTTAAATTTGTTCCGGATATTATCATCAGTGACGTCATGATGCCCGAGAAAGACGGCATTGAAATGACGAAAGAGCTCCGTGCAGATATGACCACCAGTCATATTCCGATTGTTCTGCTGACTGCCAAGACTTCTATCGAAAGCAAGTTGGAGGGGTTGGGATACGGTGCTGATGATTATATTACCAAACCTTTCAGTGCCACTTATCTGAAAGCCCGTGTAGAAAACCTGCTTGCACAACGTCATAAGTTGCAGAGTATTTACAGAGACAATCTGATGAATGGTGCTCTGGCTTCTGCCGCGGTTTCTGAGGAGGTCGTTTCAGAGGAAGAAAAACTGCCGGAGATGTCTCCCAATGACCGTAAGTTTATGGATAAACTTATTGAACTGATGGAAAAGAATATGGATAACGGTGATTTGGTAGTAGACGATCTGGTGAGAGAGGTTGCAGTGAGCCGTTCGGTATTCTTTAAAAAGCTAAAGACACTGACAGGCTTGGCACCGATTGAGTTTATTAAAGAAATGCGCATCAATCGTGCCGTTCAATTAATAGAAACCGGGGAATTTAATATGACTCAGATTTCGTATATGGTAGGTATTAATGATCCGCGTTATTTCAGCAAATGCTTCAAGGCGAAAATCGGGATGACTCCTACCGAGTATAAGGATAGCTTGGGTAAGAAGAATACTTAGCTTTTAATGAAAAAAAATTCAGCGAGAGGGTGTAATTTGTTATACCCTCTTTTCTGTACCTATAGGTCGAAAAATGCCCTCTTTCTATTGAATATGCC
>CAVCAX010000250.1:0-2133 GCA_963599995.1 Coprobacillus sp. CAG:698
CTATAGAAAACAAGCCTACGAATCCTACCTTACCTACATCTATTCTACGAAGATAAGATGAAAGCCATTCTTGGCGTTCCTGAATTTCAGTCACTGTATCATAAACATTTACATTATGAACCTGATTATCTATATTACGAAAAAAAGGAATCGGACAGGCTTCTTCGGGGGGAGTTTTCAAAAACATATATCCCAATGGAACATAAAATTTACGAGCGAATTGCTCCACATTCTTAAACGTTGGAAACTTTGTCCCATCTATCCATTGTTGAAATTTTGGGTTCTCCATTACATATTCATCCACAGTCTTCCCCATTCGTTCAACCGCCCAAATGAGAATATTTCGATCAACATGTATTCTGGTTACACTCATAACTATTAAACAGATATATATTCAGGAAACAAAAATAGGAAATAATATTCAGACTAATCTTATTCTTTAGTTTATTTACCAATCGAATTCAAAATAGCACACGTATATGTTTATCCCATGCGCCTCGCCAGTGTCATGATAAGACCTCATTAATTCTGTAATCGAAAAACAAACACTCCTTGGTAATCTGCCCCAAGTGTACCTTACAAAAAGCTGAATAAAAACAGAAAAAACAAAAACATACTGCAACATTCCGTAATCCGGGTATAAATCCGGATAATATGTATCCACCATAAAATTGAATGTGGATGTAATTTTGCAGTGTAGTTGGCGATGTTCCTACGGGATTTACAAAACAGACATAAAAGAGTATAACAATTTAACGGTAAAAACAATGAAATCAACAATTAGAACAACGAAAAAGGTATTACTTTCTCTCATGGCTTTGGCAATGACCGCAACGGCATTGCATGCCAAGACCCTTGTGGTCTATTACAGTTTTACGAACAACTGCCGTACGATTGCCTATGACATAAAAAGTCAGTTGCCGGACGCTGACCTTGTGGAGGTTCAGCCGGCCGAGGAAGGACTGGACTATGCCGCCAATGGATATGCCATCGGCAGTGCGCTCATCTCCGCCATCCGCAATCATCCCAACGATGCCTCTTCCTACCCTGCCATTAAAGAGTTGACGGTGGATTTCAAACAGTACGACGACATCGTTGTGGCGGCACCGCTCTGGTGGAGCAACATGGCGGCACCGATGCAGACCTTCCTCTTCCAAAACGGTAGCAAGATGGCGGGTAAAAAGATAGGTCTCATCGTATCGAGTGCCAGCAGTGGCATCAGCGATGTGGAAGCCGACGCCAAGGAGACCGGTCTTGAGAACTTGATTCCAAGCGTATATGTGATACGTATCAGCAACAACAGCACCACCGCATCATACAAGTTTGCGATAGAGTAACAATCCTAAAACATGTAGGCAAAAGTCTCTAAAACATGCGGGCAAAAAGATATAGCATCTTTCAGAAAAAGATGTAACGTCTTTCAAAAAAAGACATAGTATGTTTTAAAAAAAGATATAGCATGTTTCAAAAAAAGACATAACATGTTTTCTATCAACTGAAAACACACTCTGAAAACAGCCATTATTCAGTATGTTTTCACCCCCTTCATCACCTTCACCTTTTCTACTCAAAGCCGTTATCCATCGTAGATGGAAGGTGAAGGCACGGTCGGAAGGGACTTTAAGAATCGTGAACACAGTTCTTACGAACCATCAGTACGCTTGTTATGGGATGCAAGCACAGTGCATGTCAAAACGAAATGCCCCTTCACCCTCTATTGCCGATGAACAAGCCGATTGAGCAAAAAGGGTGAAGGAGGTGAAAGGGGTAAATTCATATCAGAACACCTGTTTTTATATACAAAAGAGGACATGCTTTTACGGGTGAACCGGCTTGAACTGCGAGAATGTTAAAAAATGAGGAAACCATAGAGGAAAGAGATAAAACTGTATCGTTGTTTGGAAACAAAACACTACTTTTGTTCCATAAACCGACTATATGGGCATCAACAAACTAAAAGTGATGTTGACAGAAGAAGCACAAGCCTTTTTGGATGCACAGCCATTCAAGGCTCAACAGAAGATATATTACAACATTTTCAAAGTTGAGGAAGGAGTGATGAAAGTTGATATCTTCAAGAAACTTGAAAACACTGATATATGGAAGTTCCGTACTCTCTATAACGGTATTTGC
>CAVCAX010000250.1:2143-10959 GCA_963599995.1 Coprobacillus sp. CAG:698
TGGAAACCCAACTCAAAGAGGATGTGAATGCTTACATTGTAGGCGAAGCTATACGCAAGGCTCGACTGGCACAGAACCTTACACAAGAAGAACTTGGTGAGCGCATCGGCGTACAACGTGCTCAAATCTCTAAGTTGGAAAAAGGTACAAGTGTTATCACATTGACAACAATGAAACGTGTGTTTCAAGCATTGGGAATAGCGACAGCAACTCTTGATTTAGGTATCGCAGGAAAAATCGCATTGTGGTAAAACGGAATCCATAAAAAGAGAAATAAAAGAAGATAACGAAAATGAAGAAGATTTTACTAATGGCAATGTTGCTGTTCTCAGTCTTTGTCTGCAAAGCAAAAACTCTTGACGGAACAGCTTTTTTGAAATCTTTGGGTGGAACTTATGTTGAATTGTTCTCACCTAAAACGTGTTTAAATCCAAATTTATCAGCCCTATGGCATAGTGAAGCGGCCAAGTTTACCGGTGAAGACAAAGCGGATGAAGCCGTGCTACAATTGGTTAGTGGTTGCCAAGGCTCTATTACTGGAGACAAAGCGGTTTCAGCATACACCGGCACCAATTCGTTTAAGTTCTGCTGCTCTTTCTTGCAAAGTGTTGACAAGATTACATTCAAAGGGAACCGCATATCCGGCATTGACAGACAAGGAAAAAAGTTGTTCTCCCATAAATATCACTTCGTAGAAAAGGACAGCGAAGGAAACTACATTTACGAAAGTGACGACAATAATCAAGATGAGTTCCGTTTCTTTTGGATGCGCCCGGACAGTCCATCCGAGACGCACCATATAGAATTTCGCTATGGGAGTGACAAAGAGCAGCTTGTGCAGTTGATGACTGGTAAATACGCTTATTGGATGGCTTCTGGTGTAAGAGAAAGACATGAAGACGAATACAGAAACAGCATCATACTTTTTATCGATGAAAATCTTGGATCGAAAGAATAATAAACTTCAGGACTATCAGAATATTTCACACTATGAATGAGAAATTTTTAAGTATTGTATGGATGATAGTTTCCATGATGTTTTTCTGCCCAAACAAGGGAAATGCACAAAGCAAGTTCCATTTTGACATAGACTATCACTACAACCTTGGATTTTCAACATCATACGACAGTGGGCATTGGGGACGCAGCAATTATAAAATGGGAGGAAATTCCATACATTTTACAGGCCGTTATGACGTGAGCGATAAACTTTCAACAGGACTTGGCTTCGGATGGGACCACTATACAGAACCGGACTATAATACATTGCCAATATTTGCCACATTAAGATACAAGCCTGTCACTACATTCAAAAATGCTTATTGTTTCACAGATTTAGGGTATGGCATAAAACCTAAAGACACATACAATTCCGGCTTTCTGATGAACTTGGGCATCGGCTATACAAAAATGCTTTCCGCCCATTTCGGTATAAATTTTCAAATTGCCTATAACTACAAAGTTTTCAATGATGGTATCATGTCAATAATCACCGATGGGAAAGGGGAACAGGTCGACTGTGAATATCTTGATAATACCAGACATTCCCTCTCCTTCGGGGTAGGTATCACATTTTAAACATGTTGGGGACTACAAATAAAATCAAATGTTATCGTATGAGAAACTTGCAGAGAATAATTGTAGTTTGTTGTTCACTGCTACTATGTGGCTGTAAAGGCAACGCCCTGTCAAACCATTTATCTCTTCATTGTAGTAATAATGATAACCCCATTAGCCCCTTTCATTCCATAAACTCCCCCGTCTTTCATAACCTCAATTTTCTCAATGTCATTAACGGATATTGAAGCGTCGACATCTGCACTGCTTTCATATTGGGTTCCATCTACAACAAAAAGCGGCTCGGTGTCCAAATCAAAAGAGTTTCCTCCACGAATCAATATCTGTTGTCCAGCGGGTCCATCGGAAACTCGTACTCCGGGCAACGAACCTTTCAGAATATCATATATAGAATTGGCCGAAAGTTTTGCAATCTGTTCGCGGGTCAGGATATTGGCAGAATTACTCATACGAAGTACCTTCCTGTACTCCCGTTTGTATTCATAGGTTCCATCCTGGAGAATGTAAAATTTCTTTTCCAGTTTTATGACTACTTCCTTCAGCCCTTGAACGGGAATAACAACTTCCTCCTTTTTAGATACAGGAATAACCAAAGTATCAGTCTGTGTCAGATCCGCAAACATGAACGCTCCCATCTTGTCTGTCCTGACACTCTCTACCGTATTTTTTCTCCAAACCTTTATCCCTTTCAACGGACGCTGTTTGGCATTGGTTATAATCCCTTTAATGTCTTGGGCCAAACTTGGCAAGGTAACGATAATGATCACCCCTATCAGGAATATTCTCTTGGCCATAAATTTATATCTTTAAAATATAAGAGCCTGTTTGAATTCTGTCCGACATTCTTTGGAGAATTATTTTGAAGAAAATTCAAACAGGCTTCAAGCATCCGGGAACCTCCATACAGGAATTCCCGGATACTTGAACAAACCGTATTATTTCAATATTTCAGAAATAGATGCTTCTGCATCATCTATGTATATTTGCGGGATCTTCTTACCTTTGTCACCGTTCATGATATAAAGTTCCCAGTTGTTTATTGAAATCACACCTTCACATGCTTTTTCGGTACGCGCCTGTTTTACAAGGTCACTATTCAAAGCCTCAACACCATCGATGTACACAAGCAACTGTTCGTTCTCATCCACAGACATTGAAACATTTTTGTACAGCTTCGTTTTTGTAAATACATTCAACGTATTCAATTTATGATATTCGTTGTATGTTGTCTTCACACCGTTATTTCCGGTATGTTGCACAACAAGCTGCACATTGTAGTCTGAAGTACCTTCAACAACCGTACTTCCGTCAGGCACGGCAGGATACCCGTCTTTCGGTGTAGTAGGATACCAGATCAGACGGATTTGATTCAGATAAGCGCCATTGTTGGAAGAATGTGCCCGCAGATTCCAACGGTATTCAAAAACGGAGGCACCGCTCTTTTTACCGACTGTAATATTCCGTGTGGTCGGCACATTGCTGTCGAAGCCCAATTTCATACGCGTACTGAAAGGAGTGCATAAAGCATCATCGCCAAAAGAACGGCGTATGTAGCGGTTTACTTCTGCCGAAGAGTTTACGCTGACTTGAAGGTATTGATTGCCGTTAGACTCTTTTTTAAGACTGCTTTTGGTACTTCCCTGCAAAGACAGAGAGTGGGTTACATTTTCGAATGTATCGAAGTAATAACGGGAAACATACATTTTGTGTGAACGGGTCTGTGTTTCTCCTCCCACAGTTGCCTCACAGGTTACTGTATAGATACCCGGAGTGTTGGGTGCCTTCCAAGTCATTTCATTCAAACCCTGAGGCTGTGTCAGACTTCCACCGTCACAAGTCCAGTGATAGGTTGTATGCCACAAATCGCTGGAGCGGACACACATCCACAATTTCACTTTCTGATTGCAATAAAATTCATCACCATTTGCACTCAAAGAGTCTATTTCAATAAAATCGTCATCGCCACAACCGACAAAATTCAAAGCACAAAACAGTACGACAAGCAATTGATATAAATATTTCATAGTCATTTCTTTTTAATATTACTTAATATGTAGTTGCTCCTTAGTAGGACGGTCAAGCCAACTATCCAACACATGAATATAAGAACCGTCGCTTGAATATAAATTCGCAGTACGAGGTTTGATAGTCGATTTATAATGCCCTTCAAAGTTATTGAAAGTCAGGTTCGGATTACGGTCTTTCAGTATATACATATTTACTTTAGCCGTATCTGCCTTTGCAAACGTATCATACCAGGTAGGCTCTGCCGGCAGATTCGTAAAAGTATACTGTCCCTTGACGATGTGATAGAGCAGAAACTCCTTCACCTGTTCTTTGGGATATGCCGTCATAGAAATAGGAGCATACGAAACGATTTCTCCCGTTGCTTCATCCGTATATGACAATTGGTGTGTCTGGAAATAACTTTTATCCGATTCGGTTTCTGAATTAAACGCCGTATTGGTAGGCAACAGATAAGTAGCGTTGGGCTGCTTGAATTCATCCTCAACACCTGCATATACGATTGCTTCCTGCAGTAAAGAGAATATGTCCGTACGTGAACTTATAAAATCGTATGTGGACATGTTCACTTCATTACTCGGTATACCCTCTTCATAATCAAAATCATACGAATCTTGAAAATCCAATCCAAAAAGTTCACAACTTGTGAAAATCAAAGGGAATGCCAAAAATGCAAACGCTTTCTTTATATTTCTCAGTTTCATTATTTCTTGGTTTTAATGTGTTGTTTCTACTTTATTAACGTTCTGCATACGGAGGATTCTGATCTCCCTTTAACGCTAAATTTGTTTCAAACTCCCTGTAGTTGATCGGCCAGTACTTGGTACCTTCATCTCCGAAACCGGTAACCTGGACTCCGGCTGCTTCCTGACGGGCTGAATAGACAGGATCCATCACTTCCACCAGATGTCCCGTACGCATCAAGTCAAACCAACGGCATCCCTCTCCATACAATTCCAACTGGCGTTCTTTGAGAATGATGCTTTCAACCTCTGCCTGATCGGTCACACTGGAAACTTCTGTTTTCGCATCTTTCAGATACCCTACACGTGTCCGTATATCATTGACTATATCAAGCGCTTCATCTCCACGGTTCAATTTATTCAAAGCTTCGGCACGCAGCAACATGATATTTGCCAAACGATACATAACCAGTTTCTGCTCGCTGTCTGTTGTGTTCAAAACCGCAAACTGAGATTTATAGACTCCGTTAGCGCTGTCATATTCCCGTTCCGGATCAACATCACTGTATTTGATACATTTCTGAATACCGCTTGCTGTATAAGTAGCGTAAGTCAAAGGCAATCGGGAGTTGCTATAATACAGTTTAACCGTATCCACCGTGTTCCAGAAACGGGCATCCGCTCCTTCTCCCGAACGGAGACGGTCTATAAATTCGATGAATATCTCCTCTGACATTTGAAAACCGTTATTGGTATTGCTGGCTCCTAATTGACCGGGCCAACCGCTGTTAGCGCCATTGCTTTCATAATCCCAATACATTGCAAATATTACTTCTTTGGAGTCTCCCGGCTTTAAGAACATGTTTTTCCATTCCGTCTCGCCTTGTGACAATTCATAAGAAGAGTTGTTTACAAAATATTCCGATTCATTCAAGGCATTTTCATATTCGTTATACCACATATACACATCTGTTCTTAAAGCGTGCATAGCAGCTGCACTCAGATAATACTTATCTGAAATATCCGAAATTTGGAAATACGTCAAAGCCTGGTCGATGTCCTCGAGAATTTGTGCCTTTATCTCTTCCAAAGAGGCACGCTTTATATAGATATTGTCCAGTGATCCATCCCAGGCAGCGGTGACTCTCGGCAATTTACCCCACACACGGGTAGCCCAGAAATACATGTAAGCACGCATTCCATAGCATTGAGCCATATAGGGAGCATATTCCGACTCGAGAATATTCGGAATGGTCGGGTATTTCTCGATTCCTATGTTGCATCTGGAGATGCATTGATAAAAGGCCTGCCAGCTACATTCGCTTCTTGAGGGAGTTATCGCATTCATATACAGCCAGTCGGCGGCATAGCTCGTTGTATGTACATTATCTGAGCGAACATCGCCATACAGAATCTGCTTTTGTGACAACGCATTCTGGAAAGCATCGTAGATACCGGCATTCCAGTTTTTCATTTCAGCTTTATCGGTGAAATAATTTTCGGGAGATAAATCTGACAAAGGAGACCGACTTAGAAAATCATCACAACTGGTCAGCGTCAAGACTCCTGCAATAAGTATATATATATAGTTCTTCATTTCTTTTTCTTTTAGAATCCAATATTAATACCAAAACCAAATTCACGACTACGAGGATAACTGGAATCATCTTTTCCCGGGGTCAATACTTTAACTTCCACCTCAGGGTCGAAACCACTGTAATTCGTCCATGTAATCAGATTCTTGCCATAGATATAAGCCTGTACATTGCGGAGCGGAGTCTTGTTCAAGAACTTCCGGTCGACAGTATAGCTCAAACGAAGATCCGACAAGCGGATAAAGGTAGCATCTTCCAGGAACTGGCTGCTCAGACTCATAGAGTGGTTGGTCGTTTTCCGGGCACGTGAATCCAATGCATACCAGCCTGTGATTTCTCCGGGATATTTCCAACCTTGATAGATATATTCAGGAGACTGTTTGTGGGTGTTTCCTCCCCATGACGTATAGTAACGTTTTACATCATTCCAAACCAGACCGCCCCAGCTGACGTAGAAGTTCATGCTCAGTGAGAAGTTCTTATAAGTAAATGAGTTGATCCAGGAAGCAAACCAATCCGGATTGGCATTTCCCAAAACTTTCTGGTCGTTGGAATTGATGACATTGTCGCGTTTGCCATTCTCATCAGGTTTGTTATACCAAATCACATCTCCACCTCCGGCTACAACTCCGTTCACGGTCATCTGTTTAACCTCTCCGGTATAATCCTGTCCGTCGGGAGTCACATATTTCACCAATGTAGGCTGCCCGTTCAGACCGATAATTACGTTTCCTTCCGCATCGCGTTTGAATACAGGGTTCAATCGTGTGGCATAATCCGGTGTCCAGGCATTGCTGGCATCATATTCATAAACACCGAGGTTTTCATATCCATACCACAAACCTGCCGGCTGGCCTTTAGCAACCAACCATGCACCGCCGGTTATATAATCTTCTCTGGCCAAATCCGTAATCTTGTTCTTGTTTTTCCACCAGTTAACGGTTGTATTCCAGCTGAAATCACGTGTTCTGACAGGAACCGCAGTCAGAGAGAATTCGAGACCTTTATTCTCGATGGCAGCCAGGTTAATACGCATGTTGTCGTATCCGCTTGAATAAGGCAGGTTAAAGTCGGCTAACAAATCACTTGTCTTTTTAATATAAGCCTCGGCAACGAACATGACACGTCCATCCAAAAAGCTCAGATCCAAACCGATATTGGTCTGCTTCGTCTGTTCCCATTTCAATTTGGGGTTACCGTATTTGGAAGAAGGTACAACTCCACCGACACCATTATAACTTTGAGAACCGGAAGTATAAGTCGTATATGATTCATACCGTCCTATACGGTCGTTACCGGTAATACCATAACTTGCTCTCAATTTAGCATCCGACAATACGCCATTGGACCAGCGCATAAAAGATTCGTCCGAGAAACGCCATGCTGCCGAAACAGAAGGGAATGCTCCCCAGCGGTTGTCCTGGCCGAAACGGGAAGAACCGTCATAACGTACAAGACCGGAAAGTGTATAGCGGCTTTTCCAACTATAAACAAAACGTCCGAATGCACCGACCATTGCCTCATCCCATCCGGTTGTATAAACTTTACTCAAATCTTTGACCGTAGCCAAATTCATGTAATAGATATCTTCTGAAATAAAATAGCTACCGCCAATTCTATAAAGATGTTGTTTGGACGTTTCGAACGTACTACCTAAAGTGGCGCTCAGTGAATGGTCTTTCGCAAAGGTCTTGTTAAAAGAGAGGTAAGCTTCACCTGCATATTTCCATGTCTGTGCATTCTGGTCTTCACCTGTATTCTTTCCATTATCACTTCCCTCCAAGTATTTAGAGGAGAACTGCAACCTGCGTGCCGAAGCATAATCAGCAGAAAGGCTGGCCGTCAAGCTCAACCAAGGTGTAAAATTCCAGTTCAGGCCTTGATAGAAATTACCTCTATAATTTGTCTTCTCATCCAGGCGTTGCGTCAATTCGGCAATCGGATTGCGTCGTCCGCCGGAAGAATAATAGGGGATCAGTTCACCGTCGGGATACCAGATAATCATGTCGGGGTCACGACGCAAGGCATCTTTAATGACACTTGTCTTTACATCATTTCTTTTATCGTAGCTCAAACGGACGCGTGTGGTGAATTTAATATTCTTCCACGGTTCGTAATCGATATTGAAATTGGCCGTATACCTGTCGCTTTTAGAGTTAAGATAAATACCTTTCTGACCCAAATAATTCAAACTTGCTCTATACTTAAAGCCGTTATTACCTCCACTGATCTGAACATTTGCGTCATCACGGTGTCCGGTACGCAACAGAAGGTCTTGGTAGTAATAGTTTGTACTGTATTGCAGACCGACAGAGTCTGTACGTGCAGAGAATTTCTCCAGTGTTTTGGAAGGATTGCTCAAATCGCTGGCAGCCATACTTAAACGGCTTTCAAAAGCATTTACCTGAGGCAGCTTACGAGCAGGTGTGTAGAATGAATGTTGGTAACGGGCATCCACACGAGGCTTGCCTGCTTCTCCCGATTTGGTGGTAACCAATATCACACCATTTGCAGCACGGGCACCATAAATAGCAGATGAAGCAGCGTCTTTCATGACATCGATCTGCTTAATGTCACTCAGAGACAGGTCGTCGATATTATCTACAATCACTCCGTCCACAACATACAATGGGGCAACGCCGTCATCACTGAAAGTGGAAGCACCACGGATGGACACGAAAGATGAAGCTCCCGGAGCACCGGAACTACTTGTAATCTGCATACCGGGGGCAGCTCCTTGCAGGGCATCGAATATATTTACCGCATTCTTTTCCTCCAGCACTTTGGCATCTACAGATGTCATAGAACCGGTTATGTGTTTTTTTGCCATAGAACCATATCCTACAACCACCACTTCATTCAAGACTTGTGCATCTTCAACCAGCACAACTTTCATTCTCTCTCCGGTGACCTTATGGTCTACGGCTTTATAACC
>CAVCAX010000251.1:0-2650 GCA_963599995.1 Coprobacillus sp. CAG:698
CAATAAGACTGATACGATTGAATATATATTTTTCATTTTCTTTATTCTTGTGTTATTGTTACCTTAAATGTACCTGTCGCAGTTTTACCATTCTTATCCGTTACCACGATACTGAACTCGTGTGCTACTCCTTCATCCGTAGCACCGGTCGCATTCAAGAATGTAAAGAATACACCTATCGGGAATGTATATTGCGTATCTCCATCATGAGGAGCGGAGAGACTTTCATCCACACTTTGCAACAAATTATTGAAATCTGAATTATCTATCAGATCAACCCCTGTGGTAAAGTTTTGACCGTCCATTTTCAGATCTTTCAATATAGCGTCGAATGCAGCATTACCGCCTTTTATCTTCACTACGATGCTTTCCAGTCCGGCAGAAGCACCAATCAGTGCGTCTGCACTTGCAGGCATGCCTGTTCCGTCTGATCCATAGGTAACGTCTGCAGGGAGTGATAATGTAGGACCATCTGTTACAGTACCACCGTCTTCCGTTACTTTCACCGTCAGCGTCACATCGCTTTCGTTATTCTTAGTGTCTACGACTTTCAGATTAAACTTATGTACACCCGTATATGTCTTCAGCAGGTTCAATAATTCAGTCAATGTCAGCGTATATTCGGTAGCACCCGTTGTAGGCAAAGTAAGATAAGAACCTAAAGCACTGCTTGCACCGGCTGATGTCAAATCGAGGCCACCGTTCTCAACCAATCCCATTCCATTGGCTACGCTTGCAAAAGAAGAGTTGTCAGATGCAATCTGCAAATATAGGTTCTGAATGCCGGCAGGCACTTTCATCAGAAGAGCAGCATTGGCAGGCACTGTTCCGTTCGTTGCAAAGGAGATGCCATTGGACAAATAGTCCGTTCCGTTGGGCTCTGAAATAGTGATCGGTTTGTCCCAGTTAACGGGGATTTCCACCTCGTCTGTATGATCTTCAAATATAATATTCAGCGTCACATCGATACCCGTTACTTCTCCTGAAGTGGAAACAGCCGGTTTCATGTTGATAATCAGCGCTTCACCTCCGGTAAAGAATTCAGAGTCGTCATCATAATGTTCTACTGCCTGAGATTTGGTAAATGTGCGGCTGTCACTTACTGTGCCCTTAGAGGTTGTTCCTCTGAAGTTTACCGTTACAGAAGCTACATTATCGCCGAATGCCCAATAAACGGCTGCGGGATTCGTATCTGTCTGGTCGTATGACAATGCTGTTTCGGAACCGTCATCTATGGTTATCGTCCATGCAGTAAAGGTTGCCAAAAACTCTGCATCGTAATTCATTTGAATCCGGCTGTTCTGCATCTTGCAGGTAACCGTTGTTTGTGTCGTTACGCCTGCGGTGACTGCGAAGTCTGTACTTCCTGCATAATAAGGAGCCGTCATCTTCTTTTCCATATCACCCGGGGTGTGAGAGGAAGCTGTGTAAGCACCTACCGGCAACGGGATTTCTTCGGGTACAACGGAAACCGTAGCATATTCTTTGGTGATGCCGGCTGTTGCCGTTCCCTCTTTACCAACTACTGAAACGGGGAAATTACTTGTACTTACATCGGCACGGGTTGTAGACTGAGAAGCCGGTTGTTTCACGGCAATACCTACTTCCAATGCTCCCATCTGTTGACTGCTACTATTTTTATCGTCTTCCATCCCGCAAGATGCCAACCCAAGAATAGCAATCGTATTTAAAGCTATAATATTTAATAGTTTCATGATTATCTTTTTCTTAAATTTCTATTCTTTTTCATTAAATCCACTCTGACGGAACGATGATGTCCACTTGCTTGTCGTTAGTTGTCTCATCGATAGTCACGGAAACACCCAGTTTTCCGGCTTCATAGCTCGGAGCGATTTTCAATGTCCACGCCTTGTTCGGTGCCAAAGTGTGTGTCTTTTCCACACTTGCAGAAGCCACTCCTGTTCCATATTCAGCCTTTCTTGTGAAATGGATGGTAGCTTTCACCACTTCGCCGGCTTTGTTCACTTTCAGATACCACGGCTCTGTATCGTTTTTCGCCCAAACGACGTTTGTTTCGATATCGCTCAGCGCTTCCGTCTCGAATACTACGGAATAGTCGCTGAAGTAAGTAGCCATTGTTGCGTCAAAATCAACAGTGACTTTCGCACAAGTCGGAGCACAAGTCACAGCTACCGTTTGCTCATTGCTTTGCACCGAGAACGTGGTAGAACCTTCCACCCGGAATCCATTTCTGGAAGAGGTCTTTTCTGTTCCATAAAAAGCTTTCAATGTATATGTTCCGTTATCCAGTTCCAAAGGCATTGACGGCATAGCAGCGTATGTGAATTCCTGGACAGGCGTTGTCTCACCACTTTTTAATATTTGTACCGTGTAATTGTCTTTGTTCTGATAATCGTCCAAATTGACGGCGCGAGTATTGGGTACTCCAAAATCAATTCCGGTAGTCATCCCCAAACGTATGGTTCCTTTCCCATCAAGAACCTCGTTTTCTTTTTCTTCCGAAGAACATGAGGTAATGCTTACAGCCATCCCCATCATGCAGCTTACTAAAAACCATTTCATTTTTTTAAACTCATTCATATTTCCAAAATCTTTAAATCTAGAGACTGCAAAGATAGTGCATTCCGATTTATGCAGACAAGGTCTATTTCTGTTTTTTTTGTCCGAT
>CAVCAX010000251.1:2755-5735 GCA_963599995.1 Coprobacillus sp. CAG:698
AAAAAAAAGGAGTGATAATTTCGTATGTTCTTTTTATTAAATATCTTTGCTGAACAAAAGAGAAAGACGCTATCATGAAAGACCAAATCCCCAAAATAGATTTACCGGAAGAATGGGTTGTTGCCGGAACGGAAATACAAAAAGAACTGCTTAGCTTATATACAAACTATCCGGTATGCCTGAAATGTGAAATGCTGGTGCTTTGTATGGAAGGCGAAATCGAAGCGACGGTCAATATAAACAGGATACATGTACAAGCCAATGATCTTGTGGTATTAATGCCGGGCAGTATCTTCCAGATTCATAAGGTGGAAGGGAAGCTGAAAATATATGCAATGGGATTTTCGCGTACGTATATCGAGCGGAGCAACCAGATACAGAACACATCGGAAATGCTCTATCTGGCATTGGGCAGATCTAAGCTGTCTCTCCCGTCTGCAAGCGCAAACATGCTTGAAGAGTTCTTCCTTTTCCTGATCAAGGTCTATGAATTTGTAAGTGAAGAAAACAGGATGAAGATGACCGACAACCTGTATAAGGATGCCCACACATACATTTCTGTATTATATAAGGATAAAGCGGAAAATCAGACCCCGAATTCAAAAAGTGAGTTGCTTTGCCGGAACTTTGTACAATTGGTGCTTTGTCATTATGCAAAGAATAGGAATGTGGCATGGTACGCTCAAAAATTAGGTATTACGCATGCCTACCTCTGTTCCATTGTAAAGAAAGTCACCGGAAACACTTGTGTATATTTAATCTCATGTATGGTTATCATGGATGCGAAGTCGCAGTTGAAACTTACCAATCTCTCCATTCAGGAGATTTCTGATTCTCTGAATTTTGCCGATATTTCATTCTTCGGCAAATACTTCAAGCGATACACCGGTATGAGTCCGTTGGAATACAGAAATAAAGGATAGCGTATTTTTCTTGCCAATCGCTCCTGCCAACCGCCTTTGAGATCCTGTATAAAGGTATGTACGGCATTTTCCCCGTCTGTCTTTCCGGATGTGGATTAAGCTGAAATGGAGGAAGGAGGGAAGACAGGCTGGGATAAGTAAAAAAGGGAGTTCTGCAAAATTCAAAACAGTTTTTTGGTTATATATGAAATTAAAAATTATTTTTGCAAACGTTTTTTTATTTCATCTTAACCTAATATTATGTACAAAATTTTTAATGGCTTCCATTTAGTGGAAGTTTATCAGGAATTAAAGAAAGCCAAACGCTTGGCAAAGAATCAGACAGTAACCCGATGTGTAAAACTGGCCATAGCCATCACTATCTCCCTTATTTTATGGTTCCTTCCCATTGATGCATTCGGGATAGAAAACTTGACAGTTATAGAACAAAGGCTTATTTCAATTTTTATTTTTGCTACTCTCATGTGGGTATTCGAAGCTATTCCGGCATGGACTACTTCGGTGCTGATCGTCGTATTATTATTGCTTACCGTTTCCGATAGTAGTTTGTGGTTCTTGATGCGGGATATTCCTGCAGAAGAATTTGGAAAGACGGTCAAATACAAATCTATTATGCATTGTTTTGCCGATCCTATCATCATGCTGTTCATTGGCGGATTCATTCTTGCCATTGCAGCAACCAAAAGTGGATTGGATGTATTGCTGGCACGAGTGATGTTGAGACCTTTCGGTACGCGGTCACAATATGTACTGTTGGGATTCATCCTCGTTACCGCCGCATTCTCAATGTTCCTTAGCAATACCGCTACCGCTGCCATGATGCTTACTTTCCTGGCTCCTGTGTTAAAAGCGCTTCCGGCAGATGGAAAAGGAAAAATCGGATTGGCCATGGCTATTCCCGTGGCTGCCAATGTGGGCGGTATGGGAACTCCTATCGGTACGCCACCCAATGCCATTGCTTTGAAATACTTGAATGATCCGGAAGGATTAAACCTGAATATCGGTTTTGGAGAATGGATGAGCTTTATGTTACCTTATACCATAGTGATATTATTTATCACTTGGTTTGTACTCTTGCGGCTGTTCCCATTCAAACAAAAGACTATCGAACTGCGAATTGACGGGGAGGTAAAGAAGGATTGGCGCTCTATCGTTGTCTATGTCACTTTTGCCATAACGGTATTGTTGTGGATGTTCGACAAATTCACGGGAGTGAATTCCAATGTAGTGGCAATGATTCCGGTAGCTGTGTTCTGTGTAACAGGGGTTATTACCAAACGCGATCTGGAAGAGATCAGTTGGAGTGTGCTCTGGATGGTAGCCGGTGGGTTTGCATTGGGCGTGGCCTTGCAAGAGACCGGACTGGCAAAACACATGATCGAATCCATTCCATTCAGCACATGGCCTCCTGTATTGATGATTGTCGGCTCCGGGTTGATTTGTTATGCTTTGGCTAACTTTATTTCACATACGGCTACTGCAGCATTGCTTGTTCCTATTCTCGCTATTGCCGGAACCAGTATGCGTGAAAACCTGTCATCGCTGGGAGGTGTAGAGACTTTATTGATTGGAGTGGCAATCGGATCATCGTTAGCCATGATATTGCCAATTAGTACACCGCCTAATGCTTTGGCACATGCCACAGGAATGATACAACAAAAAGATATGGGAAAAGTAGGTGTAATCATGGGAGTCATCGGGTTGATACTGGGATATACCATGCTGGTTATACTTGGTTCCAACAAGCTGCTGTAAATAACCTCTTTTTTTAATAGGATAGGCCCTGTAGGAATAATCACCACAGAGTACACAGAGGAACACAGAGTAACGTTTTGCCGGAATTCTTTTTGTTCTGGATGCTTTTATACACATAACGTAATGTTAAATCCCCAAGTATAAAAACTGAGTCATTATGATTCCAAAAACATACTGGCAAAAAATGTTACTCTGTGTTACTCTGTGTACTCTGTGGTGAATAAAGGGGTATAGTAACGTATAGGCAAAAAAAAAGGAGCAACGCCTTGCTCCAACCTTTGTTAACCTTAAATCTAATACTA
>CAVCAX010000252.1:0-3264 GCA_963599995.1 Coprobacillus sp. CAG:698
CCGCAACCGCCCCTTCTGCCCGAAGCGAATCCCGTAGGCGTCTATCGCCGTGACATCGAAATTCCGACCGATTGGGACGGACGAGATATCTTTCTGCATATAGCCGGAGCAAAATCCGGAGTTTACGTATACATAAACGGGCAGGAAATAGGTTATAGCGAAGACTCCAAAAATCCGGCGGAGTTTTTGATTAACCAGTATGTCAAGCCGGGCAAGAACGTGCTTACACTGAAAATATTCCGATGGAGCACAGGATCTTACCTGGAATGCCAGGATTTCTGGCGCCTCAGCGGTATAGAACGGGATGTATTTCTCTACTCACAACCCCAAGCAGCCCTGAAAGACTTCCGCATAAAATCGACGCTGGATGATACTTACAAAGACGGCATCTTTGCCTTGAGCGCCGACTTACGTAACCATCGGCCGGCCGGAACCAATCTATCAGTCGTATACGAACTTTTGAATAAAGACGGACAGGTAGTGGCAACGGAAGAGAAAACCGCTTACGTGCCTGAAGGAGAATTCCGCACGGTCAGCTTTTCTCAAAAGATTCCCGCCATACTTACCTGGACTTCGGAACATCCCAACCTATACAAGCTCCTGATGACGGTAAAAGAGAACGGGAAAGTGAATGAAATCATTCCTTTCAGCGTTGGTTTCCGTAGAATAGAAATCAAAGAAAGCAAACAGTTGGCCGCAAACGGGAAACCTTACACACTGCTATTCATCAACGGACAACCCTTGAAACTAAAGGGAGTGAACATACACGAGCATAATCATGAAACAGGACATTATGTCACCGAAGAACTCATGCGCCGCGATTTCGAGCTGATGAAACAGAACAACCTGAATTCAGTCCGTTTGTGCCACTATCCGCAAAGCCGCCGCTTCTATGAACTTTGCGACGAATACGGACTCTACGTTTATGATGAAGCAAACATCGAGAGCCACGGCATGTACTATGACCTGCACAAAGGCGGTTCATTGGGCAACAATCCGGAATGGCTGAAGCCACATATCGAACGGACCACCAACATGTTCGAGCGCAACAAAAACTATCCGAGTCTCACCTTCTGGTCGCTTGGCAACGAAGCCGGAAACGGATACAATTTCTACCAGACCTACTTATGGCTGAAGAATGCCGACAAGGAACTGATGGATCGCCCCGTAAACTACGAACGCGCCCTATGGGAATGGAATACAGATATGTACGTACCGCAATACTCCAGTGCAGAATGGCTTGCCAAGATCGGGAAACAAGGCAGCGACCGACCGGTTGTTCCATCGGAATATGCCCACGCAATGGGTAACTCCACCGGAAACCTATGGGACCAGTGGAAAGAGATCTACAAATATCCCAACTTACAAGGTGGATACATCTGGGATTGGGTAGACCAGGGGATTCTGGAGAGAGACTCAAACGGCCGTGAATATTGGACGTACGGCGGCGACTATGGTGTAAACGCTCCGAGTGACGGCAACTTCAACTGCAACGGACTGGTCAACCCCGACCGTACACCGCATCCCGCTATGGCAGAAGTGAAATATGTTCATCAGAACATCGCCTTCGAACCGGTTGATTTAACAAACGGCAGGATACGGGTAAAGAACCGCTTTTATTTTACCAACATAAAGAAATATACGATTTCGTATAACATAACAGCCAACGGAAAGACTGTAAAAAGCGGAAAGACCTCTTTGGACATCGAGCCGCAAGGTTCTAAAGAATTCACAGTTCCCGTGAACGGGCTGAAAGCCAAACCGGGAATTGAGTACTTTATCAATTTCTCCGCAACCACTGTCGAACCGGAGCCTTTGATTCCGGCAGGCCACGAAATAGCCTATGAACAACTCCGTCTGCCCATCGAACCGCTGGCGCGGCCGGCTTTTGCCACCAACGGACCGGCATTGAAAGTGCAGACCGAAGGCAAAAGACTGACAGCAACCTCTTCCAAAGTCAACTTTGTATTTGACAAGGAGACAGGACTTGTCACCTCGTATCAAGTGAACGGAACGGAATATTTTAACGACGGATTCGGTATCCAGCCCAATTTCTGGCGTGCCCCCAATGACAATGATTACGGTAATGGAGAGCCTAAACGCCTTCAAATATGGAAACAGTCAAGTAAAAATTTCAACGTAGCAGATGCCGGTATCGTCATGGATGGCAATGCTGCTATACTGACAGTCAATTATCTGTTAGCAGCCGGCAATCTCTATATCGTAACCTACAGGATTTATCCATCGGGCGTTGTCAAAGTCGATGCACGGTTTACCTCTACTGACATGCAAGCCGCAGAAACAGAAGTATCCGAAGCAACCCGCATGGCAACTTTCACTCCCGGCAATGACGAAGTACGCAAAGCCGCTGCCAAATTGAACGTTCCCCGCATCGGCGTCCGTTTCCGGCTCCCGGCAGAGATGAACAAAGTGGAATACTTCGGACGCGGACCGGAAGAGAATTATATAGACCGGAATGCAGGTACGCTTATCGGACTGTATAAAACCACAGCCGATAAGATGTACTATAATTACGTCCGTCCGCAGGAAAACGGCCATCACACCGACACACGCTGGCTGAGCCTCAGCAAAAAAAACGGCAAAGGCCTGACCATCATGGCCGACAGCATCATCGGATTCAACGCTTTACGCAATTCGATTGAAGATTTCGATTCGGAAGAGGCGCTTCCACACCCACGCCAATGGAATAACTTTTCTCCGGAAGAGATAGCCAATCACGACGAAGAAGCTGCCCGGAATGTATTGAGAAGAATGCACCATGTCAACGATATCACCCCGCGCAACTTCGTGGAAGTATGTATCGACATGAAGCAACAAGGACTGGCAGGATACAACAGTTGGGGAGCTCGTCCCGAACCGGCATACACCCTCCCTGCCAACCGGGAGTATAATTGGGGATTCACCTTGATACCCAATTAGGAAAAGAACAAAGAAAGAAAAGAAAGAATGCAAGAAAGCAAGGAGGAAAGGAATAAAAGAAAGAAATAAAAGGATGTAAGAAAGAAATGCAATCAAGAAAGGAAGGAATGAAGAAATAAAAGGAAAAGAATAAAGAAAAGAATGAAAAAAGAAATGTTATCAAACTTGGCAGATTAATTATCAGAACATTATTAATTCATCAACTTTAAAAATAAAAATCATGAAAAAATTTTTCGACATTGTGTCACATTTCGAAATCAAAGGAACCATCAGCGACATCAAACCACTGGGAGCCGGACTTATCAACGATACATATAAGGTAAC
>CAVCAX010000253.1:0-3084 GCA_963599995.1 Coprobacillus sp. CAG:698
GTGTAGGGCATATATTACCAAAAATCGTTTGACAAAAGCACCGAATTACTTCAAATTGTGGATGTCTACTGAGAAGGATGATGAGGTAATGGCTATCAATGAAAAACTGGAGGTATTGGTGGAAGAAATGTCTAACACTAAGTCGGCCACTTTGATAGGAGCATTAAACAATTATCCGGTCATTCCCGTTTCTGCTCATATACGTCCGTTCCATATCTATTGGCTGAATTTGGTAGCCGGGATTATTTTTCCTGTCGGGCTATTTTTCTATTTCCGTATCTGGGCATTCCGTATTCGTCTGGATAAAGACATGGAACGGATTATAAAAAACAATGAACAAGTTCAATTCATCATACAGAAAATTAATAAATAAGAGTGTTATGGAAGAAATTAAAATGGATAGAATAGAAGATGCGATTGCTGACTTCAAAGAAGGCAAGTTTGTTATAGTAGTAGATGATGAAGACCGCGAAAATGAGGGTGACCTGATTATTGCCGCTGAAAAAATAACTCCCGAGAAAGTTAACTTTATGTTGAAACACGCACGTGGAGTACTTTGCGCACCTGTCACAGTATCCCGTTGCAAGGAACTGGATTTGCCGCATCAGGTGAGCGACAATACTTCTGTATTGGGAACTCCTTTTACGGTTACGATTGATAAATTGGAAGGTTGCTCAACGGGAGTGTCTGCTGCTGACCGTGCCGCTACGATTCAGGCATTGGCTGATCCTGCTTCTACACCGGCCACTTTCGGACGTCCCGGACATATCAATCCGTTGTACGCACAGGAAAAAGGAGTACTTCGCCGTGCCGGACATACAGAGGCAACGGTTGACATGGCACGTTTGGCCGGCCTTTATCCGGCAGGTGCTCTAATGGAAATCATGAGCGATGACGGCACAATGGCCCGTCTTCCCGAACTTCGCGCAATGGCGGACGAACACGGATTGAAACTGATTTCTATTCACGACCTGATAGTCTACCGTCTGAAGCAGGAATCAATTGTAGAAAAAGGGGTAGAAGTAAATATGCCTACCGAACACGGAGCGTTCCGTTTGATCCCTTTCCGTCAGAAATCGAACGGATTGGAACACATGGCTATATTTAAAGGTACATGGAATGAAGATGAACCGATCTTGGTGCGTGTCCATTCGTCCTGTGCTACCGGAGATATTCTCGGTTCACAGCGCTGTGACTGTGGTGAGCAGTTGCATAAAGCAATGGAGATGATTGAAAAAGAAGGAAAAGGTGTCGTTGTTTATCTGAACCAGGAAGGCCGTGGTATCGGTTTAATGGAAAAGATGAAAGCTTATAAACTTCAAGAAGACGGCATGGATACCGTTGACGCTAATATTTGCTTGGGACACCTTGCTGATGAACGCGATTATGGAGTAGGTGCGCAGATTCTTCGCGAACTGGGGGTACATAAGATGAGACTTTTGACAAATAATCCGGTGAAACGTGTAGGGCTGGAAGCCTATGGATTGGAAATAGTAGAAAATGTACCTGTTGAAACAGTTCCTAACCCGTATAATGAACGATACTTGAGAACAAAGAAAGAAAGAATGGGGCATACATTACATTTTAATAAGTAAATTGCCATTTCGTTTTCATATATCAAATATAATCGCTTATTTTGCAGCGAATTTCACTCAACAACAATAAAATAGATACAAAATGAATCAATTATCAGATCGTTTGAACAGCTTGTCGCCCTCGGCGACGCTTGCCATGTCGCAAAAGAGCAATGAGCTTAAGGCACAAGGCGTTGATGTTATTAACTTAAGTGTAGGAGAACCGGATTTCAATACTCCTGACCACATCAAGGAAGCTGCTAAAAAAGCCGTTGATGATAACTTTTCTCGTTATTCTCCGGTACCGGGTTATCCGGCTTTGCGCAATGCTATTGTTGAGAAACTGAAAAAAGAGAACGGTCTGGAATATACAGCTGCTCAGATTTCATGTGCGAATGGTGCAAAACAATCAGTTTGTAACGCAATCCTCGTACTGGTTAATCCGGGTGACGAAGTAATTGTGCCGGCTCCTTATTGGGTGAGTTATCCTGAAATGGTGAAACTGGCGGAAGGTACTCCCGTGATTGTTTCTGCCGGCATCGAACAGGATTTCAAAATTACACCGGAACAATTGGAAGCTGCTATTACTCCGAAGACAAAGGCATTGATTCTTTGCTCTCCGTCGAATCCGACAGGGTCTGTATATAGTAAGGAAGAATTGGCAGGACTGGCTGCTGTATTGGCAAAACATCCTCAGGTGATAGTGCTTGCTGACGAGATTTACGAACATATCAATTATATCGGTGCACACCAGAGCATTGCACAGTTCCCGGAAATGAAGGAACGTACAGTGATTGTGAACGGTGTATCCAAGGCTTATGCCATGACAGGCTGGAGAATAGGTTTCATCGCCGGTCCGGAATGGATTGTAAAAGCTTGCAATAAGTTGCAGGGACAATACACTTCAGGTCCTTGTTCCGTATCTCAAAAAGCAGCTGAGGTAGCCTATACAGGTACGCAGGAACCGGTGAAAGAAATGCAGAAAGCTTTCGAACGTCGTCGTGACCTGATTGTGAAGTTGGCTAAGGAAGTTCCGGGATTTGAAGTGAACGTGCCGCAAGGTGCTTTTTACCTGTTCCCGAAATGTAGCTACTTCTTTGGAAAGAGCAACGGTGAACGTAAGATTGAAAATTCGGACGACTTGGCAATGTACTTGCTTGAAGATGCTCACGTGGCTTGTGTAGGCGGTACTTCATTCGGTGCTCCTGAATGTATCCGTATGAGCTATGCTACAAGTGACGAAAACATTGTAGAAGCTATTCGCCGTATTAAAGAAGCGTTGGCTAAGTTGAAATAAGACTCATAGCTTAAAAAGATAAGGGCGCGATTTGCATTATGTAATTCGCGCCCTGTTTATTTAATTATTTCGTAAATCATCCGGTGCCGGAAAATAAAAAAGGCCGCCTTCCGTGGAAAGCAGCCTATACTTTTTGTAGATTGTATTATTCAGCCGGGTGAATTGCTTCAGACGGACAAACATCTGCACAAGTACCACAGTCAGTACATACAT
>CAVCAX010000254.1:0-9320 GCA_963599995.1 Coprobacillus sp. CAG:698
CTGACCGTATGTTGTTGCTATTATTAAAATAGTGTCACCTGAGTACACTTGACGGAAGAGGGTGCAAACAGGTGTGTACTTCTATTATAACAGAGTCCAATCCGGTATTATAACAGAGTCCAATCCGGGCACACTTGACGAAAGAGAAACGCAGGCAAGCGTGTACTTCTATTATAACAATTATCGTAACAGTGTCCATTTCTATTATGGTCAAACGACCGTCTCTTTTTTGCCCATTATGAGTTCTTTTTCTTGGTGAATCCCTACAGATATATCAGAAAAATAAAGAGAAACAAATGGAATTTCATTTTTTATGCTTTTCTTTGCATCGGAATGATGATGTATTAGTTTCTTGATTTCTATTGCAAGTTTTTACCTCGTCCGAAAACGTCTATGTAAACTCTCTGTCGTTTTAATCTTTTTATTATCTGTCATCTTCCCGAGAGTTTTATTTCATTATTTATTTTTATTTTTTCACTATGAACATTTATGTTGGAAACCTTAACTATCGTGTTAAGGAAGCAGATTTGCAACAAGTTATGGAAGATTACGGAACTGTCTCTTCTGTAAAAATCATTATGGATCGCGAAACAGGCAGATCAAAAGGTTTCGCTTTTGTCGAAATGGAAGACGATGCCGCAGCTTCAAGAGCCATTGCCGAATTAAATGGTGCTGAATACCACGGTCGCACCATGGTGGTAAAGGAAGCTAAGCCTAAACTCTAACTAAAAGAATTCAAAGTAACCTTCCGATTCTCCAAACAATCGGGAGGTTCTTTTTATATACCCCCAGTAACGTACCCTCCTGTCAAATATGGAACAACAAGCCGGCATAAGTATCTGTGAAATCAAAGTATACCCGATAAAACAGAATTTAATCCTTCTCCAATTGAAAGTCCTTACGGCGGAGAACAAAGCTATTACTAAGATATTTTTCCCGTACAATCTTATTCTCTGCGAGCTCTTCAGGAGTTCCCTGAAAAAGGATTTTCCCTTCAAACAAAAGGTAAGCACGATCGGTAATGCTCAATGTCTCCTGCACATTGTGGTCGGTAATAAGAATACCGATATTTTTGTCTTTCAACTTCCAAACAATCTGCTGGATATCCTCCACAGCAATAGGGTCTACACCGGCAAAAGGTTCATCCAACATGATAAACTTCGGGTCAATGGCCAGGCAACGGGCAATCTCCGTACGACGGCGTTCACCTCCGGACAATTGGTTACCTTTGTTCTTCCGAACCTTTTGCAACCGGAATTCCGCAATCAGGCTTTCCAGTTTTTCTTTCTGATATTCTTTAGGCTTGTTGGTCATCTCGAGCACAGAAGCAATATTATCTTCCACACTCATCTGCCGGAACACAGAAGCCTCTTGTGCCAGATAACCGATACCGGTCTGCGCACGTTTATATACCGGATATTTCGTAATTTCAAGATCATCCAAAAAGATACGGCCTTCATTGGGGGTAATCAGTCCTACAGTCATATAGAATGAAGTGGTCTTACCGGCACCGTTCGGCCCCAGCAAACCTACGATTTCGCCCTGCTTCACATTGATGGACACATGGCTGACCACAGTTCTCTTACCGTACTTTTTCACCAGGTCTTCCGTACGAAGCACCATCTTGCTTTCTTCCATATCTATGTTATTTTGCGGCAAATGTAGCAAAAATAAGCTGAAAAAACGTACATTTGCAGACAAATATACGAAGTTATGATCAAAGCATTAAGAACCGTCGGAAGATATATGATGCTGATGGGACGTACATTCTCACGTCCCGAGCGCATGCGTATGTTCTTTCGGCAATACCTCAACGAGATAGAACAGTTAGGAGTGAATTCCATCGGAATCGTGCTGTTGATTTCATTTTTCATCGGTGCGGTAATCACCATACAAATCAAGCTCAATATCGAAAGCCCCTGGATGCCCCGCTGGACAGTGGGTTACGTAACGCGTGAAATTCTGTTATTGGAATTCTCATCCTCCATCATGTGTCTGATTCTTGCCGGAAAGGTGGGATCCAATATTGCATCGGAATTAGGTACCATGCGTGTCACCCAACAGATTGACGCCCTTGAAATAATGGGGGTAAACTCCGCCAACTATCTGATACTCCCTAAAATAACCGCTATGGTTACCACCATTCCTATCTTAGTGACCTTCAGTATCTTTGCCGGCATCATCGGTGCTTTTGCCACTTGCTGGTTCGGAGGGATTATGACAGCTACTGATTTGGAATACGGTCTGCAATATATGTTTGTGGAATGGTTTGTGTGGTGCGGTATTATCAAATCACTATTTTTCGCTTTTATCATTGCCAGCGTGTCGTCATTCTTCGGCTATACGGTAGAGGGAGGTTCGATAGAAGTCGGAAAAGCATCTACAGATTCTGTTGTATCCAGTAGTGTGTTAATCTTATTTGCCGATCTGGTATTAACTAAACTCTTAATGGGATGATTGAAATAAAAGGACTCTATAAATCATTCGAAGACAAAGCGGTATTGAAAGACATCAACGCCACTTTTGAGAATGGAAAAACCAACCTGATTATCGGGCAGAGCGGTTCAGGAAAAACGGTACTGATGAAATGTATTGTCGGCTTGCTGGCTCCCGAAAAAGGAGAATTGCTATACGACCACCGCAATTTCCTGGCGATGGGCAAAAAGGAGAAGAAGATGCTGCGCAGAGAGATGGGAATGATCTTTCAAAGCGCCGCCCTGTTCGACTCCATGTCTGTATTGGACAACGTAATGTTTCCATTAAACATGTTCAGTAACGACACATTACGAGACCGCACCAAACGAGCCATGTTCTGTCTCGACCGTGTGAATCTGACAGAAGCCAAAGACAAGTTTCCGGGAGAGATCAGTGGAGGTATGCAGAAGCGGGTAGCGATAGCACGGGCCATCGCCCTCAATCCGCAATATCTGTTTTGTGACGAACCGAACTCCGGACTTGATCCCAAGACTTCTTTAGTGATCGATGATCTTATACACGACATCACCCGGGAATACAACATGACGACAATCATCAACACGCATGACATGAACTCCGTGATGGGAATCGGAGAAAAGATCATTTATATCTACGAAGGAAGGAAAGAATGGGAAGGTACCAAAGACGATATCTTCACTTCCAGCAACAAACTGCTGAATAATTTCATTTTTGCTTCCGACCTGCTCCGTAAAGTAAAAGATGTGGAAATACAAAATATAGAAGGCTGATCTTCTACTGCCCCCAGGCCGACAAGATCATCCACTATAGCTAAAAAAAATAAAGGGCGCACCCGTTTTTATCGAGTACGCCCTTTTATTATAAAAAAAACCAGTTAATAGAATTGACATATATCACCACGACATATTTACTGTCCTCTTCTTCTTCACAAAGCTGCAAGAGAGAGTGATCTCAATTAGCGCTTCAAAGATAGGTAAAAAGTTGCATAAAAGCATCAAAATAGTTGCTATATTTCAGCAAAAAAACACGATAAGAAGCATCATGAAGTGCATCGGCTCGGCATCATTTCTGACGGATATAGATATTTACAGGCGTTCCGGTCAGATTCCACTTCTCACGCATCTTATTTTCAAGGAAACGCTTGTACGGCTCCTTCACATATTGCGGCAGATTGGCAAAAAAGACGAAGGAAGGCACCTGTGTATTAGGGAGCTGGGTTATATATTTAATTTTTATATACTTACCCTTAACCGAGGGGGGCGGATAGGCCTCTATCAACGGAAGCATCTCCTCATTCAACCGTGCAGTCGGAATCTTAATCGTCCGGTTTTCGTAAACGATACGCGCCTCTTCCAGCACTTTCAGGATACGCTGTTTGGTCAATGCGGAAGCAAAGACAATAGGGAAATCTACAAAAGGAGCAAAACGCGAACGAATAGCCTCTTCAAAAGTCTTCATGACCTTTGCCGTCTTATCCTCTACCAAATCCCATTTGTTCACAACCACCACAAGCCCCTTCTGATTCTTCTGTATCAAAGAAAATATATTCAAATCCTGGCTTTCGATACCGCGGGTGGCATCCACCATCAAGATACATACGTCTGCACTCTCGATAGAGCGAATGGAACGGACCACCGAGTAATACTCCAAGTCCTCATTCACTTTACTTTTCTTACGGATACCCGCCGTATCGACCAGATAAAAATCAAAACCGAATTTGTTATAACGGGTATAGATAGAGTCACGCGTAGTGCCGGCTATCTCAGTCACAATATTCCGTTCTTCGCCGATAAACGCATTAACGATAGACGATTTTCCGGCATTCGGACGTCCGACCACAGCAAAGCGAGGAATGTCATCATCCAGGATCTCTTCTGATTCTCTCTTGAATTTACTGACGATCAGGTCCATCAAATCTCCCGTACCACTACCGCTTATTGCAGAAATACAGTACGGATCCCCCAAGCCCAAGCTGTAAAATTCGGGAGCATTATATCTTAATTCATTATTATCCGTCTTATTGGCAACCATGATTACCGGACTCTTTGCACGTCGCAAAATTGCAGCGACCTGCATATCCAGATCCGTAACCCCATTCATCACATCTACTACAAACAAAATTACATCGGCTTCATCCACCGCCATCAACACCTGTTTGCGGATCTCCTCTTCAAAAATGTCATCCGAATTGACTACCCATCCACCGGTATCAACCACAGAGAACTCACGGCCCAGCCATTCCGACTTGCCATATTGTCTGTCACGGGTCGTTCCCGCTTCGTCATTTACGATTGCCTGACGAGTTTTAGTCAAGCGATTAAACAAAGTCGACTTTCCCACATTGGGACGTCCGACAATTGCAACTAAATTTCCCATAGTCTACACGTTGTTTTTGCGACTGTCACAGTCGTATGAATATATTCTTAATCTAACTGATAACCGAAATTACGAAGTTCCTTGTCCGAACTACGCCAATCCTTATCCACTTTCACATACGTCTCCAAAAAGATCGTTTTTCCAAAGAACCGTTCCAAATCACGACGGGCCTCCGTGGCCACCTTCTTCAGTGCTTTCCCCTGTTTCCCGATAATAATTCCCTTTTGCGAATCACGTTCAACGTAAATCACCGCATGGATATGTATCATCTTCGCCTCTTCTTTGAATTGCTCCACGACCACTTCCACCGAGTAGGGTATCTCCTTATCATAGTACAACAGGATTTTCTCACGGATAATTTCGTTCACGAAGAAACGTGCAGGCTTATCCGTCCATTGATCCTTTCCGAAATAAGGTGGTGAATCCGGAAGCAACTCCTTCACCCGTTTCATCACATAGTCAATATTGAACTTCGAAGCCGCCGAGATCGGAATAATTTCGGCCTGTGGGAGCAATGCTTTCCACTCTTCCACCAGCTGAATCAGTTTTTCCTGATTGGTAAGGTCTATCTTGTTAATAAGTAAAAGTACCGGTACGGTCATTTTACGTACTTTCTCAATAAACTCACTGTTTTTGTCAGGAGTCTCTATCACATCCGTAACATAAAGCAGAATGTCCGCATCCGTCAGTGCCGATGTTGAAAAGTTCAGCATCGATTCCTGCAACTTATAGTTCGGTTTCAAGACTCCCGGAGTATCGGAGAAAACAATCTGCATGTCGTCCGTATTATAAATCCCCATAATACGATGACGGGTGGTCTGCGCTTTAAAAGTCGCTATCGAGACCCGTTCGCCGACCAGTACATTCATCAATGTCGACTTGCCGACATTCGGATTACCTACTATGTTTACAAAACCTGCTTTATGCATCACCCTTTATTTATTGGTTTAGACAAAAAAACGCATCGAATCGAAATAAGATGCGTTTTATGTGTTATATATCAGTAACGTCCGTTACTATTCCTTCTTTCCGTCATAACCCCACTTCACATAAACAGCTCCCCAGGTAAATCCTGCGCCGAATGCTGTAAAGATCAAGTTATCGCCTTTTTTGAGTTTATCTTCGAAATCCCAGATACAAAGCGGTAAAGTACCCGCACTGGTATTACCATATCTGTCGATATTTACCAATACCTTTTCTATCGGAAGTTCCAAACGGTGAGCCACCGCATCGATAATACGCATATTAGCCTGATGAGGAACGACCCAGTCGATATTGTCTTTATTCAGATTATTACGTTCTGCAATCGCTGCACAGCTGTCCGACATGTTAGAAACTGCATATTTGAACACAGTTCTACCTTCCTGATAGATATAGTGCATGTGATTATCCACCGTAAAATAAGAAGGAGGACATACCGACCCACCCGCTTTCATGTGCAAAAAGGGCAAGCCCTTACCATCGGTTCTCAAAAGAGCATCCATGACCCCTACATCTTCAGTAGTAGGTTCTATCATAAAAGCAGCTGCACCATCACCAAAAATAGGACACGTAGCACGGTCCGTGTAGTCCACCATCGACGACATCTTGTCTGCACCTACAATAATGATTTTTTTATATCTTCCCGAGCGAATAAAATTAGCAGCTGTTTCCATCAAAAACAAAAAGCCGCTACAAGCCGCTTGCAAATCAAAAGCAAATGCATTTTTAAGTCCGAGTTTATCGCAAAGAATAGAAGCAGTGGAAGGGAAGTGATAGTCTGGAGTAGTAGTAGCAACAACAACCAAATCAATGTCGTCAGGATTAGCACCGGTTTTCTTCATCAGTTGCCGGCAAGCCTTACGGGCCATGTAAGAAGTACCCAATCCCTCTTCATTCAGGATTCGTCTTTCTCTCACCCCGATACGAGTCATAATCCACTCGTCATTGGTATCTACCATTTTTGATATCTCGTCATTAGTCAAGACATAATCAGGTACATATCCACCGACTCCTGTGATTACTGCATTTATTTTTTCCATTAATTCAATTTTAATTTAGCAATACATCTTAATACTTAAAGCAGCCGGAGAGCAATGCTCCCTGGCTGTCTGATTAAGTATAAGTCTATTCAGACTGCGCTGCAATTATACAGCAGCCTCTTTTTCGATTGCGAGTTTACCTCTGTAGTATCCGCAAGCTCCACATACAGTGTGATAAACATGCCATTCTCCACAATTCGGGCAAATAGCCAATGTCGGAGCTACAGCTTTATCATGAGTTCTTCTCTTCGCAGTTCTTGTTTTTGATTGTCTTCTCTTAGGATGTGCCATTTTCTTAAAACTTTAATTATTATCTAATATTTTTTTTAATTCATTCCATCGGGGATCTGTCTGTTCTTCGGCTTCATCGATAGCAATATCATCTGCACCGTCCGTTCCAAACGTTTCATCTCCCTCTTCATCCGCATTTGTTCTCAAATGCTTGCTTAGCTTACTGGTCATTGCCTTATTACATTTTCCCGGAGCATGTACATGCTTCATCGGAATAGCCAAAGCAATGAATTCATACATAAACCATGCAACATTGATTTCCCCTTCTTCTTCGGGAATCACAATCAGGTTGTCCCCCTCTTCCGCATATTCATGGCCAAACTTAACCATCAGTTTATCAGAAGAGCTTACAGGTTGTTCCATTTCATCCAAACACCGATCACACGGCACCCACACCACTCCATCGGTTTGGAAGTTCAATTCAAAAGCACGAGACGTTCTTTTCACTGTCAACTCTACGTTAACCTTACCTTTCTGAACCTCAGGGCCATCAATGTGAGCGAAATACAGGTTATCCAGTACAAATTCATATTTCACTGAATCCGACTGCATTCCTTTCAAATCTATTTTGTATTTATCAAACTTTCCCAAAGCTTCACTTTTTTAATTGTTGCAAAGGTACGAAAAAAGCCTAAATATTCTGTTCTTCATCTTTCATTTTCCCAACAAGAACAAGAAGATAGACAGAATTCGGGCGACAAAGATACAAATAATAATCCTCATAACACACAAATTATCAGTAAATATTCACTTTTTAAGTTCTATTCTAAATACTGTACCTTTATTTAGCTCCGATTGCTTTACGTAAATACGCCCTGAATGGTACTCTTCTACGATTCTGCGGGCCAAAGACAATCCCAGTCCCCAACCTCTCTTTTTCGTTGTATAACCGGGCGTAAAAATAGTCTGGTGCTTACTTTTAATAATTCCTTTTCCCGTATCCTCCACATCGATATACCAACGGGTGGCAGCCTCCGTGACAGACACTGTTATCTTTCCAACCCCATCCATCGCATCTATCGCATTCTTGCACAAATTCTCGATTACCCACCCGAACAACGAAGCGTTCAGAGGGATAATAATATTCTTCTCGGGCAAATGGGTAACAATCTCCACCTTATTCGAAGTACGGCGTGCCATGTACTCAGTTACTTCTTTTAGTAACTTTCCCAAATCCACCTGTTCCATTTCGGGAGCAGAGCCGATCTTCGAAAAGCGATTGGCTATCATTTGCAACCGGGCGACATCCTCGGTCATGCAAGGAATCAAATTATCCGAAGGGTATGCGCTCTTCAGCAATTCCGTCCAAGCCATCAGAGAAGAGATGGGGGTGCCCAACTGATGAGCCGTTTCTTTGGAGAGTCCGACCCATACTTTGTTCTGTTCGGCCTTTTTTGAACTAAGTAAGGCAAATATGGCTACCAGCACAAAAATAAGCACTACCCCCAACTGCACGTAAGGATAAACGGAAAGGCGTGTCAACATCAAAGAATCCTGATAATAGACATCAATATAATCGCTTCCGGAGGATAAATTAATCCGGATTACACTTCCACTATGTTTAAAACGTTCCAACTGCTTATAGAGGAAAGCAACCGAGTCATTGGAGGCTATCTCTATATTCCGATAAGTCTGGATATTCCCCTCCGCATCGGAAACGATCACCGGAATCGTATTATTGGCATTCAATACTTTCAGAACCAGATTAAGGTCTACATTCTCATCAGCAACGCTGAAAGCACGCATTGCTTCAGCCCAAACCTCCATTTTGAGCCGTTCTTCCATCGAAAGGTCCTTTACCAACCGATGAGAGAAATACAAAGAAGCTACCGCTATAATAACGGCAGAGATCACCAATATAACCTTAATACGACGGATATCAATAAATTGCATACAAAAGTGATTTATTAATATATAAACGGGTTGTTCGGTACAATATTATGCAGAAAGGAAGGGAAATCACCACAGGGTAGCACAGAGTCCCACAGAGTTCTATTGTTGGGAGACAGGATATATATTTCACCACAGAGTAACACAGAGTTCCACGGAGTTCTATTATCGGGAGGCAGGATATACTTCACCACAGAGTGACACAGAGTTCTATTTGTTCTATTTTGGAGGCAATCCGCGGCCACACACTTCTAAAAAGAAAAAAACTCTGTGGGACTCTGTGTCACC